>NZ_JBHIQS010000007.1:25580-89006 GCF_042196685.1 Bartonella sp. AC329YNZD | reverse complement strand
TTTTCATATCTCTCATAGAGCGCTTGCAATATGATACGTTTTGTATATATGCATTCATTACTCCATTGTGGATGATTATTTTTTATCATTATAATCGTTATTTGAAAGCCGCGTCATATCACTTGGCACGGCTTTCTTTTATGAATGCTATCTTTTATGATGGAGTTATCCTATTAAAAGCCCCCCCACGCCGTTCTTTATTCTGTTTTATCAGTTATATTGACAACATTATCCCTTTCATATACCTCACAATTTTTTGGAACCAACCTTACTTTGCTTTTTTTATTGATTTTTGCATTGCCATAAACACGCCCCCAGATCGTTGCACAATATGAGATTTTAGCATTGCCATAAACAGAGCCATAAATCTCACAAGAGCCACTCACACAAGCATTTCCATAAACCTTGCCATAAATTTTAGCACGACCATTAATAACAGCATAATTATAAACTTTTGCATGGCTATAAATGCAAGCAGAGCCACAAACCTTGGCATGACCATAGACGCGTGCATAACTAAAAACCGTAGCATCATAAGAAACATGCGCATGGTCATAAATATGAGCATCAGCAAGAATGCGGGCACTACCATTCACATGAGCATACCCATAAACATTGCCATAAACATGAGCATTGCCATAGACAAAAGCATGGTCATAAACTTTAGCATATTGAGAGATAAAAGCTTTTCCATAGACCTCAGCATTGCCATAAACTTGACCACAGACTTGCGAATAATGCCGTATTTTTGCATCATCATACACCCTTGCATGACCATAGACACAAGCCTCATCATAGACCCAGCAATTACCATCATGGGATAGGTTAACTTCCTTTTCAATAAAGCCGCCTAAGGACCCCGCCTTTATATCATCAAAATCTTTTAAAGCTTTAATGCGATAAAGGCTTATAATATTTCGAGTAAGAGCATGTTTGATTTTTTTGATTTCACTGGTTAATTCATATTTTTTGCACATAGAGATACCCTCACAATCTAATGTGATAAACGTTTGATAAAATTTGGAATGGAAAATTGAGAGAGGGGCACCCCCGCCGCGCCCGCGCCATTATTTACGCAGCGTTATTTTCAATAATCTTTACAACGGTATCGTTTTCATAAACCTCACAATTTATGGGAACCCAATATAAATCACTGTCTCTTTTTAATCTTGCATTGCCATAGACATTACCTATGACCATGAAATAACCAGAGATTTTTGCATTGCCATAAACCCGCGCCTGATGATAAACCCAAGCATTATAAGAAAGATGCGCATTGTCATAAACATGAGCATTTGCATAAACGCGGGCATGGTCACATACATGAGCATTGCCATAAACAAAGCCCATTATAATAGCCTTATTAAAAACCTTGGCATTTTCATAAATATGGGCAGGATTTAAAACAAGAGCATTATCATAGACCCAGCAATTGCCATCATGCGAGAGGTTGTTTTCACTTTCAATAAAGCCCCCTAAATCACCAGCCTTGACATCATCAAAATCTATTAAAGCCCGAATGCAATAAAGAGTTTGATTATTAAATACACGTGTCTCATTTGTGAGTGCAAACTTTTTTGCATAGCACAATTCCTTTATAAATAGATTTGAATTTTAGAATGAAATGTTTAAAGAGGGGCGCCCCCGCCGCGCCCGCGCGTTATTTACGCAACTTTATTTATATCCTGATCAGCACCACAGACATCTTCAGAAAATTTCTTATTTTCTTTAAGCACAGCATTGCCATAAATCGTTGTAAATTGGCAAATTTGTGCTTTTCCACTCACATGAGCATTATCATGAATTTTTGCAAAAGGACCAACACGCGCCGAGCCAAAAACCTTGGCATTGTCATAAATATTGCTCCCATCATAAACTATAGCCTTATCAAAAACATGAGCATTGCCATAAGCTTTTGACCACGCAGCAAGGCGTGATTTACCGTAGACATGGGCATCATTAAACACAAGCCCACTCACTTGAGCATTTTCATATACATGGGCATTATCGTAAATAAGAGCCCCCTCAGTAATAACGGCATTATCACTCACAACGGCATTGCCAAAAACATAGCCACCAATTTTTGCATTGCCATTAATGACTGCATTGTCATAAACATGTGCCTTATCACTCAAAACCCATGCCTTATCACTAATCACAGCATTACCATAAACCCTAGCATAATTCACAACACAGGCATTATTGCGTATTTTTGCATTTTCGGAAACGCTTGCTTGGATAACCATAGCATCATCATAAACCCAGCAATTGCCATCATGGGATAGATCGCTTTCATTTTCGATAAAGCCGCCGAGGTTCCCAGCTTTAACATCATCAAAATCTCTTAAAGCTTTAATGCGGTGTAAAGTCACACCGTTAACAACGCGGTTTTCATTAGTAAGTTCATATTTTTTTGCAGGCTGTTGTTTATTAACAGATGCAGTTTCATTTGAAATGGAAGAGATAACGGGGGTGTTTTTTGAATTTGTCATATTTAAAACCTATCTGTTTAAAAGTTTGTTATTGACAGCCCATAAGGGCGCCGGGCGCTAACAAACACGGCAGATAGTCCGTTGCTATGCTTTTCCCTCGCGAAGGGTATTGTATAACATAGCTACACCCGACATAATCATCATATATGCTAACAAAAGCATAAAAGATAGTCAGTTTTTATAACAGGATTAGGTTTATCGTAACCTCTTCGCTATCTGTTTTAGTGTTTGTTAATCACTTGATTATTTATATAACAAAATACGTATTTATTGTCAAATAATACTTTATCTTTTTTGATATTTTTTTGTATTTTTTAAATACGTTATGTATTGATAATATCTTATGCCTATTAATTGCTTCTTTTATATTTATGTGCTTTTAAAGCTATATTACGGTCTTTGTGAAACGACTGCGTATTTTTTGAATCTATACATTTATAATATTTAGAAACGCTCTCATAATGCATATTTTAAACTTTATAACCTATCAATTTTGTCACTAAATGAATTTTAATTTTTTTGTGAATTTTGTTTATAAGGGGCTCTAATTTAAACAACCTTAATATGCACCGCGCTCTTATAACCAACGCATTCATTTGCATTTTTGCTTTATTCAAATAAAGCTACTGTTTTTACGCATTCTTTATAACTGTTATATGTTTTATAGCCATGGCATCATTTTTCATTTTCATAAGAGAAGCGATAAATAGAATAATTGTGATTTATTGCTTGTTATGAAAATATCTAAAGAGAGATTGATAATTATAGAGATCAGTAAAATCCCTTTTAATAGGCTTTTGTCAGTTGTGTCAGCTTTGTCAGTTCTTTTTAGACCCTCTATTATTTTTTTTAAATGAGAGAAAATTAAAAACATTATATTTCAATAGGTTATAATTTTAATGATGCAACCTTTATTAAAAGACAACGCATAAATTCAATTCATAATATATATTTGTCAGTTATGTGTCAGTAAATTGAACCGACAAAATAGATTATTTTAGTGAGTGATTAAAATGTGCTTTATGAAAAGCATATGCTCCTTTAAAGCCTTTCAAAAGATAGTTTGTAACTCATATGAAATACTATCAAGACCATTATGGTTATGAGTTTTGGAGGTTTAGGGGTTTTTGGAGGTGCTTTTTACGCCCCTTTTATATATTTTTTTCAATAAAAAATAAAAATTATTATATTTCAATGCGTTAATGATCTAAATAAACAACCTATATTAAACACAAAACATAAATACAACCTTTAATATATATTTAAGAGGGTTTTGTAGGTGTTTTGGGGGTTTTAAGAACCTACAAAACCTATAAGTAATATAAGAAAATGAATATACATAGCTCTCTTTAAATAAAGCTATCATTTTAGATTACGGTATAATCTTTTAAAGGCAATGTAAAAAAATCTAATTCACTTTAGATAGGGTTTCTTAAAAGTCTTAAAGCAATCCAAATAAGAGTATCTAAAAGTGCAAGTTTCTTCTTTTTAGAATAACGCATATAAACTGTCTTTTTGAGATTGTATCTAATCAACTTAACAAGAGAGGTATAGATTATGGTTATAAGCTCTATACCCCTTGTGAATTTAGCATACCCATTATGTGAGCATGCTTTATAAGTTATTCAGTTTCTCTTATTTCCAATTTTGGTAGTTTTTTTACGATTTTCATTGTTTCTAAACTTACGGTAATAACCTTTTGAAATAACTCTATAGGGTAGGCAGGATTGCCAATGGTTTCAACAGCATAGCGATTGGCATCATTGACAATGCCGCTCTTTTTATCGGTCTTTACACATTGACGCCCCATAACCCATTCAAGAGCGGGTTTACCATTGACGATATACTCATAAGCTTCAAGAGGGATATCCGTCATGATGATATTGCTATTGTAGATAACAGTGGTTTTATCTTTCTCTTTACCTGCTTTTGCGAATTTCATTTCAGTTACATAATAGAATTTTTCGGGATTAGAGATGTCAGTTAATTTTGGATTACCCTTTTTAAAGGTCACGGGATAAGGTTCTACAGTTTCATAATTCACGTGCAAATGACCCAATTCACGTCCTGCTGTCACAAATTTCCAAAAATCTTCAGCATTCTTTACACAAGGGATACGAGGCAATTCTTTAGAGAGGTTATCAGCATAACGAGCACGGTAATCTTCCGAATGCAAAAGACCATAAACGTAATAGAACAAATCATCTTTAGTGATTATTTCATTCGGATAAGCAGCTTTAAAATGTGCTAATCCTTCATCAGTAATGGCATCACGCCTCTGTAAACCAGCTGTTTTACTTTCTTCTGTAGAAATTAAAAATAAATGGGATTGTTTTTCATTTTTACTTTTTGAAACCGTATCATCTTTGTAAATATAGCGTGGAAAGCATTGACCTGTATCTATTACACTCACATCAGGTACATTTTTAGACATCAAGATAGAAAATCCACTTCTTGCTCCTACAGAAGAAACTTGTATCACTTTATTTTCAACCGCTTTTTCTATAGGAAATATCCGCGGCATTTGGTAAACCATATCATTGAAGGTACGATTATAATAAAGCCATCGTTGTGTAAAAGGACGATACAGACTTGGTATGAGGCATGTCTCTTCAAATTCAAAAAACTTTCCTTTTGTCAACTCTTGTTTAAGTCCACGGCTCCAACTTATCTTACTTTCATCTGAATTTACAAAATTATTTACAACATTGGTATGTATTTTACGGTCAGTGTGTGCATAAGTATCATTAAAACGTTCCACTTCACTGTTATAGAAGGCAATCATATTACTCATGTTTTTCGCTAGAGCTTCAGGGCTTGAGTTGTATGTCCAAGCATCACGACTCGTCATAATACCGCGAGAAAAATTTTCAAACAGCTTTTTACCATGACTTTTCTTATCACCTAGGGCTAGGAATGTTTTGAAACTCTCATCACGTTGATTTATCCAATCACCATGTTCATCCGGCGTGATTATTTGCCAACTTTGTTCACGTGTAATGCCATCAATACTACCAAAGTATTCAAGAGCTGTAAGTTTTTCTTTTGTCGTGAAATTATTACCAATATCATGATAGTAAATTTTACAATCTCCAGAAGCATTGGGATTTTTGATAAATAGCGTTACCGCAATACCCGTCATACTACCATTGCCGAAAATATTTTCACCTTCTTGAGCAACTCCATTGCTTAACATATTTTTGCGAAGATCCCCCCGTAAATTAAGCACATAAATACTCGTAAACTCTTTGGCTAAAGATTTTCGTAAGCTATCCATTGTTGGCTTTTCTATGTAACCAGAACCAGAAACAAAGCCTATTACCCCAGCATTACTAATACGGTCACTTGCCCAACGAATGGCACGGATATAGCTGTCATAAAGTGCTCGTATATTCGTTACTTTCGATTGAGCAGCATAAGTTTTACGGATACGTTCATCTAATATGGGATAAGGACTGTTCTTTGCATTATCATTTTCGCTTTTTTGCCCCACGGAATAAGGAGGATTGCCGAAGATAACTTCAATATTGAGGTTTTTCTGAAGTTCTAAATATTCACTGTTTTCCTCTAGTAAACCTTTCATCAGATCTTGCTTTTCAAGCATTCGAAACGTATCGGTTAAGCCAATATGCTTGAAAGGAATATACTCTCTTTTCTTCAAACTATGATAAGTCGATTCAATGTTAATGGCTGCTATGTAATAAGCCAGTAAAACAATCTCATTGGCATGGATATCATGACGGAACTTATATTCCATATCCTCTGGTTTTATGAGATTTGATTGTAAAAGCCTTGTGATAAAGGTACCCGTTCCAGTGAAAGGGTCAAGAATAGAGACATCCCGTGACCCCAAGCTTTTTCCAAACTCATTACGCAACACATCATCAACAGAATGAATGATAAAATCGACAACCTCAACGGGGGTATAAACAATGCCAAGCCTATCCGTTGTCTTCTTAAAAGCTTTGGTAAAAAAATCTTCGTAAAGTTTGATAATAAGATTTTGTCTTGCCTGTGGTTCTGTAATGCCAGAGGCACGGAACTTTACGCTGTCATAAAACTCTTGTAATTCTTTGGATTCTTCCTCAATATTGGTTTTATCGAGTTCTGTTAAGATTTTTTCCATTGCTTGCGAAATGGCATTGTTTTGCACAAATTCATTGCCCTCAAACAAAGCTTCAAACACGGGGCGCGTTACAAGATGTTGCGCTAACATCTCAATCGCTTCTTCTTGCTTTATCTCACTGTTTAAGTTGTTTTTTAATTCCTTATAAAACGCATCAAAGGCATGATAAGCTCCGCTTGTTTGATCAGAAAGCAGAGTTTGAAGGCGTGTGATATGGTTTTGTGCAATCTCAGCAACATTGTTCGCCCAAATGCCCCAATAATCACTCATAGTAGATTTTTTAACAATCAGTGTTTTGAGAGCATTGGGAAACTCAACAAAAAAGGGTAATCTTCCTGTTACGCTATGACTATGTTGCGGTTCATGAGCTTGTGTCCCAATACAAAGTCCGGATTTTTCTGATTTTTCGTGGAGCGGGATTTCGTCAATAACCGTGGTGACATTCTCTAATTCGGTCTTTTTAGAAACTGTAACAATGTCGATGATAGAGCTTACGTCTTGCCCTAAGACCATCTGGTTAAGGGTTTTACTAAAATTCTCATCATGGGCAAGCAAAGCATTGAGAACTTGCCAGACAACACTGTATCTCTTATTGTTTTTTAATGCCTCTTCTGGTGAAACACCAGCAGGAACACCAACCGGCAAAATGATATAGCCCATCTTTTTGCCTTTTGCACGACGCATCACACGTCCTACCGCCTGTATCACATCCACTTGGCTTTTACGCGGGTGTAAAAACATAACCGCATCAAGGGAAGGAACATCAACACCTTCTGAAAGGCATCTTACATTGGTTAATATACGGCAGACATTCTCACCCGCATCTTCTTTTAACCAATCAAGTTTTATCGTACGGTTTTTGGCACCAGATTTTCCATTAATATGATCTGCTTGACAGTTAAGAAGGGGAATATTTTTATGGTTTTCATGAAGATTACGTAAATCTTTCTTAACTTCTTCATTGTTGAATGTTCTACATATGCGTTCAGAAGTATCAATATCTCTACAAAAAGCCAAAGCCCGATGCATGGGTCTTGTATCATCCCCAAGATCAATTTTCAGATCCATTTTGGTAAGAGCTTGATAACAACCCATGATCTTTGTTCTATCATCAAGAATAAGTTCATAATTCTTATCTGTCATCAGATGCTGGATAGATTTACTCACTTCTCCTTCATCAACACCTAAAACGATAATCTTGTAAGGCGTTAAAAGTCCATTTTTTACAGCATGGGAGAAACTATAAGAATAAAGGATTTTTCCATAAAGCTCTTCATCATCCATAGAAGCCAGAACAGCATCAATCTCATTAGCTTGTTTTTTGGCATTATCACTAAAGATACGAGGTGTTGCTGTCATATACAGACGTTTCTTGCCCCGAATAAGGCTATTATTATGAACCTTGATAAACTCAGATTCACTCTTGTCTGTTCCTAACACAGCTCCAGTGGTACGGTGTGCTTCATCACAAATGATCAGATCAAATTCGGGTAAATCATACTTTTTTTGCGCATCCGAAATCACTTGTATCGAATGGTAGGTAGCAAAGACCACTGTCATGGCATCAGGAGAAACCTTATTGGCTTTTTCTCCAAGCTTTTGAGAATCTGTTGTTGCTGGTAGAGCGAGATCCGAGACATCGAGTTCGGCAGCATCATCTTGGGCTTTACGACGCTTGCCAACTTGTGTATCAGAACACACCGCAAAGGAACGCAAGGGTATCTCTGTATCTGCTGTCCATTCTCTTATTGTTTGTGACATTAAAGAAAGAGAGGGGACAAGGAATAAAACATGTTTACCTTGACCAGCAAGAGCTTCTGCTATCTTCAGACTGGTAAAGGTCTTTCCCGTTCCACACGCCATAATCAGCTTGCCACGGTCTGCTTCTTGTAAACCGTCACAAACAGCTTTAAGCGCTTCTTGTTGATGATCTAAAAGCTTTTTTGGTTCTTTTTTCTTAAGAGTAGCTTCCCCTTTGCTTTCAAAGGTTGACCAATCTATTTGACTGTTTTCCAGATCAAAAAGATTAATCCGTTGAATGCGGACTCCTTGTCCTTCACAGGTGAGATCGGCATTGTTACTCCAATTACCTTCGGTGCTATCAACCAGAATACGGCGTGTGAAGATCTTTTTTCCCGAGGCAGCAATAAAGCTATCAATATCTTCTTTCTTGATCTGATGATTTGCACTATAAAACTTACATTGAATAGCGGCATATCCTTCTTCATCACGAATTTTAGCAACCAGATCAATGCCAATATCACGCCCATCTTCCCCATGCTCTTTTGCCCATTCACAATAGGTTTGAACCTTTTCGTATTCTTGGCATTGTAGAGGGTCTTGCGTCAAATAAGCAATTACAAACTTTTCAAAAGAAGTTCCTCTATCGCGCGCACTTTCTGTATGATCACGGTAGGATTGTAACAGAGAGCGTAATGTCAGTGGTTTGTTATGAGATTGAAGCATTTATAATAAAACCCCACCGCTTTATAAGCGTTGATCTATCGGTGTCAAAAAACTTTAAATAGAATTTGCTAGATCTATTTAAAACAAATAGCAATAATAAAATAAAAAAAGGGCACTAAAGACCCACAACCTGCTTAAAAAGAAATTTTATTAAAGGCTACTTATCCACAGCCTATGACATGAGGTAAAATCAGCAAAATAGTGAAATTTGCTGTTCGTTTCACGTATTCATAAAGACAAATGAACTATGTGCTTTGATAGGTTTTATAGATAGGTTTTGAAGATTTCTCAAACCTTCAAAACCTCTAAAACTCATAGATGAGGCGTCCTTTGAAGGTTCATTCTATGAATGCAAGGGGATATGGTTGAGCAAATTTATCCTTTATATTTATGGGGATATTGATGTATTAACCATTGACGGGATAAACAGTTTTGTTTAGAGGTTTCTTTATATAAATGTGGGGGAGAGATCTTCAGCAGTTAAAATAAAGCAGGGTTTTGGTGCGGATTGTTTTTGAATACAGAGATGGGCCCTGTTATTAGAAATCTTCATAGGATAATACCCATTTTGAATGGTGTTATCAAAGGTTCATGAAGTTCTTTTAAAGAGTGCTTCATGAATAGTGCAAAGCGGGGGCAGTCTGTATTGTTTTGTGTATTTTTACGCCAAAGTTCTCTTTTGAGAATTTTTCGTGCCATTGTTGTTTTCTTTGGCTTGTTTGCAGGTGTAAGTGTTTATGCGCGCTCCTCAGCTATTTTTCATTCCCCAACCGATAATTTTTCTCGTAGGTATTCAGAAAAGCAGCAATTAGAAAGAATTGAGAAATTACAGTCTTTAACGCCTAAAAGGATCAAGACGCCTTCAGAGCAAAATCCAGAAATGCTTTTGGGTGGGAAGCAATGTTTTCCCATTCATGCTGTTGTTGTTGAGGGAGTGCATCATGTCAAAAAACGCTTTATATCAGCCGTAACAGAGCCTTATGTTGGAAGATGTATTGGTCTTTTTGATATCCAGCTTTTAATCAAGCAGTTAACCAAAGTTTATTTGGATCAAGGCTATGTAACGGCGCGTTTTTACATTCCTGATCAAGATATCAAAAACAGCAAGACGCTCAAATTTGTTGTCGTTGAGGGCAAGCTCTCAGAGATTTACTATAATGGTTCACCGACGTCTCGTTATAATAATGTTGTATGGAGTGCTTTTCCTGGGCTTCAAGGTCATGTTTTGAACATGCGCGATATTGAACAGGGGCTTGATCAGATCAACCGTTTGAGTTCAGCGCACGCTCAAAGCGAACTTCTTCCAGGGCGTGAAGAAGGGAGCACCATTGTCAATATTAACAATCATCCCGATAAAACGTTCAAGGTTACTGTTTCTCATGACAATATGGGACAATCTTCCACGGGTTATGCGCGTTATAGTGCGGGCTTGAGGGTAGAAAATATTTTAGGGATGAATGATGCGTGGGATTTTAACTATCAACGCAGTCAATTAGATTATTGGGGTGGGAGCAAGCAAGAAGGACATAGTAATAACATTTCAGCGAGTGTGAGTATTCCGTATGGTTATTGGACCTTTGGATTGAATGGCACTGTTTATAATTACCAAAGCATAATCCCTGGCAATTTTACCGATATTGAGACGACGGGGGATTCCAGTGAGTTGCACGCCAGTACAAGCAGGGTTCTTTACCGTGATAGTGTTTCCCTTACAACTTTGAATTTGGGTCTTTCTTATAAAAGAACCAACAATTACCTCCTTGGTAATAAGATTGAAGTGGGCAGCCGTCAATATAGTGTCGCCAATTTTGGGATTTCGCATTCTCGCCAGATGTTGGGTGGGACTTGGACCTTTGATGTGAGTTATTTGCAAGGGCTCCCTTTGTTTCATTCAGTAAAGAAACATGCGCCAGGGGCAGGGGATGCGGAGCCACAATTTGCCAAATTTACCGGTACGCTTAGTGTCATGACGCCTTTTAAGGTAGGGGGCTTGGACTTTATACTGAGCAATCTTTTGAGTGGTCAATATTCACCACATAATTTATTGGGGGCTGAACAGATTTCGTTGGGGGGCGCTTCCAATGTTCGTGGCACGCGTGAGAGTTTGCTTTTTGGCAATAACGGTTTTTTTAGCCGGAATGATTTGTTGCTACGCACCATTCCGTGGAACAATCACGCGACCTTCAAAAAGGTTTTTGGTGAACTTCGCCCTTATGTTGGTTTGGATTATGGGCGTGTGTTTTCGCAAGCTTTTTATGGGATTAAGAGTGACCAGCTTGCCGGTTGGACAGCAGGTGTCAAGCTTGCGGGAGGCATGGTCTCTCTTGATGCCAGTTATTCCAGTATTTTTTGGAGCACAGTTAAGCATAAAAAATCAGGAACATTTTTTATGACATTAACAATGGAACTTTAAGCGTTTTTTATTGGGGAGTTAAAGTATGAGATATGAGAAGAGAGCAGAAAGAGCAGCTTTATTAGGTGTTTTAGTCTCCAGTACGATGCTCAAAAAGGTTTTATTTGGGGGACTTGGTTTTTCTTGTTTGTTAGCACCTTCAGCGTTACAGGCACAAATTACTGTGGATCCTAACGCGAATGCCGCCCATCGTCCAGATATAGTGGCAGTGCCCAATGGGGTTCCCTCGATTGATATTGTTACCCCCAATGGCAAGGGCTTATCACACAATAAATATTACGATTTTAATATTGGCAATGCAGGTGTGATTTGGAACAATCATGCACAAGAAGTGGGGCAATCGCAGTTGGGGGGCATTATGCCGGGCAATCCGCATTTGCGCCTCACGGGTTCGGCGAAAGTGATTTTAAATGAAGTGACCAGCAGCAAGCGCAGTGCCTTGAATGGTCCAGGAGAGGTTTTTGGAAGCCCAGCCGATGTGATTATAGCCAATCCCAATGGGATAAGCTGTGATGGTTGTGGCTTTATCAATACGCCCCATGCGACCTTAACCACAGGTGTTCCCGAAATTGATGCGAGCGGTTTTTTGAAAGGCTTTGAGGTGCGAGGTGGGGACATCACCTTTGGCGCCAAGGGAGCCAATTTTTTCTCTGGCCAAGGGGCGGTTGATATTGTCGATATTGTCTCACGCACAGTGCATTTTGAAGGAGCTGTTGCGGGAAGAGAAATTGGAGTGACAGCAGGGACGGGTCACTTTGATTATGCTTCACGGGAAATGAAAGAACTGACCGATATTACCGGTAAACCGGAATATGCGATAGATGGTTCTGCTTTGGGGGCTCTACAGGCGGATCAGATTAAACTTGTGGCAACCGAAAAAGGTGTTGGGGTTCGCATGCGCCATGATATGGCAGCCAATGCGGGGCAGTTGCATCTTTCTGCTGATGGGAAAATCTCGTTGAAGAATGTTTTTGGTCATGGGGGCGTTGTCCTCAAATCGAAAAGCCAGAGCGTATTGGCAAAACACATCACCTCGAAAAAACATATTGATATTGCCGCCCATAAGGATGTGACGTTAGAAACGGTTGGCGCTGAGGGTCATTTGAAAATAGAGGCGAAGGATGGGCTTTTATCGATTGCCGGTAAGGCAACCTCTGGGGGCGATATGGAGCTGTCTTCGCGCCAGACACTTCAAGTTTCAGGGCTAGGGTCAGGTGCTGATATGGCTCTTGAATCGGGCGGAGACTTGAAGCTTGAGGGGATTGTTTTAGCGCAAGGGAAGCTCAAGGCGCATGCCGGTGGTGATATACAAGCCCATTTTTTAGCCGGTGGGGTTGATATGGCGGCAACGGGTGCTGCTGGTGTTATTGTTCTTGGCACCCAAGGGGATGTTGATCTCCAGAGCAGTCAAGGTGCGATTGTTGCTGAAAGTGTTTATGGAGCAGGAGATATCACCCTGGTTTCTCATAACGGGCTATCTGTTTCTCAAACAATTCTGTCGCATCAAAATGTTGCCATTCAAGCACAACCAGCAACAAATGCTCCCGTTCATTTTGGGCAACTTTTAGCCTATGGCAAGGCAAATATTGAGGGTGGGGCGGTTGACTTTTCTTCACTGATGACGGGTGAAGAAGCTGTTTTAAAGGTTGGCAGCCTTGATGCAGGCACACTGATGACAGGTGTCGTTTCTACGGGCGGTTCAGGGGATCTTGTTTTAGATGAAAAGGGCTTTCTTTTGATTACAGAAAAAGAAGGGGTGAAGGTTGGTCAGATTGCCAGTGGTGGCAATATTGAAATTTTTGCAGGCAACGACATCTATTATGATCAGGTCATAGGCTATGGCAGTGCAACATTGACATCGGTATCAGGAGAGATCAGTGTTGAGAATGTGCTGTCTGCTGAGGGGGATGTGAGATTGACGGCAAACACTCTCGATTTAAGCAATAATCGTTCTCATATTTACACGCCGCAAACGCTGTATTTAATTGCAGATCATATTGATGTCTCAGAGAGCGAATTGGCTTATGGCGGTTTAGACTTTCAAAGCACCAATGCCCTTGATATTCACAATGCGCGGCTACAAGCCGTGACAGATGGCGGTGGGACTGGAGATATTCTTTTTGTTGCCCCAAGCGTTATGGTTGATGAGACAACTTCTGTTTTAGCAGCCAGAGATTTCGTGATCAAAACGGGGGAGCTTGGAAATAGCGGTCAATTGGCATCGGGGCAGGATTTAGCCTTTAGCGTGACGGGCAATGTGACCAACAACAAAACGGGTTTAATCTATGTGAAGGGCAATGGTGCTTTACAAGTTGATGGCGCTTTGCTCAATGATTTTGGCGCCATTTTAGCAGAGGGTGATTTGTTTTTTACCAATGCGGCTGGCAGCGGAAAAAGCCTTTCGCTTGTTAACAAAGCAGGCTTTATTCAAGCTGGTGGAAATTTAAATATCCAAACCAACACCCTGAAAAACGAAGCCGATAGCACACCTGTCATCACGGAAAAAACGGAATATAACGATATTTCTTTCCAAAAACCAAAGGATTCTGATCAACTCAGTGATGGGATGTTATATCAAGATGGTCCCAACCTTTGGGGAAAGGGGCACACTAAGGATGAACTTACTCATCCACCTCTACCAAATTATGTACCGAATTATTATGTCTTTCATACAGAAGAATTTGTATTTGATAAAAAGCTTTGGTCGAGCAAAGAAGAAACTTATGGTGCCGCAATTTCAAACGATGGAACAGTCTACAAGTCATTTACTTGGAAATATGACAAGACAAACAGTAATATAGAACGGTATCGATGGTATAACCGGTCACACATGACAGAGGAAATCGTTGCGCAAGGGTTTTCGCATAAACCTACCGTTCAGGGGATGATACAATCTCACGGCAATCTCATCATTAACGCTGATACCATTGACAACCATTATAGCTCTATAGAAGCAGGGGGAAATGCCGATATCCACGCTGGTGTGCTGACCAATCTGGGTGCAACTGCTTATAAAAATACCTTTATGCATTGTAAAGCAGACACAGACAATTGTTATGGCTATAAAGCTGATGGAAGCCGCGATGTTTCTTTAGATATAGCCGATGGCGAATTTCGTCATATCCGCTCAGAATCTTTGGAGAGCGTTCCAGGTCTTGTCCAAGCGGGTGGCACGTTGAATTTGGTGGTTGATCAACTCAATAACACGGCAGCGGAAAGTTCGATTACAGGGGATGCGCATTTTGAAGCAAAAACCGTTGAAGGCAATCCACTGGAGGCGCTCAGTGGTTTAACTGGGGCTGGCGCTCTCTTTACACAAAAAGTCGATCTCAATAATGCAGGGGAACTTTCTGAGGGGCTTCCTTTACCAAAGCCCCAATCGGGTGGGGTTGGGGGCACGCTGCCCAATCAAAATTTCATTTATGAAACGCGGGCAGAATTCCTTGATGTTGGCAAGTTTTATGGCTCAGCCTATTATTTGAACAGAATTGGTTATAATCCTGATAGAGAGATTTTTTTCTTAGGCGATGCATATTTTGAAAAGCAGCTGATTGAAAAACAAATGCGTGATCTTGTTGGTCAAGGTTTGGGCAAAGGTTCCTTTATTCCTGGAAGTGATGCCATTGAACAAGTCAAAACCTTGCTGGATGTCGGGGCAGAATATGCAAAAGCACACAATCTCCCCTTTGGTGAGGCTTTGAGTGAAGAACAATTGGCGTCCCTAGAAGCGCCGATGGTGATTTATGTGCGCCAACAGGTCAAGGGCATGGATGTTTACGCACCGGTGCTTTATATCCCTGAAAAAGACAGAGCCTCCTTTGTTTCTGCTGGAGCTTTGATCATGGGCGATGATGTGAATATCACCAGCCAGAATACCAGCAATTCCACGATAACCAATTCAGGGCGGATTGCGGCAAACCACCAATTGCATGTGCATGGCGGGGATATCTTTAGTCAAGGGGGGCATTTTGCGGCGGGTGGTGATGCTGTTTTAGTTGCGGAGAAGAATATTCGTTTGGATGCAGGGCGCACAACGGTTGACGGCGTGGAGACCGTTTTAAACACCGAGGCGCTTTCTGCTGGTGGTAATGCAACGGTGATTGCTAAACAAGATATAACCGCCTCAGGGGTGGGGATCACCACCGGGGGTGATCTTGCCATGGCTACAGAACAAGGTAACTTGACGATCGGTTCAGCAGAAACCCATTACCATGATGAACAGGGTGATGCCACCATGCATCATAAATCAGAAGTCAACTCTGGAGGCTCAACGACACTTCTCTCTGGAAAAGATTTGAATATCTTAGGCTCTGATGTTCAAACAACGGATAAACTTCTCTTGCAAGCTGAGAAGAATGTTTCGATTGATGCCACACGCAACAGTATGGACAATCAGAGTGGGAGTGAAACATCTCATGTTGCCTTGCACAATGGCTCTCATTTAAGTTCTGGAAAAGAGACCACTGTTCTCTCTGGAAAAGATATCCATATTGCTGCTTCCGATATAGATGCCAAAGGTAATGTTGCTCTTGGCGCCCAAGGGGAGGTAACAATAGGGGTAAGAAACGATGAGATGGAGTATCATCTTCAGGGCAAAAACACGAAAGTGGATATGCAAGCTTCTCATGCCGTTGGCTCTTCGATAAAATCGGGAGGTGATACCACTGTTGTTGCAGGGCAGGATGGCAAACCGCATGATCTTAGCATTACAGGTAGTTCCATTGCTGCTGATGGCAAGGTGGGGCTGAAAGCCAGCAACGATGTCCTGATCAATAATGCAGAGGATAGCTTACATTATGAGATGTCGTACCATAAAGACGGTGGGGTGTTTAGTAGCAGTAAATCTGAGCATAACAAGATGGATGTGAGCCAAGTTGTGGGGTCAAGCATAACAGGGGGTGAAGGGGTTGCTGTTGAATCTGGCAATGATACCACAATCATTGGGTCTATGCTTTTTGCTGGCAAAGGAAAGGAAACAGCAGAAGATCAGGCAAAAGCGGATATTTCTATTCATTCTGGTGGGAATATTCTCATAAAAGGAGCCCAAGAACAGTTTGACCAACAACAGCAATCGTCGTTAAGTGGATTTTTTTACGAGGAATCTTCCAACACATCTCAATTGCACACCACAACGGTCTCCTCTGTTCTGGGTGCAACGGGCAACGTTGACATAGACGCACAAGGAGATGCCAAGATTTCTGCTTCTCATCTGCTTTCAGGTCAAAACATCAATGTGACAGCAGAAAATGTGACGATTGATGGCATGCAAAATCACCATAGCAGCCACTCAGAAGAACATGCATCTGGTTTTGGCGCGGGTTCAGGCAAGGGCTTTTTATCGATATATGGGAGTGAGGAAAAGGTGCAAAATGAAGAGAGTTTTGAACATCAAGGCTCTTCTCTCAATGCGGATGGCACGATCAACATCATTTCCAAGAAAAAAGATGTGACAATTGTGGGCTCTGATCTTGCAGGGGAAAATGTTAATCTTACCGCAGCCCGTGATGTCAATGTGCTTGTGGGTCATAATAGCCATAAATCAAACTCTGTAGAAGAACGGGAAGGTTTTGGGTTTCAGTTTGGAAAGAGCAGCAGCAGTGTTTCCTTGGGTGTTGGGGTTAAGAGCACGAAGGACACCGGTGATCAATGGGAAACAGCTTCCATTCAATCGCACATCACAGCACGCAGAGATGTGCAGATTACTGCGGATCGTGATGTGAACATGCAAGCGGCAGATGTTTTAGCTGATCGTGATGTGAACATCGATGCTGGCAATAATATCACGCTTTCGGAAAGCCAAGATATCTCTAAGACACAAAAAAAACATGAAAATTTCTTTGCTGGTGTTACAGGTTCTGTCAATGTGGGTATTCTAGACACCATACAAGATATAAGGGATGCAGGAAAACGTTTTGGTCATGGGGATACAAAACACAAAATCGGCAATGGTCTTATTGCTGGTCTAAAGGGATATGATCTCTATAACAAAAGCAAAGATCTTTACAATGGGATAAAGGGTGGCTCACCAAAAGGTGCTATTGCCAATATGGCTGATGTTTCAGCTAGTGTGACAGTGGGCTTTGAGACAGGGAAGACAGAAGCCTCTTCTCAAGTCTCCACAGCGGTGACAGATACAATAGAAGCAGGGCGTGCTATTAATATGCAAGCCCACAAGGGCAGCATTCATGGTGTTGGCGCTGATATTATCGCTGGCACCAATCCTGTTTATGCAAATGATGAACAGAGCGGGAATATTACCTTGGAAGCAGGACAGCATATTACCTTTGAAAGTGCGCAAAACACGCAAAGCAAACAAAAACATAGCCAAAGCGTTTCAATGAATATTGGAGCCAGTTATGGTACTGGTGGCACGGAAGTAACCGGCAATATCTCTTTTAGTCAAGGAGAAGGTTCCAGTGAACAGGTTCAACAAAAGAACAGCTATCTTATTGGCACCGGCATTGTTCATACCACGAGTGGGGCAAACACCACATTGGCAGGCGCCGTGGTTTCTGGAGAGCGTGTAGAAATGGAAGTAGGAGGTGATTTTACCGTTGTCAGCCGCAGTGATACGGGACAAAGTTCCAGCAAAAAAAACTCTGTTTCTGTTGGGGTTAAAGGCAATGGAAAGCCTGATGGTGCATCAATAAACGTCTTTTCCCAAAATGATCAATCCTCCAGCGATTATCACAGTGTTGTGGAACAATCAGGCATTAAAGCCCGTGATGACGGCTTTGAGATCACCGTTAAAGATAAAACAACGCTGACTGGAGGTATTATTGAAAGCACAGCCTTGGCAGAAAAAAACAGCCTGACCACAGGAAGCATCAGCACCAGTGATATTACCAACAGTGCGAGTGCCAAAGCCAGCAGTGATGGGATTAGCATTGCAGCGGGTGGTGCAATGGGCGAATACGACATCGTTAAAAACATTGCCAAAAATGTCTTAGATCATGCAGAACAACAGGATTCAAGGGAAGGATATACCAAATCTGCCATTAGCGATGGCACCATTGTCATTACTGATGAATTAGGGCAGAAGGCATTGACAGGGCAAGGCGTTGATCAAACCATAGCTTCCCTTAACCGTAATACCGCTGAAGCTCATAAGGGTGTATCACAAATAGATGTCACTAAGCTGGAACAAACAGCTGGTGAAGACCGTGAAATGGCAACACAATTGCTGGAAGAAGGATTTAAATACAGCGATGACTCCTATAAAACCATGTTTATCAAAGAGCATCCCATTGCCGTGGTCGACCGTGATGAAAATGGCAATACAATCATGAAATAGATGCAAATGGGGAGCCTATAGAAGACGCTCGTGGGCAAAAAATACCTAAGTTTCATTATTTAACGGATGAAGAAAAGCAGCATTTACAAGAGGGTGCTGATGGCAAGGTGCATGTGTCCTTTAATGGCATCTTTACTCCACCAGAGGAAGCCGCTGTTTATGCAGAGCAACGTGCGGAGAATAAAAATAATCCGCTTTATTTTGTTGTGTTCCCAGAAGCCGATTCTGCTATTTCAGAACTTCTGGTAGCAGGCTACCAGAAGTTTATGGAAAATAACTTTTGGGGTTTGACCAATTCAACACAAGAAGCAAAAAATCTGATGTCTCGCTATGGTAACACGGGATTGGAAGAGTATGGCCATAGCCGCGGTACCATGTCATTGGGGAATATGCTGAATTCTTTCAAACAAGAAGGTGTGCACGGTATAGCCGACAACACGAATATCAATTTCTATGGACCAGCCTTTAATGTTTTAGTTGCATCCGGTCTGTTAGGTTATGTGAGTGATGACAAACAAACCACTATTGGCTTTGATGGGAATAGATATGACTTTGTAAGCAGAATTATTGGCGGCAATGGCTATACTTACGAGACAATACCTACTGGCAGTAACATGTGGAAAGAATGGTGGAGAGTGATCATGAATCCCATAAGTTCCCATACCTGTCTTGGAGATGCGAGTGATATATGCAAAAAGCGTTATGGCCCTTCTCATCGTGAACAAAAACCTTGAAGGAGAAAAAAATGAACATGTTGTTTAAATTACTGAGTATAATAGTTTTATTAAGTATAGTGGGATGTCAGTTTAATAAAACTCCTTCATCATCTTTGGCGATGTGGGAGAAGCCAGGAGCAGATTTTACTGAGATAGGAAAAGCCTTGTTAGAATGTGGTATGCCAACCCCTTATGATAAGGATCCAGAAAATAGAAAGTTAAGTTTAAATAAAAAGGCGTTCATTGATTCTTGTATGGTTCAATCAGGATTCCGCTATAAAGATACAGAGGCAGGAACGTGGTGTGAGAATTTTCAAGGAAAGAATCTTCCGGCTTGTCGTCCAGGTGCTGTCATACCACAGCGCAGTGTCAAGAAGCGCTTAAACAGCCCGTTTTGTAAAAAGCATCCAGAACAATATGAATGCTATCCTTAAGTCTTTCTTGTGATGATCAACAATCTGCCATCCTTGCCTTTACTTGGAATGTCGGGATTGTTTTCTCAATTTACCATCTCAACTCAGTTCAGAACTGTCTTGAAAAACGGAGATAAAATATCAACAGGCTTTAGAGCCTTTTTATTGTAAATAAATCCATTGAAAGAGGGAAAAATGAAAAAAATCTTAAAACTATTGAGTTGTATAGCTCTGTTAAGTATCACTGGATGTGTTAACTCAATTCCCTCACTTTCTCCAGCATTATGGAGAAATAAAATACTTTTAGAATGTGGAGTACCGGACCTTAATAAGGTTGTGGCGCTAGATTTGAATCAATTTGCCAGTATTGAAATGTGTATGGCGCAATCAGGTTTTCGTCCTAGCTTTACAATACAAGATTGGTGTGAAAATCATAAATCGGATAATCTTCCCATATGTCGTCCTGGTGCTGTCATGCCTCAGCGAAGTGTTGAGAGACGCTTAAATAGCCCTTATTGTAAAAAGCATTCAGAACAACTTGAATGCAAACCTTAGGTCTTGCTTCAGCAGAGAAAGCTTTGAATTTACACCAAATAAAGCTCCAGGTTGATGAGCTTGAGAAAGCCTTGTCCGTCCTTACGTGACAAGGTTTTTTTATGCCGCGTCGTTATAACGTTGCTGTTTTGCTTGCTCGATGACATTCAAAAGATCCGATTGTAACCAACGCGATAAAAAACCAAATTTTAAAGGTTTTGGGAGAGAGCCATTGGTAACATGACGCCGGAAAGTTGAGACACTCATATGAAGCAATTTTGCACTTTCACGGTCTGTTAAAAGAATATCATTTTCTGTCATTCTAAAATCCTTTCATTCTTAAAAAATAGAAACAAATCATAAGCATTTATTAACCATATCTTTGAATCCTTGGAAAGGTATTTATTTTATAAAAAACAATATTTTATCATATAAATTCTAATGTGATAAATTATGAGTCTAATTGAGAGCGAATGAGAGAGGAGAGAGAGAAAGTTATCCACAGATCATGGGGTTATTCACCCCATATCTTAAGATTGACCAGTGACATAAGCCGCCCATTTATCCATATAAAGGCGGCGCTGTTCTAAATAGTCAGTACGACGATAGGCACGTTCTACTTTACCGCCGACCGTATGAGCTAAAATAGTTTCAGCGACCTCATAGGGGGCATCGGTTGTTTCAGCAAGCCAATCGCGTAAACTAGAGCGAAAACCATGCGGGCAGGCTTCAAGTCCAATACGTTTCATATATTGAGCCATACACCTATGCGCGAGGGGACCACGACCTGTTGCAGAAAAGAAGAAATCATTGCGTGATAAAAGGCGCGCTTGTTTTAAAATTTCTAATGCTTCTGATGATAAAGGCACGCGAAACTCTGTTGTGGTATCACGCTTTCCTTTCATATTTTCAGCAGGGATAGTCCATATATCGCCATCAACTTGATCTTTATGGATATGACATAAAGGAAAAGTACGAACGCCTGTCAGAATAAGCAAACGTAAAGCCAGTTGTGTCATTGTTGTTGTTTCGCAAAGTGTTTTATAAAAAGCCGGAACCTTTCTCCAATCCATAGCTGGAAAATTTTGCGTTTTATGGCGTTGTTTGCCTAAGAGCGCGCGTGCTTTTTCTGTTGCTTGTAAATCAACATTCAAACCTAATGCAGCCGCATGTTTAAGACAAAGATTAAGACGTATCAATGCTTTCTCTGCTGTTGCAGCTTTTGTATGCCAAATAGGGGCAAGAGTATTGCGTATCTCTGTTTGAGTAATCTCTGAAACGGGTAGACAGCCTAATTTAGGGAGAATATAAAGACGTAAAGGTGAAAACCAATCACAAGCCTTACCATCATCTTTTAATTCAGCTTTCCGACTTTCAAAAGCATCTACGGCAATGTCTTTTAAATAATGGAGATTGCTTATTGCCTCACGCTTTTGTTTATTGCGTTCTTTAATGGGGTCACGCCCCTCACGTAAAACCGAACGCCACCCAGTTGCCAATTCACGGGCTTGTTTTAAAGAGACATCTCGCAACGCTCCCAAGCCCATTTCACGACGACGTCCGTGAAGGGTATACCGTAAAATCCATTGAGCACCTCCATCTTTACGCTTATGAAGTAACAAGCCAGCACCATCATTATATTTGCCAGCCCCCAATGTTGCGACAGATCTTGCATTAAGACGGTTCATAAGTGTCATTTTAAATCCTTTCTTATACAAATTTGATCCACACATTCATCCCGCTTGTGATGTGCAAATGAGTGGTTTTGATTGAAGCAATATAAACTGATTTAAAATGAGACAATCTTAGGTTATTCGGGACTCTCATTCAATATGAATAACGATAGATTATCATTATAAATCAATGCCTTGTAGATATGTTACTCAATGTCATAAGCAGTTTGCGTAATGACTATAACTGGAGAGAAAGCGATTTTATTTGGGCCTATAATATGTCTATGAATTCTACCGACCCCATGATTGATTACGCGAAAAAGTTTCTTAATTCTTCAAGTGAAAATGGCATGAGTTTCAAAACACAAATGATTGATCTCGTGTCGAGTATGAGGACCGGTGATGATGAAAATGTTAAACAAATAGCGCGTTTTTGCATAGAGCTCCGCACGATATATGACATGATGCAACCAAGAGGAATTTACAAATGACATTTAACGAGCAAAGTTCTCTCGAAGGATATTAAATGGCTATAATAGTCTTAATAATCGCGGCATTTTCTTATCCATGTTGCATATTTGTTCATTATGGCTTCAAAAGGTGGACATATTTTCCAGCTTTGGCAACAGGCATAGGTTCACTTACAATGATGCTTTTCATCTTAATAAGAAAATTGCACTTAAAGGAGGCAATTTACACTTGGATTGAAAAACTACTTATCACAAATTAGATTGCGCTATTATATATAATAATAAGGACTTTTTTATCTTTCTGTTGCAATGATCATTCTCTGTTTAATCTTATCAATTCTCTTTTTATGTGATGAATTGAATAAACGAGATAAAGAGCGTGATGAATTAAAGTTGTATAGTGACCATGATTATTATTAAATTGAAGTTATTACACACTTTTGTAAATAAAAATGTTTCTGCTTTTGAAGGAGCGTTCCGACACAATCATTCACTTTGCTAGCTCCTAATGTTGTGGACAGCCCATGGCTTTTAAGCCGGTTCATAAGAGGCATTTTTTAGTCCTTTCTTTGATGTTTTGCTCCACACGGCTTTTCCCGCTTGTGAGGTGCAAGCAAGTGATTTTGATTGATTCAATATACACAGATTTGAAATGAAAGAATCTTACGGTATTTAGGGTTCTTATTCAAGTTGAAAAACATGAATTATCATTATAAATCAAATGTTTTATATCTTTCTTGCTAAGAAAAGAGAGATCGGTAATAATATTTTTTTTTCGTGTTATTGAAATTGATGACTTTATTTATCCTGTTATGCCGTAACATACCGTCATTTGAAGGGTAGTGAAGGTATCCTGTTTGATACATTAAGTATTTTAAGAAGTGCATGGTGAATATTCTTAAGTCTTGTTTATCGCGTCTTTAGTTTAAGTGAATCGTATGCGTGGAAAACGAGAGAAACCTACTCGGTAGGACACTAGACTGTTTACAGAGTAGATTAGGTTAAAAGATTTTGTTCTTTGAGGGTGGCATAAAAATCAAAATAGCCATTATGTTCATTTTTTTCTGATATTTTAAATACGAGTTTCAAAAAAATGATGCTTAAACTAAACAATCAGCACTTTTGTAAAAGTGTTTTTAGAGAGCAACAATACACGAGTGAATTTACAGAATGTAACCATATTTGATCTTTTACAACAAGATAGCGTGGAAAGGCATAAAAATTACGACTCTTTACTGAGGGCATTGTACTTCTACGGTTGGCAATGAACAACAGATGATTTTGATAAGGCTACAAAGCCAATCGGCATTTTTATTGTCTTTTGCGGGTTTATAAAATGCTCTGTTTTATATTTATTCTGTTTATTTTTTACCTTATCGTTAGAAGATTAAAGATATAAAGGAGAAACGAGTTTCTTTCTTTACGGTTGTTTTTTATTCGGCTTTAAAGCATCCATGGCGATATCTTTTAAAGCCTGAATATTACGCATTGCTTTACCGTTTTTGTTTCTTTCATTTTTTGATGAGGGGGGCGTTTTTCAAGCACAATAGGATGCCTAGAATGTATTTGTGTTATCAATTCACGCGCGCTTGTTTTAATGAAACACCTCTCAATATTTAGCACATCCATTTCATGATAGGAGCTATAATGCAGACCTACGATATTGAAGTCTCTTTGAAAAGTCTATTATGCATTCAACAAAGATGAAGGTGTAAAAGTAGGGCGGGTGAAGTTTAATTTTTGCGTGTTGCACTAAAGCGGGCGACTTGTTGGAGCGGTTTTGCTTTGGTGCCAAAAGGATGTAAAAGTGCTTCTGCTTTTGTAATCAGTTCATCGCGTTTTTTTTGTGTTTCTTTAATGCCATAAAGGCGAATAAAAGTGGCTTTTTGTGCCGTTTTATCTTTCCCAGCCGTTTTTCCTAGGGTTTGCGTGTTGGCGGTGACATCAAGAAGGTCATCAGTTAATTGAAAGGCTAAACCAAGATAGGTACCAAAATCAGTAAGCTTTTCGGTTAATTCTTTAGATGCATTGCCAATGATGGCGCCTGCTTGGCAAGCAAAGCTTATTAGGGCTGCTGTTTTCATGTGTTGTAGAGTGATGATGTCAGTACTTTCTTGCGGTCTTTTTTCAGCTTCAAGGTCTAGCATTTGTCCACCTAACATACCGCCAAGTCCTGCCGATTGTGCAAGGGACGTGATCAGCTTGATTCTAATATCTGTAGATAAAGTACTAGCTTTATGAGCAATGATTTCAAAGGCAAATGTTAAGAGGGCATTGCCTGCTAGAATTGCTGTTGCTTCATCAAATGCTATATGGACGGTGGGTTTTCCACGCCGGAGTGTATCGTTATCCATAGCGGGAAGATCATCATGAATGAGCGAATAACAATGGACACATTCTAAGGCACATGCAACATCAAGAGAATGTTCTACAGGGACGTCAAAAAGTGTAGCACTTTGAATTACAAGAAAAGGACGCAAGCGTTTTCCACCGTTCAGCACACCATAGCGCATGGCTTTGATTAAGTTTTTAGGGCGTGAAATTTCACCATTTTGGATTTGATCACTTAACAGGGTATCAAGCCGTTTTTCAACGGTGTCTCTATGTTTTGCAAGAAGGGTGGTAAATTCGTGCATTCTTGCTTCCTTTGTTTTTACAAAAATGAAATTATGAAATTTAAAGAAAGAACCTGTTGCTTTTTCTCGTTTTCATAAATTTGCATAGTTTTTTATTAAAAAATCAATTTCTCTTTTAGTTCATATTTCCACTGTATGTGCAAATCCCTTTTAAATCCAAATAAAAATTGAATGAAAGTTTTATGAAAACGCTTTCATTTGTGTATAAAATGGTCAAATCTTTCGGTGTTTTTGATATTTATTTCATCATTGTTGTATCATTTTTGGCACAAGAAAGATCATTTTGACATTGCCTCTTCTTTTTTATCAGTGTATAACATCTTCAAACTTTATGGTGTTTTTAACTGAAGCATTGTCATTTTTGACATTGCTCTTTCTGTTTTAATGGATTTGGAGTGTCTTTTTATGGCTGTACCTAAACGAAAAACCTCTCCAGCGAAGAGGGGCATGCGCCGTTCGGCTGATGCTCTGAAGGCGCCGACTTATATCGAGGATAAAAATTCTGGTGAATTGCGTCGCCCTCATCATATTGATTTAAAAACGGGAATGTATCGTGGACGTTCCGTTTTAGTTGTTAAGGATTGAGTGTTTTTATCTCTCTTCCAGAGGTTATGCTTCCTTTGATATATCGGCGATATACGTGGGCAAAGCGTGTCTTTTCGCTTTAAGATGGATGTTGAGGCGCCCTTGCGTCGCCCTCATCGCATTGGTTTAAAAACGGGAATGTATCGTGGACGTTCCGTTTTAGTGGTTAAGATTTTAGTGTTTTTATCTCTCTTCCAGAGGTTATGCTTCCTTTGATATATCGGCGATATGCGTGGGCAAAGCGTGTCTTTTCGCTTTAAGATGAGTGTGTGGGGCTTAAGGTTTTTCCATAGAAAATGATTCCATTGTTGGAGATGATTTTCTCGTTTTTTTGAGAAGTTATAAAGGATTATTCGTATACAGTTCTTTTATGATGACTGAGTGAAGAGTTTTTCATTGGTATCGATATAAGTTATTTTAGTAATGGAATCATTTTCTTAAGAAGATTCTTAAAGAATTCTCTTCTGGAGAAGGTAAAAGGCAAGAATAAAAATAATCCATTGTTTTGCGCCTTGAATGAAAAGCTTATCGTGGGATTATCTCATTTCACATCTGTTCTATGTTGAATTAATTACAATCTATTTTTCTACACATTATAAGTGGGGATGGCATGGAGGTAAAAACTATATAAGAAAACAAAAAATACCCGTAACGAACTATCTCAAGTGCCAAAAGCTTTAGGCAACATGGTGGCTGACAAATAGAGTATATAATGAAAGTGACAGCTTGCTCTTTTATAAAGTATAACGACGACAACACCCTATGAAGTTTATACACCTCACTAAAACTTTACCATTATACCATTCATAATCGCCGTTATAAAATAGCTACAACAAACATTAAGAAATATTTCTTAAAAAAACATGTGAATGTACAACACAAGCATATTTTATCTTGATCGTTTTATTTTGCATAAGAAGCATACCCCCAGAACGTGATAAGTAAAAGCGTGAAGCAATCTCCATTCTTTAAAAGACATCCCTTTAGATACTTTTGAAAGCTGTAAAGCTAAATTAAAAAATAACAATAAGAATAAACGTTGGCATTCATCCTTACAACTTCATATTATTTCCAAAATAAGGCGATATTCTCGTTATGCAGATTACACAAAAAGATAGATTCAATATTCTTACGCCAATCGGATACATAAAGTCTGAAACGAAATCATAAAGCCTTTAAGAGTCTCAATCTTTGTTTAGAACATACTGCTAAGAAGTGGATATTAATCCATAGACAACAAAAAAGCACAAACTTTATAAGGTCAGCAATACCATAAAACCATTAACAAATCAGCTATGGATTGGAGCGCCCTACCGACTTTGATAAAATATTTTGTGAAATCCCATGCATGACACATCTAATTATATGTTTTCTTATTTTTATAAGCTGTTCGTAATAAATCCTTTATATCCATAAAGATCAGAAAAATATATGAACAATTCTTCGCTTAAAATATAAAAAGAAAGCATGACACTCATAGAAAAGTCTCATGTGCCTTATCATCACAAGGACTGAAGCTTATTGAATAAGTACATCTTCTATTTTGCCCATTTTCTTTTTTCTGCTTATAAGCGAGCACGCTGGCACTCTCCATACACTTAAGCCCCCAATATCGCAATTAAGTCTTGCATTTGAAAGCGTTTATTACAGATATTTTTTTGCTTTCTTATATAGTTTTTACCTCCATGTCATCTCCACTTATAATGTGTAGGAAAATAGATTGTAATTAATTCAACATAGAACAGATGTGAAATGAGACAATCCCACGATAAGCTTTTCGTTCAAAGCGCAAAACAAAGGATTATTTTTATTCGTCAATGCGATATTGGCAAAGATCACATTCTTTCACTGAGAAATGTATGTCACAAATATAAGCTCTATGGACAAAAACCATTGCCTTAAATATTGATCATATATTCTCATAAAAAACACTTCATGCTTCAAGTCTTACATGGGTTATAACCACCCCAAAAAACGTTATTTGAGGATCTAATTTAATATGAACAACATCTACTTATCATTATAAATCAATGTTTATCTGTAAAGATAAGAAAATGAGGAGGCCGTAGGTGGATCTTACAGACAAGTTTTAGACTGTTTACAGATTGGGGCGCTGATTAAAAACTTCATCCTTAAAGGGACAAAGGATGCTCAAAAAATAAAACCAGCTCTTTGCTGGTTTTATCAAAATATCTGGTTATGATGAAAGGAGTGTATTATGCAGCGTAGACAGCTTTGCTATCTTCATCTGTTTCTTCTCTCTCAGTTTTAAATTCACGTTTTGGCTTGTTGGAGAGATGCATTTCTATGAGATTGATCGCTTCTGTTTCAGAAATACTATTAATAACCGCAATTTCGCGGGCCATTCTTTCAAGAGCAGCAGTATAAAGTTGACGTTCAGAGTAGGATTGTTCAGGCTGTAGGTTAGAGCGGAAAAGATCACGGACCACTTCGGCGATGCAAATAAGATCTCCTGAGTTGATTTTAGCATCATATTCTTGTGCACGGCGTGACCACATGGTTCGTTTAACACGTGCTTTCCCATGTAAGATTTTTAAGGCGCGTTCAACGGAATCACCAGCAGATAATTTACGCATTCCAACAGAAAGGGCTTTTGCAATGGGGACTTTGACATCCATTTTATCTTTCGCAAAATGAATGACAAAAAGTTTTAATTTGTGTCCTGCAACTTCCTGATCTTCAATCGCTATAATCTGTCCTACTCCATGCGTAGGGTAAACGATATATTCAGAGGTTGCAAATTCTTTAGTCTTGGAGGACGTTCCATGTTGGGATGCCATATTTTAGTTTACTCCCTTATGATCAACAAATGTATCGGAAAACAGGTTATAAACCTGAGGGTTGAGTTTTCTTTAGCCAAGTATATTGTATCAATTAAGTGAGCATAAAAGCCGCATACTTTTAAATCCAACGAAAATACATCGCTTTACTACAAAAAGTAAAGAAAAATACTTAGAAAGATGATCATGTTAAAATAACACTAACATCAAATATCAAAAGAATCAATCATTTCGCTTAAGGATTTTTTTATTTTTACGAGAAAAGTCTTTCAATTGTTGAAAGAAGGAGCTGTACACTGTATCATTACTACTCGCCACTTCCTGGATTTTCTGAAAAATACTTTTCTAATTTGTTTGGAACGCCATCCATTTCTTTTGCTTGAGGAAGAGGGTCTTTGCGGGACGTTAAATTAGGCCATTTGTTCGCATATTTAAGATTAAGTTCTAACCACTTTTCGAGCCCTGGTTCGGTGTCAGGGA
Organism: Bartonella sp. AC329YNZD; assembly: GCF_042196685.1. NCBI lineage: Bacteria > Pseudomonadati > Pseudomonadota > Alphaproteobacteria > Hyphomicrobiales > Bartonellaceae > Bartonella > Bartonella sp. AC329YNZD. The sequence goes on along the minus strand of NZ_JBHIQS010000007.1, from coordinate 59,907 downwards.
TAATGGCTTCCGCCGGACATTCCGGCACGCACACACCACAATCGATACATTCATCAGGGTGAATGACAAGCATATTTTCACCTTCATAAAAACAATCGACAGGGCAAACTTCAACGCAATCAGTATATTTGCAATGAATGCAATTATCAGTTACTACATGAGTCAATATCTACCTCCATTTATTATTTTAGTGATCTTTGGAGGAAAGTGCTTCTGTATCTTTATTACTTACAAGTTTATTACGTAGCACAGCTAATTTTGCAAAAGGTGAATCAGGATTAGGGATCTTTTCTTTTTGAAAAGGTTTATGATTCGCACGTTTGCCTTGGGATTTGTGGAACTTATGAGAACGTTTTGTTTGTAATGGTACTTCGTGAGGAGAACTTTCATTCCTGTTTTCTCCTTTTTCTACAGCGCTCTTCGGTTTATTTTGCCACTTATTTCCAGATTTATCACGTTTTTTTTGTGCGTTGTGGTGAAATTGATGCTTATAATGCCATAATAAAACAACCTTATCTTCCGTTGCTGGGAAGGGAGGCTTGGCAAAATTTCCAACAGGTTCAGCTGTTGGTAAACGATAGGTGTGATTGGTGTGATTTCCAACACAAGAGGATGAAAGGTTAGAAGATGAAGTCCTCTTTTCTTCTTGTGTTGTTTCTGAAATACTGATTGTTTGCCATTGGCTGCCAACGCATTCTGCTGCAGAAACATCTTGCGTTGTTCCATTGATAGGGGAAGAGGCTTTATGTGTAAGGAGATTTTGTTCAAAAACAACATTGCTTATGCTGCACGATTGATAGCCAAGTCCTTTGAGGATTTCTTCCATATCATTTCCATTGGCTCCAAGAATGGACATCATGGCTGGTGTAATAAAAAAACTTTTGCCGTCATAGGCACCATCGGGTTTGGGAGTACTTCCTTGTTTCCAATGAAGAGCAAGGCGGATAAGATTGGCAAGACGTTCTAAAATATCAATTCGTACTGCACGTTGTCCTAAAATTCGGTAACCGGCTAATTGATAAAATTGGCGGTTATAGGTAGGGTCAATAATCAAAGAGGTTCGACCAGCAGATAATGCTGCAAAAATTTCACCCAAACCAGTTTGGTCTTGTCCCACATTTTGAAGATTCCACAGGAGGGTAATGGCTTGGACGGGAGCGGGTTTAAGCATTCCTGCAACATAGATATGAAAAGCGCCAAAACGTACGCCTAGACGACGAAGCACGGCACGTGATTCTTGCGCAAGGCTTTTGACAATGTCTAAAACTTCACGGCGTGGTAAAATCCCTAAAGAGTTAACCAGTTGTAAGGCAAGACTGTTTGTTGAATCTGTCAAATTATCAGCATGGCGCAAATCAAACAGGGGTTTTAAAGTTGTTTCAAAATGAAAGGTTACAAAGCGCTCTAATCGTTTCATAACATTATCGCGGGATTCTCCCGTGAGTTGTGCATCTGCTAAAACTATTAGTTTTGGTTTGAAAAAATCTTCTGTTGCTATAAGTTGTCCTACCGGTTGACCAATCCAGCGCACAATTCCATCAGAACTAAGAGTAAGATCTCCATTTGCACAAGCACAAAAACGTGTTGCGCGTTTGGAAAAAGCAAGAATCAAATCTTCATTCTTTGTTTCTGTCGAAATTTGATTCTCAGTCGTTTGATCAGGATTGTTTTTGTTGGCATAAAAACGAAAACCTTCAAATTTACCTCTTCCGTGTTTTTCAATGAGAATATCATCCTGAAGAATCTCATTCTGTTGAACAATCTTGCTATCCATGATCATTTTCTTTCTCAGTGCGACACTGGTAAAAAGCTTTGTGCGACGATTTCATAATGCTGTTATTTCTTTACACGTTTGTTGCGTTTGCTTCAATCACTCTTGTCGTTTTTTGCTGTTTCTTTTTGCGCCTTTAAAACTTAGATGATTCTTTTTTATTCAGTTTGCATTCAGTTAGGATGCTTTAATATTTGTAAATTACACTTATTGGTTGTGTTGTAAAGCTGAAAACATAAATAAATTTCTCAATTGAAAAGGAAACGGAATCGGTCATCAAAAAAAACAACATTTGTTTTGTCTGATCATTTTTTTTGCTGTTTTGTCATGAAAAGTGAAGAGAAAGTTTTTTCAAACATTTCATAGGCTAAAGGGCGTGTTGCAAAGGCGTTTTAGAGGTGAAACTATATCTTATAACAAGAAGTTTTACCATAACAATAAAAAAACAATTGCGATTATAAAATTACACGCTAAAGTAGTATTAGCATAAGTGAACAACTTTTGCGTTCTTTTAAAAAGAGAACAATGATGTCGTTGCCAAATCAATTTTGATAATTTTAATCGCAAGGGGTTATTATGGGTAATCTTTCAAATGCTGTTTATAAAAGCAGCAAAAATTATAGCGATGCAGACAAAAGTTTAGGACGTAATATGATGCGTTCTGCTATGCAAGCACCTTATCTTGAACGACAAAAAGAGCATGATTTGGCTCTGCGGTGGAAAGACAAACGCGATGATGATGCCATGCATCAGATTGCAGCGGCTCATATGCGTTTGGTGATTGCTATTGCTAATCGCTTTAAGCGTTTCAAAATGCCATTGGGGGATTTGGTACAAGAAGGGTATGTGGGACTATTGGAAGCCGCTGCACGTTTTGAACCTGATCGGGAAGTGCGTTTTTCAACGTATGCAACATGGTGGATACGTGCTTCTATCCAAGATTATATTTTGCGAAATTGGTCAATTGTTCGAGGTGGAACCAGTTCTTCGCAAAAAGCACTTTTCTTTAATCTTCGGCGTTTGAGAGCAAAACTGGTGCAGGATGATAGTGCTTTGTCGAAACAGGATATTTTTCGCACAATCGCTGAAAAACTCGGCGTTTCTGTGCGTGATGTTGAAACCATGGATTTTCGTTTCTCCAGTTCTGATAATTCCTTGAGTGTTTCTGTTTCTGAGAACAGTGATAATCCCATTGCGAAGATGGATGTGTTGGTGGATGAGAGTCCTCTTCCTGATGCTTTAATTGAGCAAGTGATTGATGGTCAACGGCGTACACAATGGCTTTACGATGCGTTGCAAATTCTTAACGAACGGGAATTAGAAATTATTCGCTTTCGTCGCCTCAATGAAGAGGGGGCTACTCTAGAAGTACTCGGTGAAAAGTTAGGAATTTCAAAAGAGCGCGTGCGCCAAATTGAAGCACGGGCTTTGCAAAAATTGCGTTCTGCTCTCCTTACCGTTCATTCAGAAGATGCTTACGATATATAAGCCGTGAAAGGCTTTGTGGGGGGATGAGGGAGAATGTATCAATGGGCGCGTATGAGAGCATGATGACGTTGGTTTTAGAGGAATCAGATTTGTCGAGGAATGCGCATCCTTGTGGGTATTTGTCGCGGTTTTTTCAAAGCGAAGGAAGAGTTGGGGAGAGGCCGGTTTGAGGAGGTATGTATCAATGGGGGCGTATGAAGGCATGATGACGTTGGTTTTTACAATGCTTCATTTCATTTTCGGATATGTTTTAAAAGGGCAAGGCTTGATACAGACAGAAAAGAATCAAGGCTGTAACGGATGAGAAGAAAGGCTTATTCTGTAATAATTTTCACTTTTGTACCTGCGGGTAAAGTTTGCGTTGGTGAGAGGGCGTTGAGAATGCGGAAGAGTTTTTCTTTTTCTGGTGTGTGTTGCATTTTATTTGCAAGGTTTGTAACATCTTCTCCTTGTTTAACGCGGACAACATGGATTTTTAAAGGCTTTAATTTTTTTAACTGTGAAGAAGAAAGAGAATGAAAGCTTTGTACCGTTTTTTGGGCAACTTCTGCAAAATTTTGAGAATTATGCGGGGCGGCTGTCAGAAAACGAAAGAGATGATTGTTAAACAAAATGACAACCACATCAAATTGCCATTGCTCATGGGTCGCACGGGCGTGTGCTCCAAGTAAACTCTGGCTTTGAAAACCCTGACTCGTAAGTCCTTGAATTGTGATGGGGCGGATGGATGATTGGTCTAGTCCAATAATCCCTCCGCTTTTCAAATAGTCACTTGTAGATAGTCCAGCAGGATGTGGAATAGCATCAAAACGAATCGCAATGTTATCTGGTCCACTGGCCCAAACAGTGTGTGCTGAATGTTCTATCGTAAAATTATTCGGAACAGAAAAAGCGATGCGCAATTGTGGGTGAATAAATTGGTTGCCTCGTACAAAACCTGTATAAAATCCTCCTCCAAAAATCATGCCATCAATGCTTTTGAGAAAAGAATCACGATCGGTTATTTTACTCTTCTCTTTACTAATTTGACGCGCTTTTTCTATCGCAAGCCGAATGCGTTGAGGGGTGGTTGGGTGAGAGGCTAGAAAATCTAGAGAGGCATTTTGGGTACCGGAGATATTACGTAAAGCACTATAGGCTTCCATTGTTTGAAGAAAGCGGGGTGAAGCAAACGGATCGTATCCTGCTTGTTGGAGCATTTCGAGGGCAAGAGAATCTGCTTCTAGCTCTTGATTACGGGAAAATTGTGCGAGTTGTTGCTTGTTTTGTATGGGTGTGTGAAGTTTTTGATCCATAGAAGAAAGAAGACGAGGGGATATGCGATTTTTCATCTTCAATTCAGTTTCTTTTTGTAGGCGTAAAATACCATGATTGGCTCTGATATGTGCTATCTCATGGGCTAAAATTGCTGCAACTTCTGAAGAATCATTGGCTAATGCCAGCATGCCACGGGTGATGTAGATCGAACCATTGGGGAGCGCAAATGCATTGACACTTTCTGAATTTAAAATTGTTACAAAATAGCTTTGATGAGAATTGTGTGATGCAATTGTTAGTTTACGGACAATCTTTGCTAAAAGGTGTTCAAGTTTTACATCATAATAAGCGCCGCCATACATTTGTAGAATACGTGGGTGTTGCAGAGCGCTTAATGTGACATAGATATTGTGATTGTTGACACTTTTAATAGTTTTAGAAGAAATGGAAGAAAGCTTGTCATTTTGAGAAAGGGGTGCATGACAAGCGGAAAGGAGAAGCATGAGACTTATGAAAGTTGCTCTACACATGGGCGGGCGAAAAAGAAAATTTCGTTGAAAAATAGGGCGCATTGGTTCACGATGCATGTTGTTGCGACGGTGTAATTTGGCAAATCTCATTTGTATCTTTGTATTGTGTATTTTTGTAAGACAAGCTTTAAGGGTAAGGGTTCGTTTGGCTATATCACGGTTATTGTTTATAAAAAATGGCTCTCATTTACAAAATGGTGCACTATACAAGGAAATTTTGTGAAAGGCAAAGAATGGCATGACAACATTTACGATATTGTTAAATGGTGACATTTGTATCACTGATCGTTTGCTTAATCAAATTCAAAACAGTCGGGTAATTGCTGCGGATGGTGGTATGCGTCATGCGGCAATGCTTAATGTGATGCCTGAATTGTGGTTAGGAGATTTTGATTCATCAGATGAGAATTTAATCCGCCAATATAGTCATATTCCTCGTGAAATTTTTCCCTCTGATAAAGATATGACAGATAGTGCTCTGGCATGTGAAAGAGCGCTGCAAAAGGGTGCTAAAAAGCTTATTTTATGCGGTGCTTTGGGAGGGGAGCGAAGTGATCATAGCCTTTCTCATATGACGCAAGCGTTGATGATGGCTGAAAGCGGCATTGCAGTGTTGTTGACAAGCGGTTCGGAAGAAGGTTGGCCGGTTTTGCCAAAACCTTATTCATATGATTTGCCTAAAGGGTGTTTGTTTAGTATTATCGGTTTTTCTGATTTACAAGGCTTAACGCTTACAGGAGTAAAATGGCCGATTTGTGATAAAAATGTGTCATTTGGCTCTTCTTTAACACTTTCTAACCGTATTTTTGGAACCTTTTCTTGCCATTTAGGTTCTGGAAAAGCTATATTGCTAGCGTCTGTGCCTATTCCGTAAAGCTCTTCCAATATATTTTAAATAAGGCAGGGGGGGGCTCTAGTGATGAAGTGCTGACATAAACGATATAATTTGTATTGATCTTGAGAAGGAAAGGTTTTGATATGTTAAAATCAATTTTTAAAGTGGCCGTTGTTTCAGCCATTGGTTTCAGTTCGGTTGCTTGTACTACAAATGATGAACGTGTTGCACGTTACGGCGTAGGAGGGGCAGCAATCGGTGCTTTGGCTGGAACTGCTATTGGTGGAAGTACGGCTGGAGCCGCGCTTACCGGTGCAGCATTTGGTGCTTTGGCTGGAACAGTAACCGGTGCAGCCGCAAATCAAAGAAAACAACAAAGACAGGCATCACAATTGTGCACGTATCGTGGTCGTAGAGGGCATGTTTACCAAGCACCTTGTGGGCAGAGAGTCCCTGTACGGCAATTGTGTGCTTACCGTGATGCAAGAGGGGTGATGTATAAAGCACCTTGTCCGCGCCGCGTTCATTAATGGTAGTGCCATTAATGCGGCTTGACCGCATTTTCCTAAACTTTGGAACAACACCTTTGTTCAACCAAGCTTCTTTATCGGTTGAGCGGGGAGCGCGTATAGCGCTGGTCGGCCGTAATGGTTGTGGAAAATCGACCCTGTTAAAAATTGCCGCAGGAATGTTAGAACCTCATGGTGGCGAAATTTTTCGCCACCCACAAGTGACGCTCCGTTATGTCTCACAAAATCCAGATTGTTCAGGATTTGAAGATATTAACGCTTATATGGAGGCGGGGCTGGACGATACATCTGATGTCCAGTGGATCAATACGCTTCGCACAAATTTAGGGTTTTCGGGGACGGAAAAATTGGAAACGCTTTCGGGAGGCGAAAAGCGGCGTGTTTCGTTGTTACGGGCCATTGCTGCAAAACCCGATATTTTGTTCTTAGATGAACCAACCAATCATCTTGATTTACCAACTATTGAATGGCTGGAAGCTGTTTTGTCTTCTTTGCGTTCAGCGATTGTGGTGATTTCCCACGATCGGCGATTTTTAGAAAATGTTACGCGGTCAACGGTATGGCTTGATCGTGGCACAACCAAAAGACTGGAAAAGCGTTTTTCAGAATTTGAAAATTGGCGTGATAAAGCACTGGAAGAAGAAGCCATCGAACAGCATAAATTGGGGCGCCAAATTGCTCGTGAAGAGCAATGGTTGCGTTATGGCGTGAGCGCACGGCGTAAGCGTAACGTACGGCGCTTAGCCGAATTAAAAGACTTAAGACAGCGTCATCAAACCTATAAAGGGCAGCCAGGAAATGCACTTTTGACAGCAGCGAAAAGTCATGATTCTGGGCAATTGGTGCTTGAAGCAAAGAAAATTTCAAAATCCTATGGTGAGCGCATGATCGTGAAAGATTTCTCTTTGCGCATTCAGCGGGGTGATCGAATCGGTTTGGTAGGGCCCAATGGTATCGGAAAGACAACGCTCCTTTCTGCATTAATTGGGCAAGAAGCCTTGGATAGCGGAACGGTGAGGTATGGCTATAACCTCTCTATGGCATTGCTAGATCAGCAACGTATTTTAAATGAAGAAGAAACTTTAGCGCATTATTTAACGGGAGGAAGGGGAGATACTCTTGTGATCAACGGGCTGGAGCGGCATGTCGTTTCTTATATGAAAGACTTTTTATTTTTGCCTGAACAAGCACGTACTCCACTTAAAGAATTTTCAGGGGGAGAAAGAGCACGCCTCATGCTTGCACGCCTTCTTTCGCGTCCTGCAAACTTTTTGATTCTTGACGAACCGACCAATGATTTGGATATGGAAACTTTGGATTTGTTGCAAGAATTTATTGCTGATTTTGCGGGAACAGTATTGTTGGTCAGTCATGACAGAGACTTTTTAGATCGTACTGTAACGCATATGTTGGCACCTCAAGGTGATGGTCATTGGGTTTTGTATGCGGGTGGCTATAGTGATATGATAGCGCAAAACCAGCATGCTCTTCGTTTACAACGCAAAAAAACAGAATTATCGCAGCGTAAAGCACCTTCAAAATCTCAAGCGGGTGAGCTTTCAAAGCAGGACTCATCAACAGATCATAGCTTGGTAGGGCGGGAGAAAAAAACACGAGGTAAATTGTCTTATAAGCAGGTTTATGCATTAGAAAAATTGCCTGAAGAAATCGCTATTTTGCAGGACGAAATCAAAAAAATTGAGCAAGAGCTCTCTGATCCAACCCTTTATCGCCGCGATAAAGAACGTTTTGAGCGTTTATCAACGGCATTGGAAAAAAAGAAAAATACTTGCACACAAAAGCAAGAAGAATGGCTAGAACTTGAAATTTTACGCGAAGAAATGGAAGCGTGTTCACGGTAATATCTAAAAAACTTTAAAAGATTTGTATTGCATCATCGCTTTTCTTTGATTTGTTACAAGAGTTTGTGGCTGATTTAGCGGGAACAGTGCTGTTGACGAGTTATGGCAGAGACTTTTTAGATTGCACTGTAACATATAGCATTTCAAGGCGATGGTCATTGGGATTTCTATACGGGGGCAATGATATGGTAGCGCAAAACAAGCATGCTCTGAGCTTAAAAGGCAAAGAAACAAAACTATCTTTGCTGGGAGCTTTTTCAAAATTTCATATATGGAAGCACGCCAGTTTCATTGCATACTTTGCCAGTCCCCAATGTTGCTACAGCTCCTTTGGAATTTGAGAGCATTCGTAAGAAACATGCCCTTGTCTTTACCTTATGCTTTAAAGATACCACCTCCGCTTATGACGGAAAAGCAAATGATCCTCATTAATTCTAACATAAGAAGTGTTGTGATGAGAAAAGCTTACTGTATTCGATATTATGATTTGAGTTTAAAAATGATGATTTGTTAGGATAAATCAACATGTTATTGTAACATTTCTAGGAGGAGAAAATGATGGCGATTAAAACAAAGCGAACAATTTCCACATTGATCGGTTTAGAAGATGCAGTTGAACTGTCTTCTTATTTCCTCCGTAATGCGAATCACCTGCGTCCTTTTGAACCTGTTAGATCTGATGGTTACCACAGCCTAACGGCTTGGGAAACACAAGCCAATGCATTTGCTTGTGAAAGTGCAAAGGGACAAGCATACCGATATGCCGTACGATTAAAAAATGAAAACACAATTATTGGTGTTGTGAATTTTACAAATGTGATTCTGGGTGTTTTTCAAGTCTGTCATCTTGGTTTTTCTCTTGATGAAAAACAACAAGGAAAAGGTCTCATATTTGAGAGTTTATAGGCTCTAATACGGCATATCTTTCATATTTATCATCTGCATAGAGTGATGGCAAATTATAGACCTGAGAACATAAAAAGCGAACGTTTATTAAAACGCCTTCATTTTGAAAAAGAAGGCTATGCTAAAGACTATTTGATGATTTCTGGAAAATGGAGAGATCACATTCTAACCTCTCGAATCAATGATCTGTATGAGTCCTTTAATAGATTTGAATAAAGTTTTGTTAAGGGTCTTTTTATCAAATGTATAAATATGCTGCACTTTTCCCTATCCTAAAAGACGAAGATCCTTAACCACCTCTTCTTTTGTAAACGGTTCAGACTCTCGTTTAGCGGATTTCAACTGCTGACCGCTTTCATATGTTTCTTTTCGTAGATAATAAATTGATTTATCATCATAATTCATTTTTTCAATTTGAAGGAAGAGAGTACTCAATATCGGAAGACTTTCTCATTTCAAATCTCTAGATGTTTAATCATAAAAACACCTCTCTTGCACATCACAAACTGGGTTGGCATAGGTTGGCATACAAGTGAGGGGTTATGTGGATAAAAATGATTGAAGAATAAGAATAAAAATTCTCTGTATAAATCCTTTTAAATGTGAGGGCTGTTATAAATATTGTGTATTCTGTGACCGATAGTCTCGTTACAAGTTACACAAACTGCTTATTGTTTGGGTGAAATTTTTATACATTCATTTGTTTTTTATATTTTCTTTTCTTAGGAAAATTTCCAATGTTCTCAATGGTGTTAATTCATACCAAGCGCATTTTTATATAGCTCAATGATTGCTTCTTCTTCCATTCGTTCATGTTCTTCTTTTTTACGCAATCGTATAATGCTTCGAACAGCTTTACTATCAAAACCAGAGCTTTTAAGTTCAGTGTAAACGTCTTTAATATCATCAGAAATGGTTTTTTTCTCTTCTTCTAGTCTTTCAATACGTTCGATAAAAGAGCGTAATTGGTTTACGGATATAGCGTGTGTTTGATCGGTTACTGTATCGTTCATTGTATTTTTCTCCAAGTTATATATTTTAAGTTGTTTTTCGACGACGAATTTAGGTTAAAAAAGCTTGAAAATAAAAAGTAAGTCAAGCTACACAGTTTTTTTACAAATTGACTTTAAATATTTTGTAAAATTTTTAAAATATATGCATTGATAAAAGGGCTATAAAAAGAAAAATATACGTTTTAGATTTGAAAAGCTTTTAAAATAAAGAAATGTGTAATTTGTTTTGAGAATTTGGCATTATAGAGGAAGTTTTGTGATTTTAAAAAAACGATATTGGGTGCTTCAGAAAGGATTAAAAGTTTTTCTCTTGAGCCTTTTGCTCTTGTTTCCCCTTGTTGTTTTTGCAAAAGCTGACTTTAGGGTTTGTAATACAACTCAGCAGTCTGTAGGGGTTGCTCTTGGATATCGTACATTTTCAGGGTGGGTGAGCGAAGGCTGGTGGACTGTACCAGTGACGGAGTGTAAAACTTTAATTGAGGGGCCTCTTGCTTCACGGTTTTATTATTTTTATGCGGAAGGGGCACAAAAAAAAGGGAACTGGGCAGGCTCTGTGACCATGTGTGTGCAAGATAGCCAGTTTACCATTCAAGGGGTTCATGATTGTTTCCCTCGAGGATATCAAAAGGCTGAATTTAAAGAAATCGATACCGGAAATCAAACCAGTTGGATGGTACAGTTGACGGATGAGTCTTTGCTAAACAATTCAGTTATACCTTCTCTTTCAGGAAATTCTCCACCGTGAAACGTGCACGTAAAGTAAAAATTATTGCCACTCTTGGTCCTTCTTCTTTTTCTCGTTTGATGATTGAAAAGCTTTTTAGGGCAGGGGCAGACGTTTTTCGTCTTAATATGAGCCATACTGATCGTGATATGCTGGGTGATTTGGTCAAGTCTATACGAGAAGTTGAAAAAACAGTTCGACGCCCCATTGGTATTTTAGTGGATCTTCAGGGGCCAAAACTGCGTGTGGGGCGTTTTGCTAAGGGGCAAGCAGATTTGCGTGTTGGGCAAAGCTTTACGTTAGATAATCGCGATGTTCTTGGTGATGCACAGCGTGTTTTTTTCCCTCATGAGGATGTATTTTCAGCTGTTAAACCAGGAAATCGGTTGTTGATTGATGATGGAAGGGTGGAACTGCGTGCGCAAGTTTGTGATGGTCATTCTATACAGTGTCGCGTGGTTGCTGGAGCCCGTATTTCTGATCGAAAAGGTGTCAGTTTTCCCGATACAATTTTGCCTTTTGATGCGATGACGTCAAAAGATAAGGGGGATCTTCAGGCTCTTTTACAGCAGCCTGTTGATTGGGTTGCTCTTTCTTTTATTCAACGTCCAGAAGATATTATGGCGGTGCGTCAGTTGACGAAAAGCAAGGTGTCTTTGATGGCTAAAATCGAAAAGCCTCAAGCCTTGGAGCATATAGAGAAAATTATTGAGGTCTCTGATGGCATTATGATTGCACGGGGTGATCTCGGAGTGGAAATGCCTTTGGAAAAGGTTCCTGCACTTCAGATGGAGCTCATAAAAGCTTGTCGTTTAGCAGGAAAGCCTGTTGTGGTGGCAACACAAATGCTCGAATCAATGATCACATCTCCTGTTCCGACACGCGCAGAAGTGTCGGATGTTGCTACAGCAGTTTATGCAGGAACAGATGCGGTGATGTTGTCGGCTGAATCTGCTTCTGGTCGTTATCCTGAAGAAGCTGTGCTTATGATGGACCGAATCGCGCGGCAAATCGAACAGGATCACACTTATGCCGCTCAGGTTGGAGCACAACATCCAGCACCAGAATCAACAGGAACGGATGCGATTTCTCTTGCTGCGCGTCAGATTGCTGAAACACTTGCGCTATCCGCTATCGTTGCTTATACGGCTTCAGGAACAACGGGGGTGCGCGCCTCTCGTGAACGCCCTAATAGACCGATTATTGCTTTATCTCCCATTGTGGAAACAACACGGCGTTTGGCTCTCGTTTGGGGGCTTCATTGTGTGGTCACGCAAGATGCACGGAGTTTAGAGGATATGGTTGATCGTGCAGCAGCCATTGCATTTCAGGAAGGTTTTTGCAAAGGGGGAGATCGCTTCCTTGTGACAGCTGGTGTTCCCCTTGGAACGCCTGGTGCGACAAATCTCTTGCGTATTGCTTCTGTCTCTCAAGATGGAACGAAAGGGATTTGAGCCGTTTACGCATGGTGTTTTTTCATGCGCCTTTGAACAGGCTTTAAAAACAACGGCTGTTCGTCTTTTGTGAATGCCTCCATAGACTCATTATTCTTTTATCTCCTATCGTAAGATAGCAAGATATTGCGTTAGGTCGTCCAGTTTGGTGATGGGAGCAGATCCGGTGATATTGTCTTTTGATTTTGTTTTAGTTCTGAGGAAGCTGCTTTTACGGTAGGGCATTTAATGGGAGCCCCCTTTTTATTTCATTGAGGCATATTGGGAATTGCTTTATTGATGTTTATACGAGCGAGATGTTCATTGATAATGAGAATTTATTCTTTTTCTTTTTGGATGAGAGCCTTGAAATTGTTCTCATTTTAAACTTTTGCAAACAGAATTGAATAAAGTTAAAATTATGTACCTAAAAAATCGTACTGGTATGTTATAAGAAAAAGTGATGGGTGAATGTGTTTTTAAATATGCTTTGTCGGGGAATTTGCAACATATTGATTTATAATGATAATTTATCGTTATTAAACTTGAATTAGAACCCCGAATACCGTAAGATTCTCTTAAATTTATTTATGTTTTGTTAATCATAACTCTTTGCTTGTACGTCATAAGTGGGTGGGACATGTGGGTAAAAATTGTACAAGAAAGGCATACTTCTTATGAAGCGTTTCAAGAGCCAAGGGGGCTGTTGCAATATTGAGGGCTGACTATAATGATGATGCCGACTTGCTCTTTCTTTTATTAAGCTTGGAGATTTTGAGGGGTGGGGAGAGAAATATGGATTATTTGTTATAAGGATAAAGATGTCGGTAGAGGATGGTTTCAAGAGCTATTGTTGTTTATGATTTTTGAGGTTGTATGAGATTAACATACTCTTTGGGTTTGACTTTTTTCCTGCTCTAAAGGATGAAAATACTTAATTCACGCTGGTTTGTAAATGATACGGCTCTTCTCGACGAGTTTCATTTTCTAGGTAGTTCAGGTGCAAAAACTATATCGTTAAATGACGGAGTTTTATAGTATGGAGGTGAATAATAATTGGGAAGTATTTTTTAATATGTCTATCACAATCCCATGATCTTACATGGACTATATGGGGCATTGTATGGCACTTTATTCTGGATATTTTATTTTATGTGAGAGATATAGCGCCCATTAAAAACAAGAAAAACCCAAAAATTGAAACAATACGTCTCTCATTAACACACGCTTTACAGCAACTTTATAGGCATAAATTATAGAGTATAAATTGATTTATAGGACCTTGCGATATTTGGCATAGTCTGATTATTTTCATAGCCAAAACAAAACCACACGATATATCAAAAGAAAGTGTTCCAGCTGCAATAAATTGGAGCCGATTCTCTAAAAGATCAATTACATCCCATTCCATCGTTTGAAAACAAAACCTTTTTGCCATAAGCTTAAGATCTTTTTCTAGACTCAAGTAGAAATGAGGGGGGAAAAGCACTCTAGATTGGTTTTCGTTGTGAAATTTTGGTTGTAAAAAATGGATATACTGCTCTAAATATCTCAAGAAAGAAGCAAGGAGCTATTTTTCTCAGAATGCCCAAAAGCTGTTTTCAGTAATTCGATTTATTTTTCCACTGGATTATCATCGTTCAAGATACAGCGGCCGCTTATTGACCAAAGCGCTTAAACTACAGCAGCATCTCTAAATGAAACAAAATGCACGCTTCTAAACGCAATGAATGAGAAATAAATTGGCGGAAAGTTTCTGGCAATTCATGCCAATAAAAGGGAAAAATTCCAATGTCGGTGTATGAAGTGACACTTTTACAATTTCTTTTTTTATTTGTTCTGATGATATTTCCCCTTCGCGCAAAACAAGGGGAGTACCTCTAAGAACGCCCAAAGGCTGTTTTGAGCAATTCGATTTGTTTTCCTACTGGATTATCATCTTCTAAGGTACAGGAGGCCGCAGTTTCCCACCCAGCACGCAAATAGGTTATGCGCGCTTCTAAACGCAATGAATGAGAAACAAATTGGCGAAAAGTTTCTGGCAATTCATGCCAATGATGGGTTTCAAGTTCCAATGTCGGTGTATGAAGAGATACTTTTACAATTTCCTTTTTTATTTGTTCTGATGACATTTCCCCTTCGCGCTCTGCTCGAAGAAGAAGGAGTTGAGAAGCGATTTGCATAAGTCGTGTACTTAAATACATAGCCTCTTTTGCATAGATTGCAGAAACTTCTGTTGAAAGGGAACGTGCCACTAATTTCCCTTCTGAGTCAATGTATGCTGCAGTTTTTTCAATCAGCGCCATTGTTTCTTCATAGAGACGATTAAAAGCATTTTCAAAAGCATTATGCTCAATCATGATAATAGGTTCATCATATGGACGTTTATGTACGCTCACGCTTTTATACTCCAAGTATCAGCACAAAATCATACCCCTTAACGAACAGAGGATTAAAAAGTTTCTTTTATTGCTGTATAGAATGCTTTTTTTTTAAAATTGCTACCTCTTTTAAATCTTTTGCGCAACGCGCTTTTTATACTAAGGTTAACGCGCCAAACAAACACTATAGGAATGTTTTTTATAAACGGATCATTTTCCTTGAAAAGGACCACTGCCAAGATTGCCGTTTTTCACAATAATAAGCGACTCCAAATTGCAAAGCAATACCCGTTATTATTAAGAAGGTATCGGAAAAAACCGTTTCTGTCATCACTGTTTTTACAATTTGTCCAAACATCGCAAAAATGGTTCCCGTTACAAAGACCGGTAAACTATGTTTTCCTAAAATTGCTAAAGGATGTTTTGGAGAGACATAAAACCATTTATTGACATGTGGCAAAGAAAAAATGAGAAAGGTTAATGCAAGAACATGAAGTAAACGTGGCAAGCTTAAAAAGGTTTTATTAAAGTTCATCAACGGGGAAGACCAGCCAAGCCAGCCCAAAATGCCCCACCAGTTTAAGCGAACCCATAACAGCGCCAACAAGAGATATGCTGCCGCACAAACAATCCAAAAAGACTGAAACGCGATTTTTTTTCCTTGTTTAAGCGCTAAAGTACTGGTCAATCCTATGACAAATAAGAATTGCCAAGACAAAGGATTTAAAAACCACTTTCCCTCTAAAGGATAAGAAGGAGGAGCAATTTTATAAAATCCGCAGATAAGATACAGTGTAAAGGAGCCCAAAAGCAGCCATTTTGTCTGTTTACAACTCAAATAAAGGATAAAAGGCGCAAAAAACATCAAAACGATATAAAGAGGAAGAATATTATTATATCCCAATTGATGGCCAAAGCTTAAGGTACTCAAAAATGCGATAACAGGCTCTTTAAAAAAGAGTCCTACATTGTTCATTGATAAAAGTTTTTCTGTTCGCCATAAGAAAAATGCCCCTAAAAAAAGGCTTAAAGTTACAAAAGTCGTAAAAAGATATGCACCATAGAGCTGCAGAGCTCTGTACCAAAGTTTTCGGATAATAAAAGCAAAGGATTTTTGCTGTAACCGCGCATGAAAGCTTAACCCCAGAGAAACCCCTGAAAGCAAAACAAATATTTCTGCACAATCAGAAAAACCGAAATTTCTATGAGTAAAAGACTCATAGATCGTTCCGGGAATATGGTTAATGAAAATCGTCAATAAGGCTAAAGAACGAAAAACATCAATACGTGTATCACGGCGAAAAGGTTGAGTATTATGCTCAAGAACACCTTGGTATTTCATCAGTGGACTCCCACACGTTGCAAACCCCTTGAAGTCCTATAAAATGGCGCTTACCCTTATTGCCAACAAGCATGAACAGGATGAAATTTTAATTTTTAAGTGTCAAGTTTCATTTTAAGCGTTTATTTTTTAAAAGGCAAAAGTTTTTTAAAGGCAAAAGAACGAAAAGCGTCCATACGTGTATCACAGCAAAAAGGCAACATATTATGCTTAAAAACACTCTCATTTCTCATAAGCAGGCTTCCACACACCCACAAATCCTTTAAATTACGTGAAAATGGTGGTCACTTTCATCACAAATAAGCATAATAGAATGAAACTTTAATTTTTAAGCGTTATTTTTTCTAAGAAACAGGGATTTGACATGACACAACAAAAAAATAAACCAATTGATCCACCTCTTTTCCCTCAGTTGATTTTAACACTTGATGTTCGGCGCAACACCCCACAAACATTTTTGCAGCAAATTTTACAAACAAAGTCTTTTGCATGCTTCATCCTCTATGATTCTGAAAAGTTGAAAGATGATAGCTCTTTTTTACAACAACAAGCGCAAATTTACGCAGAAGATATTCAACATCATGACGCAGCCCTTCTCATCGCTGATGACAGCCGCATTGCTGGGCGCATAAAGGCTGATGGATTGCACATAGAAGATGATCTTAACGCTCTTGAAAGCTTCAAAAATCAGCAAAAGGAACAAAAAATCATAGGCTTTGGCAATTTACGCAATCGCCATAGTGCTATGCTTGCAGCGGAAACAGGTGTTGATTATCTATTTTTTGGCAAATTAGGGGCTGATAAAAAACCCCATGCTCACCCCCGCAATCTCCAGTTAGCAACATGGTGGGCAGAAATTATGGAAATCCCTGCTGTTGTGCAAGCAGGAAGCGATTTTTCAACCTTTGATGAAGCCTTAAAGACTGGATGTGAATTCATTGCTGTAGAAGAAGTGATTTTTGGGAACGACAACCCCTTAATACTGCTTAAAACAATGCAAGAAAAATGTGAGAAAACCCCCTTGTAATATAGGAGGAGAATTTATAAATAAAGCGTTAACTTTTGTGTTTCTTATAGAGAACATAATGATATATAAAAATAGGAGAAAAATTCTTTTCGTTTATTCATAATTCAATCAGATCGCTTCATCACGCAGTAAAATTTCCCATCATTTAGTTAAGTTTTCCCACGTTTCAATCAATTGAATGGAAGGTGACTGTCTCTTTTTGTGCATAGTATAAGAAAATGAAATCATAGCGCTCTTTAAATTCAAATAGTTATAAAAATAAACCACCATTTTATATTAACAGCCAGCAATATTGAAAGAATACAAACAGTGAAATATAGCGGAACCGTCGAAGACCTTAAAAATATAGTTAAAACAGCTGGATATAAAATCATAGAAATTAAGTCTCTATCACTTAATTCTTCTAGAGGATATCAGATCAAAACCTCCAAAGGAGGCGTTATTAATTGGTATGAAAGCACAGGAAAACTTCAAGTTCAAGGCAGCGAAAACATAAAACAAAAGTTAATAGAAGATTTAGCAAAGCATATAGAAGAAACATCAACGATTCTTTTCTCAAAAATGGCTTCCAATACCTCAAATAAAAAAATCTTTATCGTTCACGGTCATGATCGTACTGCCCTAAAGCAACTTACATCTATTCTTAATGATTTTAATCTTGAACCATACATTTTACAAAATACGAGTGGTAATGGCTTAACCATCATTGAAGCTTTAGAAAAAGGAATCTGTAGCGATTTCATAAAATTTGGTATTGTGCTGCTTACTCCCGATGATATAGGCTATGCCAAATCTGCCGGCAAAAAAGCAGCACAACCCCGTGCACGACAAAACGTTATTTTCGAAATGGGCATGTTAATATCTGCGCTTTCTCGCAAAAATGTCGCTATTCTAAAAAAACAAGACCTTGAACTCCCTTCAGATATTAATGGAATTATATACCTTCCTTTTAAAGAACACGTAAAAGAAACACTTAAAGATCTTTCTCATCGACTATGTGAAGCCGGCTTCAATTTAGATGCAAAGAAAGTTACTCATGCATTAAATTAAATTTGAATAATGCTTATGTTTATTTTTTTAAGTGCACACCTAAAACTACAAGGCACCCCACCACATGCCACAGACACACCCATTCTATAGGCTCAAAGAAACGATTACCCCCACCCTTCTTCAAACAGCAAGCGATTGTGCAAATTTAAATGAAGGAACAGCAATTCACTACCGTAGAAGAAATCATTTTAGTCTCTTTGATAAACGCGGGGCTGTTGTCATAATTTTGATGGACTTGCAAAGTTTAAAAGGCAGATAGCCTCTCATTCGATTAAAGAAAAATAGGAAATTCACGTCGGGCATATGCTACAGCTACAATTTCGATTTGATTTGCAGCTACTCGCTACAATATAAGGTAATTTTGATGTGTTGCAATTTCTCGTAATCCTGATATCTTCTCGCTTTGTCTGTATAAATATGGATGTTCAGCCAATTGGCAGTACGGATGCTTCCAAAAACCTTTTCATTCGGCACGCCAGCGGATGGATTTTCGCGAGCAATGTAAGTAAAATCTGACGCAAATCGTCGCGCGCCGAAGACAACCAAACAACCGGAAGCATCACTTGTCCTGTTCAGCTTCAAGCTGACTGATTATAACTTCCATTTCAGCCATAACCTCATCATGCGGAATAGGAGGATATGGATTTGCAAGACTTCTCGCTACCTTATCGCGCAGCCATGCAGTGTAGCTGCTTTCTGTTCAATGGTTTCGAACTCTGAAATTAGCAGAGAAAGGATGATCTTTATAACATATGTCCTTTCTATTCCTGAATATTGAAGATAATTACTCTTGACCATGTTGTTAATATTAGCGAATTGAAAATGTTTAACTTTTAAGCGTCCAAAGTTCTTTTGATCTTGAAACTTAAGGCTTTTTAACCCTCTCAAAAAACACGGGGCTGTTGTCATGATTTTGGTAATTATTCCAGAAAGGTTTAAGAGGCAGATAGCCTCTCATTAAAAAACAAATTTTGTAAGTAAAAAACTATTTTTATTGTAAATTTCCTTAAATTACTTTATGAATTAAAAGATGTTTTGGTCGCATACGCAACGACCAAAAGGGGCCTTGAAAACCCTAAGTTCTAGCGTAAAGATGAACCCACTTTGTGGGTATCCCGGAATTCCGGGAGTTTTTGCTATGTCCAGGTGCTCTCAGCACTAAAAGCAAAATGCTGACTCGGATTCAGTGTTTTCAGACTCCCGGAATACTCATGCGAGGGCGCTCGCGACCGGCGGGGGGCTTTAAAATGCAAACCAGAGATCTTGATAACGACATTTTCATTGGCAAAAAAATTCGTTTGAGACGAAAAATGTTGAAGATGTCTCAAAAAACATTAGGTCAGCACTTAGATGTCACTTTTCAACAAATCCAGAAATATGAAAACGGCTTAAATCGTGTCAGCGCAGGGCGATTAAAGAGAATTTCTGATATCTTGGATGTTCCCATTGCCTTTTTTTATGCGGATATCATCACAAAACAACAGCCCCCATATCTTCATGATGAAATCGCATCAAGCACAGAAGAATATCTGCTACTCAAAAGATTTAGAGTTCTAACCTCGATAAAACAGAAAGCCATTTTACAGTTACTCGCTGATCGGAATGAGAACTTTTAACATCATGATACAGAGCACTATACTCTCTGTTCTTGGCTTTCTTTCCACACTTCAAAGGACGAAAATCCCTTTCCTATCCGGTTGGTAAACAATCCTGTTTCTCAAGAACTGCTTCTTCTTAGCTTCCCATTTCATATGGTTTGTTTCACAAGATTGTATGGACAAGCCCTCTTTTGAAGATTTACCACATACTCTTATAAAAACACTATATGGTAAATTTTACACCTTACAGCACCACACCTCAAACAATAGCATTTTACAGTACAACAGGATAAGCACTCATGCGTATTTTTCAAAAAGCGCCCCTCAAAAAGCAATGCTTGAAAATTTATTTGGTTGATCTGGAGCAGTATACGCATCATTTTATAAGGATGATGAAGGATGTAATCTTAACATGTAGGTGCAAAAGATCGCCTTTTTATCGCAATCACTAAAAGTAAAAGTTTATTTAAAATAGGCGCTGCAAGAGGCACTACAAGAAGCCTTAAGTTAAGGCTGGAACCATTATTTATTGATGAATTACCGCTTGAGTGAAAACCGATATGTTGTTAATAAAATTATAAGCAAAGTTGCTCTTATTTCTGGTGTAGAAGCTTCGCAAAAAAGAGCAACAATAAGTAAGGGGAATTAAGATGTTAAAATATTTATTGCTGTCACCTGTTGTGTTGGTGGCGGGTTGCGCATCTGTAGGGAGTTATTCATCAAATTATGTTGATCAAAGTCTTACAAAGCGTCAGGCACAATTAGTCGCTAACAAATTTATTAGCGATATCAAGAGACCTCTACCACCAGCTACAACCACACTTCTTATAAAGAAAAATAATACAGCAGACAACTTTACTCCTGTATTTATCAATCTGTTGCGACAAAATGGATATAATGTGATCTATACAGATCAACCTCAAAAGCAACAAAACATGGGTGTGAATTTGAGGTATAGAATAAGATTAAATAGTAGCACTATAGTGTCTCTTTTTCAGTATAACGTGAACGGAGAACTACGTGCTCATATAATTACTCAGCCCAAATGAACCCGCTATTTTATGTAAACATTCTCTATATTTTACACGTAAAGACTTAAAAACTCTTGTTAAAGAAAAGAGATTTGCACCTCAATAAAAACTCTTGTTTTTTAGCCAGAGTGAACAAATTTTTCTGTATTTCATCACGATATGAGAAACAATACGTACGAGAAAATAAGTTATGACTTTAGGTTTAAGTATAAGGGAAAGAAGAGTATTAAAAAATAATGAAAAATCCTCCACACTCTAGTGAATTATTGTGCGAAGATTTAAGTGCAAAACTTAGTTTATTTAGTGATTCAAGCAGTTGAATAGTCCGCTGTTTGCAAAAAATGAGTTTTTTAAAAATAAAAGGAAAGACAATGGCAAAAAACACTGTCCAACTGCACTAATAGAAGAACCTTTTAAAATATCATAGTAATAAAAAATGGATAGTTTCCAATGTAATTTATCCACGGTGGTTTATTCAAAAGAAATTTTGTAGAAATAGGATATTTTTAACGTTTTTTGCTTCTCATTTAGTGTACCATAATTCTAGCATACCACAATTCGGAGGTTTTGTGGTTTTCATTGCTAATTGTTATGGTGCTATGATGAACGAACAGAGTTTACAACAGCTATTGCAATGCTTTGCGCTTGTGTAAAGAAAATTATGGCTGTTATTGGAGCACTTTAAAAATATCCTCCGTTAAACTTGAAAAAACCATTGGGCTTTTAAACTTTTAAAATGGATGCTAAATCGTCGTTTTTCTCATAAAAAATGGTATGCACATACTTGCCTTTCACTCCTCAAAGGAAAAAAGCTCCTACAGTTGCCGATCTGTAAAAAGTTCAGCGTCTCTTAGGACTAGTTTTCACTGCTTGATCCCTCATGCGGTTCACTTCATAGGGTTTTATGGATAAGCTACCTTGAAGATTTATCACACTTACCCAAAACACTTGATATAGTAAATTTACTACGCCTTATATCACTGTCCTAAAGAACAGTGTTTTAGGCAAAAACAAGATATACAACCTCTCACTTAATAAGTCATTGTAGCAAAGCTGATAAAAAGCCACACTCTCACCCTCGTAATCTCCAATGAGCAAGGTGGTGGACAGAGATCTATGGAAATTTTTGCTGTTGTTCAAATGGGGAGCGATTTCTCAGCCTTTTACAACTTTAATGCGGGAGAGAAAACCGCAATATAAATTTATGTCCTTGAAGATAAGTATTTTTACGCAAGATAATTCTTTGCTCATACTTGATATGATGAAAGAAAAATGTGAAAATTCTGTTCGGTAATGAGGAGAAAACACCATGATCAAGAGAAGCGTTAAGCTGCTTATCTTAGGAATGATTGGGCTTGCAAATTCTGTTGTAAATTCTTCTGGAAATACTGAAGAATTCTCAAGTTTTGAACGTTCTTTCAATACGGTTCAAGATGCGTCAAACACACAAAAACCTTTTCAGCCTTTAAAAGCTGGAGATTATGACCAAGCCTATGACTATTACATTCAAGGTTATTATTTAAAAGCTTTTCGTGAAGCACTCCGACGTGCTGAAAAAAATGATCCTTTTGCACAAACTCTTCTTGCCCGAATTTATATGGAAGGATGCGCTGTTCCTGTTGACGGTGCGCGTGCTGCTTTATGGTTTGAGCGTGCAGCAAAACAGGGGGAACCTCAAGCACAATTACGCTATGGGCTTATGTTGTTTGATGGTCATTTTATGAAACAAAATCAAGATCTTGGTGAACAGTTTATTCGAAAAGCTGTCAATGCAGGCGTCAAGGAAGCCTATTTTTATTATGGACAACTGCTTCTTTATAAAGCCTCACGTGAAAAACAAGCTCTCCCTGGTGTTTCTTCCCAAAGTCGTGAAAATGAAGCAATCGAGCAAGCTTTAAAATGGTACTTAAAAGGTGCTGCTCTTGGGGATGCTGAAGCTGCTGTTTCTGCTGCCAAAATTCTGTCTTTAGGCACATTAAATCGACCAAAGGATGATCGTAATGCCCGTAAGCTCATAGAGGTAGCGGCTCAAAACAACCACTTAGAAGCTCAACTTCTTTTAGCGCAATGGCTTGTACAGGGACGTGGAGGAGAAACAGATTTTCACCGTGCTTTTCATTTACTTCAAAGAAATGCCGTCAACATGATTGCGCCGGCACAAATTTCCCTTGCAAGACTTTATCGAGATGGCACAGGAACAAAAGGCGATATAATCATGGCAGCAGCATGGTATATGCTCGCAAAGGAAGCAAAAATGCAAGCCCCTGATCTTGAAATAATGCTCCAAGGCATGGACAAAACACAACTAGAAAAAGCGCACAAAGAAGCAATAAAGCTCCTTCCTGTTTTTTAAAATACTCCTCTCTGCTGCAAAAAGACAAAATTTATAGAAATTCCGGGAGTTTTTGCACTGTCTAGGTGCTCTCAGCACTAAAAGCAAAATGGCTGATTTGGGTTCAGTGTTTTAGACTTCCAGAATATTCATGCGAGGGTGCTCGCACTCGGAGGGGGCTTGAAAATGCAAGCCCAAAATCTTGATAACGACATTTTCATTGGTAAAGAAAACGCACTGGTAACATTTGCTTAAGCAAACGATATCCAATAAGCAAAAGAGCTAGGCTATTCCGAAAATTCCGAAAGCTCTATTTTTTATTTTTTTGCTTGGATGAAAAACACGCCGACTCTTATTAAAAAACTATTTTTTATTGCCAAGCCCCCGAAATTACTTTACATATTAAAAGGTATTTTTGATCGTATACGCAACGATCAACGGGGATTAAAAACCCTAAGGTCCGATACATAAAAATGAACCCACTCTGTGGGTATCCCGGAATTCCGGGAGATTTTGCTATGTCCAGGTGCTTTCAGCACTAAAAGCAAAATGCTGATTCGGACTCAGTGTTTTTAACTCCCGGAATACCAATGCGAGGGCGCTCGCACTCGGAGGGGGCTTTAAAATGCGAGCCAAAAATCTTGATAATGAAATTTTCATTGGCAAAAAAATTCGTTTGAAACGAAAAATGTTGAAGATATCTCAAAAAACATTAGGTCAACATTTAGGTGTCACCTTCCAACAAATCCAGAAATATGAAAACGGCTTAAATCGTGTCAGCGCAGGGCGTTTAAAAGAAATTGCCGATATTCTCAATGTTCCAGTTTCCTTTTTCTATGCGGATATCTTAACAAAACCACAGCCTCCGTACCCTTATGATGAAGTTATATCAAGTACAGAGGAATATCTGCTGCTTAAAAAATTTAGAGTCCTAACCTCGATAAAACAGAAAGCCATTTTACAGCTGATCTCTGATTAAAATGCAAGCTACATCACACGATAGCGCACACCACGCTCTATCCCATGAGGCACTATAATAAACTCCGTATTCACATGCTCTCAATTAAAAATACCTCATGTTTACGGAACTTATATTATTGCCATCAATGATGATATTTTACGACACAACGGGATAAATTTTCCCAAAATCCCAAAAAATGTTTGTGTAAATTTTTAAAAAGCTTGCGTCTGAGCACTTTTTATGGTCTTGCAAAGAACTGAAAAGCAAAAATACATAAAGGTCCTTTTGTACTTTTTTCTGCAACGCCCATAAGCAAAGACAATGAAGAGCATACAAGGATTATGGAGAGAGCCGCAAGGCTAACAAGGGGGGGGGTAAACCCGAAAATAAAAAAAGAGCTTGACTGTTAAAGGCAGCAAAGAAAAGTGCCATAAAGACAACAAGAGAGTTCTTTTTGCAAGAATAGAATTGGATAGAAACGATGAAAATTAATGGCAATGAAATTCGTCCTGGTAATGTGATCGAACATCAAGGGAGCTTATGGGTTGCTGTTAAATGTAACGCTGTAAAACCAGGAAAAGGTGGTGCATTTAACCAAGTTGAAATGAAAAATTTGATTGATGGTACAAAACTTAATGAACGATTTCGTGCTGCTGAGACAGTTGAACGCGTGCGCCTTGAACAAAAAGATTTCACCTTTCTTTATCAACAAGGGGATGCTTTGGTCTTTATGGATTCAGAATCTTATGAACAACTTGAACTCCAAAAGGATTTTGTTGGTGAACGTGCCGCTTTTCTCCAAGATGGGATGACTGTCACAGTTGAACTTTATCAAGAAAAGCCTATCGGCATCTCACTTCCTGATCAGGTTGCTGTCACGATTGCTGAAGCCGATCCTGCACTTAAAGGACAAACAGTTACAGCTTCTTATAAACCCGCTATTCTTGAAAATGGGATTCGGATTCTTGTTCCTCCCTTTATGAATGCTGGTGAACGTATCATTGTAGACACCAATGAGTTGATTTATTTGCGTCGTGCAAATGAAAAAGATAAATAAAGGAATAAACAATGGCCCATTCTGCAGTCATGAATGTCATGGTGCAAGCTGCAATGAAAGCAGGACGCTCGTTGGTACGTGATTACGGTGAAGTGCAAAATTTGCAAGTGTCTTTGAAAGGACCTGCAGATTATGTCAGCCAAGCAGATCGCAAAGCGGAAAAAATTATTTTCAATGAACTAAGCAAAGCACGTCCCAAATTTGGTTTTCTGATGGAAGAGTCTGAGGAAATCATTGGCGAAGATTCACAACATCGTTTTATTGTTGATCCTTTAGATGGTACTACAAATTTTCTCCATGGCATTCCTTTTTTTGCTGTTTCCATTGCTTTAGAAAGCCAAGGAAAAATCGTTGCTGGTGTCATTTACAATCCCGTGAGTGATGAACTCTTCACCGCAGAACGTGGGTGTGGTGCTTTTTTTAACGACCGGCGCTGTCGCGTTTCTGCTCGACGCAGACTAGAAGGTTGTGTCATTGCCACAGGCATGCCTCATTTTGGTCGCCCAAATCATGGAACCTATCTTATTGAATTACGTAATGTGATGATGGAAGTTGCTGGATTGCGCCGTTTTGGCGCTGCTGCTCTTGATTTAGCTTATGTTGCTTCTGGCAGAACCGATGGCTTTTGGGAAGATAACCTGCAAATTTGGGATATGGCTGCTGGAATACTGATGGTTCGTGAAGCCGGTGGTTTTGTCACTGATAAAGAAGGCGGCAACAATATATTCCGTAAAAAAAATATTATCGCCGGCAATGAACACATTCGCCTAAAATTAGAAAGAGTTCTCAAAAAAGGCATTTAAGCCTTAAAGAAAATCCAACAGATTACCTCAGCCAAGCAGATCGCAAAGCGGAAACAATATTATCAATGAATGAAGCAAAGCACACCCCAAATTTGGTTTTCTGATGGAAGAGTCTGAGGAAATCATTGGCGAAGATTCACAACATCGTTTTATTGTTGATCCTTTAGATGGTACTACAAATTTTCTCCATGGCATTCCTTTTTTTGCTGTTTCCATTGCTTTAGAAAGCCAAGGAAAAATCGTTGCTGGTGTCATTTACAATCCCGTGAGTGATGAACTCTTCACCGCAGAACGTGGGTGTGGTGCTTTTTTTAACGACCGGCGCTGTCGCGTTTCTGCTCGACGCAGACTAGAAGGTTGTGTCATTGCCACAGGCATGCCTCATTTTGGTCGCCCAAATCATGGAACCTATCTTATTGAATTACGTAATGTGATGATGGAAGTTGCTGGATTGCGCCGTTTTGGCGCTGCTGCTCTTGATTTAGCTTATGTTGCTTCTGGCAGAACCGATGGCTTTTGGGAAGATAACTTGCAAATTTGGGATATGGCTGCTGGAATACTGATGGTTCGCAAAACCGGTGGTTTTGTCACCGATAAAGAAGGCGGTAGCGATATATTTCGCAAAAAAAATATCATTGCCGGCAATAAACACATTCGCATTAAACTATAAAAAACCCTCAAAAAAGGCATTTAATTCTTACAGTTTTTTACAAAACCCTTAGAATCTTAAAAAACCACATGAAGAGAGAGTTTTTAATTTTCTTACAGAAAACGATAGAAACTCGCGAATGAGATAGTGACAAAAAACATCACCACGAACAAAAAATGTACTTGCTATAAGCCCCCACAAAAGCAATCCCCAATAGCTTACCTTATTGACGTTTCTGTTATTCAAATTCCCCTGCAAACAAACTGAAAAAGGCAATAAACAAAAAAACATCATAACCAAACGCCCCAAAAAGCAATTATCGCACCTGAGGCAAAAACCTCTCCTACTTCTCTTGAGAGATCACTCTTACACTGCGCGCAAAAAAATTGACTCTAGAAGAGCCCACTCTCTCCTTTTTGGTAAGAACTGCTGTACATTACTCTCACTGCTTATCAATATGTTTCACCACCGCGTGTGATAACAGAGGTTTCAGTAAATTCACCGATTCATACAATTGTTATCAGCTTCTTCTTCTTTTCAGCATTATTCTAAAGTATGTATCAGATAGGCATAAGATTTATAAAAATGCACATTTTTGTTCTCGAGAATTGCTTCTTGAAATTCGCTCACGAACTGTTCTTGATCTTTTTTGATAGCCTCTTCCAGTGCATTTACCTTTTTATCACCAAAAATGATTTTTAATTTTTCTTTTGAATTTCCTATTTTGACAAGCATTTTCCAAAAAATCCATTGATTATCACATTTCTTACTTGACCACTTCATCCATTCTATGACTCCTAATTTATAGGCTTTTTCATATGTTGGAGTCTCTTTAGCAATACGCAACCCCTTTTTCTTTTCTTTATCTTTCTCTCTACAAACCTCCATTGCCCTTTTAACCGTGGAGTAACAACAATCCTTATCAAAGGCCATATATCCTTCTTTTACCGTATCAATAAGCTGCTTATAGTAAATAAAAGTTTTTCTTGCCGCTTTATAAGCACTGGAAATATCATACAATAATGCTAGAAGCTCTCTTTTACGAATGCATAGTAATTTAGCATCTCTAGGCAGACTAAGATACCAACAAGACAGTATCTCTTCTAGCGTTTCATATTCTGTATATCTTCATAATAAATTTCCAAAGACTTTAACTCTTCATAGTATCCTGAAGCCTTTTTTTGTAGTTGCTGTTCATATTCAGCCGTAATCATATTATCAACCATATATAAACACCAATGAAGCGACAACATTGTATGTTTATATCGTTTTTTTTCGTAAGAGGATCTACAAACTTTTGCAAAGTGATCCTATTCTTTCTCATCAATCGCACTGCTTTGAGATAAGTTTTCTTAAAAGTGATTATGAATGCATTTATTTTTTTGATATGTTCATCAGTCAGTTCTTTTGTCAGCGCCTTTTCATGCAAAAACCACGCTTCTCCATATCCTTGCATACAAATATCTTTTACCATCAAAGGCCATTGTCCGCTCGATTCAGAAGATAGCCAATGTTCAGGATTTTTTATCTCCAGTAAATCTCTTTCCCAATGCTTTGCTTCTTCATCCCATTGTTTAATCCATTTTGGCGATATTTTTTGAGTTTTTTTAACAAGCCTTTGTTCCCATTGTGCAATAATATCGTGGTATATCGCGCACTCTCGATCTTTTAGCTGCAGTAATTTCTCAAACTGTTCAAGTTGTTCAATTAATTGCTTTTTATGGCTATTTGCGAACGCCAGCATCAAACTTTCCACAAAATAGGCTATAACTGCCACACTTAACAAAGTCTCCATTGAAAATTCGCAAAACCAAAGCACACCGAGTATGATAATGAATAAAATTGTATCTCCGAATCCTTTCCACACCTTTTTCATAACCTCCACAAAAACCTCTGCCACAACCTCAAAAAGATAGTTTAATATAACCATTCCTATAATAGCGATTGCCCCTATGACTATCAGTAATATGAAGCCCATTACCACTTCGCCCAATTCACTCATTCTTGCCTTCTTTTATTCTCACCAACATTTAACGCAGCTCTTTTATCGATCCCTCGATATTGTGTCATTACGTGTATATCTGATTTGAAAATCACTACATATTATATTTTAATAAAAATAATACACAAAATATAGATATTTTTATTGGTAAAATAAAACAATTTGTATTTAATTGTATTGCTCTTATGCTTTATGCACTTTAAAGAAAAGCCTTATAATTCTTAAAATGCACTCCCATAATATTGGTTCAAAGTACTCAAACGCCTAAAGCCCCTAAAACTTGAGACGCTTCATGAAGAGGACTTATTCTTTCTAAAGTGTTTACCTCACGCAATCTTCCCTGCTTGGTATATGCAAGAGACATGGTTTTAACTGATTTAACATAACCAAATTTGAAATACGAAAATCCTATGGTATTCATGATCTCTCATGAAAAACAATGCGTTATCATTATAAATCAACGTGACAGTGCTGTTATGAAGAGAACTCCTTGCACATCTTAATAGTCCATAGCGATTTAACTGGATATTATTTTATATTCTGTACACAAATGAAGTATTTTTATAAAAATGCTTCATCTCAGGCAGAAAAAAGAACAGCCCGTTAAAAAAGAAAAACACCTTAAAGCTTGCCTTTCTTTTTTCCATGAGAGTTTCAAATTGATAAGCCTGTCTGAAAAGAGTGCTGTTTATGCCCTTAAAGATACTGCTCTTGTATCAAGATCACTTACTCAGATGAAAATTACAGTTTAGCCAAATGCGCATAAACATTATTTTTTATAATGAGTTGTGTGTTCCTTCTTCCACAAGAGCGCCTTTATCCATCACGAGAATACGATCCGCTTTTAAAATTGTTGCCAAACGATGTGCAATGACCAAGGTTGTACGATTTTGCATCAACCCTTCTAAGGCATCTTGCACCAACTTTTCACTGTTTTCATCCAAAGCAGATGTTGCTTCATCAAGTAGTATACTTTGATTTATAATAATAATTCATTGTCTTGTATGTTGAATGAGAATCCCGAATACCGTAGGATTCTCTCATTTCAAATCGGTTCCATGGTGAATCAATCAAAACTATGTTTCTTGCACGTACCAAGCGGGGAGAGTCCGCGTGAATAAAAAAACTATTAAGAAAAGATTTAAAATGCCTCTCATGAATCGTCTCAAGTGCTAAGGGCTGTAACAACATCCACGAGTTGGCAAAGTGTGTGATAGTGCTGGCTTGCTTCTTCATAAGCGTAAATATGCAGGTGCACAATAGCTTTACCGTTATAGCATTCATGGATGCCGTCGCGAAATGGATTTGGGTGCTCTTTGAGAGATATATCTTTAAAATAAGCCTGTGAAACTGTAACAAAACGGCGTTCTGTTTTCCGTGAGAAACAAAATTCCATTAAAGAACGGAATAAACAAGTGTGAGGCAATAAGCAATCTCCATTATTTAAAAGATATTGCTCTGAGCTGGCAAAGTGTGTGATGGTGCTGGCTTGCAACAAGAGAGGTGCATTTCTTAAAATCGCCTATACAACACTAATGCGTTGTCTTTGCCCTCCAGAAAGCATGGTACTGCGTTCTCTTCCTTGCGTATCAAAGTCGTTTGGTAGGGATTTAATAAATTCAAGTGCATTGTCCGCTTTAGCGGCAGCAAGAATTTCTTCTTCATGGGTATTTTCAATTCAAAAAAGATGAACTGTTTGCAATCGTTTTATCTGAGATTTTTATACGCTATGAGAAGAGGTGTATGCGTGTATTTCAAAATGATTTTTGAATTTAAAAAACGCAACCACTACGATTTATAAGGGTTTAAGACCTATCTTTTTCTGTTGGATGCGTTTTTGAATTAATATTTAAAGTGCACTCTTTGACAGGATAAAAAAACCATCGTTTGCAATCGTTTTGTTTAAAATTTTTGTACCCCATAAGAAGGAGGCTTTTACATGCCAATATTACCAAAACGATTTTTGAACTTAGAAAGACGACCACCACGGTCTACAAGTGTTTGGGATCCACCTGTCCATGCTGGATGCGTTCTTGGGTCAATATCTAGATTAAGGGTATCACCTTCTTTTCCCCAAGTGGAACGCGTCGTATATTGGGTTCCATCCGTCATTACAACGGTAATTTTGTGATAGTTGGGATGAATATTCGCTTTCATGCGTCAAACCTTTTGCGTTTATAGAATGAAAGAACACTTACTCATTTTTTTAAGTGCGCTTCCTTTGTCTTTTTGATACACTGATTTAAAGTATTTATTTCTATAGCTGAGCACGCATCAAAAAACAAGTGTTCAAGATACATCATTGTATCAAGTGTTATAAATCATTTAATAGAGTGAGCGAAATTTTATAATGTTACATTATCATTCAGAAAAATCTACGAAATCTTCCCATAAAAAATCTTCATTCTCTTCGCTTGCAATTTTTGTTCCTTATCTTTTGCGCTATCGTTGGTTGTTTATCTTTGCCTTTATTGCTTTGTCTGTTGCTGCTCTGATCACATTAGCTTTGCCAGTGGCTATCCGACAAATGTTTGATCATGGGTTTTCTACTTCAAGCCATGGACATATCAATTTTTACTTCGGAATTTTATTTATCTTAGCTTTGTTTCTCGCATTTGCTTCAGCTGGACGTTATTACTGTGTTATCACCTTGGGAGAACGGATTGTTGCCGATTTACGGCGTGATGTGTTTGTTCATATTATGAGACTCTCTCCTGCTTTTTTTGATCGGTCACATTCAGGAGAGATTGTTTCAAGGCTTCTAACCGATACAACACAAATAAAATTAGCCGTTGGTTCGACCGCCTCTACTGCTTTGCGTCAGTTGATTATCGTGATCGGAGCTGTCGTGATGATGGTGATCACCAATGCTAAATTATCTTTGCTGGTTCTGGCTGCTATTCCTATCGTGGCCATTCCCTTGGTGGTCTTTGGACGTAAAGTTCGTACGCGTACACGTGCCGCGCAAGATCGTCTCGCAGATGCTAATGCTGTCGCTACAGAACAGGTAAGCGCTATTCGCACTGTGCAAGCTTTTACCGCTGAAAAACTCGTTACAATACGTTTTTCACAATTGATAGAACGTGCTTTTCAAACAGCACGTGCTTCTGTAATCTTGCGCTCCTTTTTTACGGGGTTTGCAATTTTTTTGGTTTTTAGCAGTGTGGTTGCTGTTTTATGGATTGGATCGCGTGATGTTTTGAATGGAACGATGACAGGAGGGACCTTAGGACAATTTGTCCTTTATGCGGTTTTTGGAGCTTCTACTTTTGCGCAATTATCGGAACTGGGAGCAGAATTAATCCAAGCAGCAGGCGCTGCTGAACGGCTTGCCGAATTGTTACAAGAAAAACCTGCTATTGTAGCTCCTAAAAATGCTTTATCATTAGAGCAACCTGTTCGAGGTGAACTTGTTTTTGATCAGGTTGATTTTACCTATCCCTCTAGACCACAAGAGAAGGTTTTACGCTCACTTTCATTTTCTGTAAAAGCAGGCGAAACGGTTGCTTTTGTTGGGGCTTCCGGAGCAGGAAAAAGCAGCATTTTTTCTTTGATCCTTCGTTTTTATGATCCAATAAGTGGAACAATTCGGTTGGATGGCATGGAAATTAATCGCCTTTCTTTACAAGATTTACGCAGTGCAATTTCCTATGTTCCACAAGATGTCGCCATTTTTGATGGAACATTGCGCGATAATATTATTTTTGGAACTGAAAATACCCATGAAGAGGAAATCCTTGCTGCTGCTAAAGCGGCTAATGCACTTGAATTTATTCAAGCTTTACCAGATGGCTTGGATACGCAAGTAGGAGAACGCGGTACCATGCTTTCTGGGGGGCAAAAACAACGCATTGGTATTGCGCGGGCAATTTTAAGAAATGCACCCCTCTTGCTGCTTGATGAAGCAACATCTGCTTTGGATGCAAACAGTGAAAAGTTGGTGCAAGACGCCTTAGACGGGTTGATGCAAAATCGAACAACATTGGTCATTGCGCACCGTTTGGCAACAATTTTAAAAGCAGATCGTATTCTTGTAATGGATAAAGGCGCTCTTGTGGAAGAAGGAACCCATGCCGAACTTGTGGCAAAAAATGGCGTTTATGCCTATCTCGCAAAACTCCAATTTTCACCTGAGTGAGTGATCTTGATACAAGAGCAGTACTTGGGCAGCAGTACTTGGGCGTGAATACCGCGCTTTACAGGCAGAGGATTATTAATTTAAGGGCTCATGGAAAAAAGAGGGATAAGAATTAAGATGAAAAAGAGGAGCAAGAATTGAGGCAGTTTCTTTTTGAATTACAGGTTGTTCTTTTTTCTGCATAAGTTAGATCATTTTTATAAAAACGCTTCTATGTACAGAATATAAAACGATGCCAAGTTAATCTCTATGATTAAGGTGTATAAAGAACTCTCTTCATAATAAAACCGTCATGTTGTTTATTATAAAGATAATTTATTATTTTTCGTGAGAAATCCTAATACCATAGGATTTTCTTATGCTGAACTCTCATAGTGAATCAAACAAAATCTTTTGCTTGCGCATCACAAGTGGGGTTGGCGTGTGGAGTGAAACTGTACAAGAAAGGAGCAAGAACCTCTCTTGCCCCTTTAAGTTCCAAGAACTGTCACAACATTGGAGCGCTGACAAAAGAATATACGCTGGCAAAGATTAATAATGGTGCTCGCTTGCTTGAGTCCCTTATGCAGCTTACTTGATAGATTCTACCCTAAAAACTTACCCCACTCTTTAAAAAAAATTAATATGAAAAATTTTTCATGCCCTCTATCTCAGCGCTCTAAACAATAGTGTTTACCGAAAATCATGACAAGCTGTAATTTATAAATACGCTTCTCTCATCTGTAAAAGTATCCTTTTATTCTCTTTTAAAAAACGAACATTGTTTGCAGATTCTTATTATTGAAAAAGAGCAAAGATTTTTTTAGCGTTTTTGGGTGTCTCTATAATTTTTGTGTGAGCGCGTATGAGCAACAGCTTTTGTAATAAACCCGCTTTTGGCAAAATTGTAAAATTTTATCAAATTTATTGTTTGTAAATATCACCACGACCACTGTCTTTTCTCCTTGCAGACACAACAACCTCAAAACACTTTCTCTTTGCTCACAAATCGTCTCTCCAGCTCTCTCTTCCAGTCATAGCCTATAAAAGTAAGGATAGAGTGCTTTGATTGGACACCATCTTCTCATCCCCAAGACCCACAATCCCATCATTTATATTTACAGCCCTCATTTATAGCACCTCCTGTTGTGCTTTAAGAAGGCATTTTAACGATGATAGGAACGTGTACAAAAGTATCTAGAGCAATATTTTTTAAATAATGGAGATTGCTTATTGCTTCACACTTTTGTTTATTCCGTTTTTAATGGGATTTTGTTCCTCACGGAAAACAGAACGCCCTTTTGTTGCAGTTTCATGGGCTTGTTTTAAAGATATATCTCTCAAAGAGCACCCAAGTCCATTTCGCGACGGCGTCCATGAATGCTATAACGGTAAAGCTATTGAGCACCTTCATCTTTACGTTTGTGAAGAAGCAAGACGGCACCATCACACTCTTTGGCTAGCTCAGAGCAATATCTTTTAAATAATGGAGATTGCTTATTGCTTCACATTTTTGTTTATTCCGTTTTTTAATGGGATTTTGTTCCTCATGGAAAACAGAACGCCCTTTTGTTGCAGTTTCATGGGCTTGTTTTAAAGATATATCTCTCAAAGAGCACCCAAGTCCA
>NZ_JBHIQS010000007.1:0-25480 GCF_042196685.1 Bartonella sp. AC329YNZD | reverse complement strand
TTTCGCGACGGTGTCCATGAATGCTATAACGGTAAAGCTATTGAGCACCTTCATCTTTACGTTTGTGAAGAAGCAAGACGGCATCATCACACTCTTTGCTAGCTCGTGGATGTTGCGACAGCCTTTGGCACTAGAGAGGGGTCATAGGAGGGATTTTAAATCTTTTCTTC
The DNA here is from genome assembly GCF_042196685.1 of Bartonella sp. AC329YNZD. Classification (NCBI taxonomy): domain Bacteria; kingdom Pseudomonadati; phylum Pseudomonadota; class Alphaproteobacteria; order Hyphomicrobiales; family Bartonellaceae; genus Bartonella; species Bartonella sp. AC329YNZD. Next base: position 25,310 of record NZ_JBHIQS010000007.1, on the reverse strand, counting down.
TATATTTTTACCCACACGCTAGCCCCGCTTGTGATGTGCAAGGGAATGGTTTTGATTGATCCAAGAAAACAGATTTGAAATGAGAAAATCTTACGTTATTCGGGCGACTAATTCAATATAAATAATGCTAAATTATCATTATAAGTCAATGTATTGTGCAAATATGATATATCTTTAGGGTCTTTATGTTTTAAAGCTTGCACGAAATCATAATTTTTTTGTATAGCGAGCCAAGTGTGTGTAAAATACACACCCTAACCATTTCAAATCATTCAGCTGTTTCAAGAACAGATAAGCCAAGTTCTACGATTATATCTTCAATCACAAATTCATCGAAGTGCAGCGGATTTTCATCATTTTTTAGCGCTCCCTCTTCAGTGATCCTCTAGATAATTAACTCATTCAGCATCTATACCAGCAAAGCGAAATATTATGTGCTAATTTTTCTTTACATTCATTAACCAAGAACCCTCAAAATGACCTTTTAGCGGATAGAGCCAAAAGGATGAGTCATTCAAAAATCATTTGGTGATATAACTATATCAAGAGCACCGAGAATATGTCTTAGTTTCTAAGTATAGGCGATTTACTCCCTTTTATTGTATCAGTCTTGTCGAAGGCTTTAAGTCTTTTATGTTTAAATCAAAAAATCATAATTGGATTATATTGCATAAAGATGCTTTTTTTGATTTTTTCATTTAACACACGATAAGGTACCATTTAGGCACGATGAGAAGCTTTCCCCTTATATCATGATTTCAGAGCTGCATGAGAAGAATAAAAGATGATGTGGCTTAATAAGAGAGTTTGTTCATAAGCCGTTTGGGTGTCTTAATCAAGGATGCCGTTAGGCGCCTCTGTAAGGTTTTCCTTGAGCTTGAGGAACCAAGGCTTGTTAGTCCCTTCGTTAAATGCGGGTCTGATGTTATGATTTTGGAGAGCGATTATGAAGAATTTGAGAGGCTGTCGGCCTCTTATTTTGGATTAAGTTATGTATAAACGAAGGGCGCTTTTTTATTCAGGGAGAATAAGAACATATCCAGAAGGGGCTAAACGGAATAAGAGAGCGTCATAACCCCACGCAGTAGACAGGCTGCAAATAGAAGAAACGCCTTCAAGAATTGTTAAGAATAATGCGTACGATATAGCGGGGCTTCATCTGCTGCTTCGCGGCGTTGTAAGTAGTATGCGACAAAAAGGAAAAAGCACGCGAATCCACTCGCATTCCCAAAGAAAATTAGTATGGCATGAATCGGTCCACGAAGACGGAACAGGATAAGAAAAATTGTAAAAGTAAATACTGTAAAGATCCCTTCGAATATTCCACGCACTATATTGCAAAATTTTCGCATCATAATTGCAGAAACGCTCTGTTCTGCGTATCGATTTTTTCTTTTGATGCTTGTATTCTTAGAAGATATGCCGTCCACAATTCCCCCCCATTTTAAAGCAAAAACGCTATAAACTTAATCGCTTATAATTATATCATCACAAAAGACAAGAAAAATTTATTCATTTTAACGAAAAAATAGGTGTTTTATTGAGGGGCAAATCTATTTTCTTTTGCAAGAGTTATTCAATCCGTTCGTCAATAGAAAGTCTACCCCCCATTGAACAGGAAACTATCCTGATGCACAAAAATTTCATAAGCTGTATGTCTAATCAATTCAGAAATCGTAATTCTTCAATCTATCAGCTTATCCACTTTTGCAACTACACTCAAATGGATTCTGCTGATGATAAGTAATGATAACATGAAAAAACATCACACTATCAAACTCTTCAATACAGTATTTGCTTTATGATTTTCACTCAAAAAGCAAGTGCCCACTTCATGAACGACAACACACTAAGATGCTGCGCATTCACAAATTTCCTAGCATTATCTTCCCTTCCTACAACCCTCCTGCAATCTTATCTCTTAGGTAGCACCCATTAAAGACTTTTAAAATATCTAAGGAGACAATTTTCTGAGAAGCTTTCAAGCCTAAAACACCCCCGCCATTTTATCTATGGTGAGGGCACCCAAAATCACGTAGAAACATGCAAAATCACCCCGCATTTAGGCGTAGAGTTTGTGCTTCAAATACTCTCTTTTTCCTGTTCTTTGGTCCATTGTCCTAAAGCCGCAAGATGGTTCATCCGAGCGCGATGACTAAAGGCTTTCTGTGCAACAGCAATATTTTCATTTTTTCCAGCCCATGCTTTTAAGGCAGCTGCTTGCAATGCGCGTCCATAGGAAAAGGTCAATTTCCAAGGCAATGAGCCTAAAGAATTCATGGCAGATAAATGCGCTGTTGCTTCCTGATCAGACTGTCCTCCAGAAAGAAAAGCAATTCCTGGAACAGCAGCAGGAACCGTTTGTTTAAGCACCTGGACGGTCTTTTCAGCAACTTCTTCAACACTAGCCTTGCGTGCATCCTTGCCATCAATCACCATATTGGGCTTTAAAATCATCCCCTCCAAAAGAATACGGGCTTCAAACAATTCTTTAAAGACAGCCTGTAAAACAGCGCGTGTCACCTCAAAGCAACGCGTAATGGAATGCCCACACGACGGTCCATCCATTAACACTTCCGGTTCAACAATTGGCACAATATTCAACTCTTGACACAAAGCAGCATAGCGTGCGAGAGCTTGTGCATTTTGTCTTATGGCGCCTCTTGTTGGCAAAGTGTGTTCATCAATAGCAATTACCGCACGCCATTTAGCAAAACGTGCTCCCAAAGCATAATAATCTTTTAGCCGCTCACGAAGACCATCCAACCCTTCGGTAATTGTCTCTTGGGGAAAAGCAGCCAATGGTTTGGCTCCCGTATCAACTTTAATGCCTGGCAAAGCGCCTGAATCCCGAATAAGATCCGTCAACATTTGTCCAGTTGATGCTTTTTGCCGAATGGTTTCATCAAATAAAATGACTCCAGAAATGGCATTTTCCATAGCTTCTTTTGCGCTAAAAAGCATTTCACGATAAGCACGGCGACTATCTTCATGAGATTCAACACCAATGCTTTCAAAACGCCTGCCAATGGTTGCCGTACTTTCATCTGCTGCTAAAATACCTTTACCTGCATACACCAAAGAAAGTGCAATATCTTCAAGCCGTTCGTTCATAAAAAAATCCTCTTTAATTTTATCTTTAAATTTTCCAAAAGTGCGCACCACGCGCGATATACTCTACACAACAACATACAGTTCTTTTTTTAGCTGCTCTTTAAATAGACATTTAAGCTTGCATAAGGGCAAAAATGCCAGGTAAAATCTTACCTTCCATCCATTCCAAAAAAGCTCCTCCAGCAGTCGAGAGATAAGTAAAATCATTGGCAACACCAGCATGATTAAGGGCGAAAACCGTATCGCCTCCTCCCGCAATTGAAACCAATTTTCCTTTTTGACTACGTTCTGCTGCGTGGCGTGCCACGGCAATCGTTCCTTTATCAAAGGGAGGCATCTCAAAAACACCAAGGGGTCCATTCCACACGAGGGTAGCAGCTTCATCAATTGCAGCATTGATATGCACAATAGAACGTGTACCAATATCCAATATCATGCCATCTTGTGGAATATCTTCAATATCATAGAGACGATGTGGTGCATTTTTTTCAAAGCGAAAGCCAACAACAGCATCTACCGGAAGCAGAAGCTTACATTGACACTCTTGCGCTTTTTTAATGATTTTTTTAATCGTTTCCATCAATGTATGTTCACAGAGTGATTTTCCAACATGAACACCTTGCGCCGCTAAAAAACTGTTGGCCATGCCCCCACCAATAACCAAAGAGTCGACTTTTTCCACCAAATGATTGAGCACAAAAAGCTTACTAGAAACCTTGGCACCTCCCACAAGGGCAATTACAGGACGTGTTGGATTGCCCAATCCTTTTTCTAATGCCTGCAACTCACCTTGCAAAGAACGCCCCGCATAGGAAGGCAACAAATGTGTTATGCCCTCTACCGAAGCATGAGCACGATGAGAAACTGAAAAAGCATCATTAACATAGAGATCGCCATTATGAGCTAAAGCCTCAGCAAAAGAACAATCATTTTTTTCTTCCCCTGAATGAAAACGAACATTTTCAAGCAGTAAAACACTACCATTTTGTAATGCTTCAACAGCTATCTGTGCTACTGTACCGATACAATCGGGAGCAAAAGCAACCGGCTGATTAATGATCTTTTCCAATACTTGTACAACAGGACGGAGTGAAAATTCTGGCTCTACCTTTCCTTTAGGGCGACCACAATGAGAAAGCAGAATAAGTTTAGCACCACGCTTTTGTAGCTCAACGAGTGTTTCTTTATGTCGTACAAGACGTGTCTCGTCACAAACTTTGCCCTGTGCCATAGGAACATTAAAATCCACCCGCACAAGAACACGTTTTCCAGTGACATCAACATCATCAAGTGTGTGAAACCCCATCACTTTTTCCTCTTTATTTTCCATGTGTTTTACATAAAAATGTATCTGCCTAACTTTACTCTCACTTAATGCCTCTTTGCTTTTACATGAATACATGAAAAGGATCTGCTTTTTTTGTTTTTTTCAAACTTTGTCTCGTTTAAATCGCATTCTTTTGAATTCTGTTTTCTCTTGTATTGTTTAAAACCATGTATGTTATTAAAATAAACTGCACCATTCATTTCTCAACAGCGTCTTCTCTTCAACACACGAAACAATCGTCTTTATCTCCTTTTTTAAAGAATGCGCCTTAACTTTTACAAAAACGAGACTTTTTCTTATTCTTATAAGAAAAGGACCCGAAGGTCCTTTTTTCTCCCTTTTTTCTAAATTGTTTGAGCAAAAGCTACAGCCGTATCACTCATACGGTTAGAAAAGCCCCATTCATTATCATACCAAACCAAAACACGACAGAGCTGACCATCAATTACTTTGGTTTGATCATTGTGGAAAATCGCTGAATGAGGATTATGATTAAAATCACAACTCACAAGTTTTTCTTCTGTCGTGTCTAAAATTCCCTTCAGAGGACCTCGTGCAGCCGTAGTCATAGCTGTATTAATTTCTTCAATTGTTGTGGAACGCTTAGCGGTAAATGTTAAATCAACCACAGAAACATTAGGGGTTGGAACACGAATCGACACACCGTCAAGCAGCCCCTTTAATTCTGGCAAAACCAATCCTACAGCTTTCGCTGCTCCTGTTGATGTAGGAATCATAGAAAGAGCTGCCGCACGTGCACGATAAAGGTCACGATGCATTGTATCCAATACAGGTTGATCACCCGTATAAGAATGGATGGTTGTCATAAAGCCCTTTTCAATGCCCACTGTGTTATGCAAAACTTGTGCAACAGGCGCCAAACAATTGGTGGTACAAGAAGCATTTGAAACAACGCGATGCTCTTTGCTTAAAGATTGATGATTAACCCCATAGACAACCGTAAGATCTGCGCCTTCAGAAGGAGCAGAAACAAGAACACGCTTTGCTCCCGCATCTAAATGAGCACTCGCTTTATCACGCGCCGTAAAAATGCCTGTACATTCTAAAGCAATATCGATATCCAAATCTTTCCACGGCAATTGTGCAGGGTCACGCTGTGCGCATACCTTGATTAATCTACCCCCTACATCAATGGCATCCCCCACCACCTCAACAGTTCCAGGGAAGCGCCCATGAACTGAATCATAGCGCAACAAATGGGCATTTGTTTCCACAGATCCTAAATCATTAATTGCAACCACTTTAATATCTTGTCGTCCACTTTCTACAAGCGCACGTAAAATATTACGTCCAATACGACCAAACCCATTAATTGCAACACGAACCGTCATTTCACATGTTTCCTCATCAATTTTTAAAAGCACACCATTTAAAACACAATAAATAGGTATTTCATCAATCCCAAATCATTAATTCCTATAACGTCAATATCTTGATTAATCACTTACTTATCCACAATAATGCACAAGATCATCCACAACACTGTACAGTATAGACGCCCTACGACCAAACCAACTCATGACAACACAAGTTGTCATTTTGTCTTTTCCTCTTTGATCTTTCCAAGCTCTTTTTCTGCGATTGCCACGACATTTTCACACGTAATATTAAAATGCGCATAAAGGGCATCAATCGTTCCACTTGCCCCAAAGCTATCCATGCCAATAAAGATACCATCACAGCCGATAAAAAGTTCCCATCCTTGGCCGACGGCAGCTTCAATAGCAATTTTAATCGGTGCCTCTCCAATGAGAGCACGCTGATAAGAGCAAGATTGTTGAGAAAATAGTTCAAAACAAGGAACAGAAATCACACGCGTTGGGATATTTTTTTCTTCTAAAACCGCATGTGCTTGTACCGCAATTTGCAATTCTGAACCGGAAGCGAATAAAGTCACTTGCGCTTCATCACTGGCCGTTAATAATTCATAAGCACCAAGCATACAGAGATTTTCTTCTTCATACTCTTGACGCAAAAGCGGTAGATTTTGTCGACTCAAAGCCAAGGTAGAAGGTGTTCCGCGTGCTTTCAAAGCCAATTGCCAACACTCGACTGTCTCCATGGCATCAGCAGGGCGAAATACAAGATGATTAGGCATGGCGCGCAGGCAAGCCAAATGCTCCACAGGTTGATGGGTAGGACCATCCTCCCCAAGACCAATAGAATCATGGGTCATGACATAAATTACCCGCAACCCCATAAGAGAAGACAAACGCATAGCGGGACGCATATAGTCAGAAAAGCATAAAAATGTTCCCCCATAAGGAATAAAGCCCCCATGAAGAGCAAGCCCATTCATTATAGCGCCCATTGCGTGTTCGCGAATACCATAATGGAGATAGCGCCCTGAAAAATCACCGGCAGAGATACTTTTCATTTGGCTGCTTTTTGTGTTATTGGACCCCGTTAGGTCGGCAGAACCACCAATGGTTTCCGTAATGACTTCATTGATCACTTCCAGAGCCATTTCCGAAGCTTTACGCGTAGCAACAATAGGGCGCTCTTCAACGAGTTTCTGTTTATAAGCATCGATAGCGCTATCAAATCCCCCCACAAGATCACCACGCATCAATCTTTCAAACTCCACTCGTTCTGATACAGGGAGATCCGCCAATTTTACTTCCCACTTTTGCCGTTTTTTAGCGGCATTAAGCCCCGCTAAGCGCCAACTATCGAGAATATCGGCTGGAATAACGAAAGGCTCTGCCTCCCAGCCTAAAGCGATACGGGTCTCAGCAATTTCCCGTGCTCCTAAAGGGGCTCCATGAACTTTATTGGTTCCAGCCTTATTCGGTGCTCCAAAGCCAATGGTTGTTTTACAGGCAATTAACGTTGGTTTATCACTCTCGCGTGCTGCTTCAATGGCGCTTGCAATTGCGGCTTGATCATGGCCATCCACTTTGTGTGTATTCCAACCGCACGCTTTAAAACGCGCAATCTGATCTGTACTGTCAGCAAGAGAAATCTCTCCATCGATAGAAATATTATTATCGTCCCACAACACAATAAGCTTGTTGAGTTTCAAATGACCGGCAAGAGAAATTGCTTCTTGAGAAATCCCTTCCATAAGGCAGCCATCGCCCACCAACGCGTAAGTGTAATGGTCGATAAGATCACCAAAACGAGCATTTTGCAAACGTTCCCCAAGCGCCATCCCCACGGCATTCGCCAACCCTTGTCCGAGAGGACCAGTGGTTGTTTCGATTCCTGCCACATGCCCATATTCTGGATGTCCAGCAAGTTTTGCCCCTAGTTGGCGAAAATTTTTGAGATCTTCAATGCCAATATCTTCATAACCAGAAAGATACAAGAGAGCATAAAGCAACATAGATCCATGCCCTGCTGATAACACAAAACGATCACGGTTAGGCCAACGGGGTTTTTGGGGGTCATGAGCAAGGAATTTCGTATAAAGAATCGTAGCAATATCGGCTGCCCCCATTGGTAAGCCTGGATGACCAGAATTTGCTTTTTCAATTGCATCAATAGCAAGAAAACGGATAGCATTGGCCATCTGATTTTGTTGTGGGTTGTTTTTCATAAACGATAAACCATTTCGTTAAGTACGTTATTCTGTTGCTTTTTCCGTATTCTCTTTAAAAATTCCTGAGAAATACTATTTTCTAATCCTCAGCGTGAGACTTTTTGACACTACTTTGATCACATTTAAATAACATTCCCCTCACGCATCCTGTATATTCATGTCATTTATGCCAATATGTTCAAAAAATCCAGCTTTTAATTCATATCTATCCCCTGCTTTGCTTGCTAAAATATCCTACTTCCTTAAAAATAAAATGCACGCAATACAAAAGTATAAGTGATTCGTTTTTGCATAACGCATTGATAAAGGATATAATTACCCAAAGGATAAAGGCAATGAACCAAGAGACTACGGTTCTACAAGATGCTCTAGAACAATTGGAAAAAGCACTCAGAACCTTAGAGATCACTATAATAAATCGCAATGCCGTTATTGATAAAAATAACGAATGGGAAGAAGAAATTCAACGAATGAATGCTGATCGCAGCCATCTTGCTCAAGCGCTTGACAAAGCTGAAGCCCAAATTGAACGCTTAGAGTCCGTAAACAGAGAAGTTTCCAAACGTCTTATTAAAGCAATGGAAACGATTCGTGTCGTCATTGATAGATAAAGGTTTGAATGTATGGAAACTGTTTCCGTTACCATTGATGGTAAAAATTATCGTATGGCTTGTGATAAAGGACAAGAACGTCATCTTATTGCGCTTGCGGCTCAATTGGACCAATATATCGCACATTTAAAGAAAAATTTTGGTGAAATTGGCGACCATCGTTTATCGGTTATGGCAGGCATAATGATTATCGATGAAATGGAAGAAATAAAACGAGAAAATAAAAAATTACAAGAAGACTACAATGCTCTTTTAAGACTCCACAATGAAAGAGATCGTACTATGGGAAAAATTATGCGTGACACCACACAACGCATTGAAAATCTCACCAACCAATTGCTCAAAGATGATCAAAATAGCACACACATTCAAGAACAAGAACAGGAAGGCTTCTAAAAAGTACATCAGCGCGTAATAAACCAGAGATTTGACTTGCCTCTCACACTTTACAGAATAAAAATCCTAAAACCCACATCAGTCTGTAAACAGGTTGGATTCTTAATCAAGACTGGTTTTTCTTGGCTTGCACGTCATGTGATTGACATGCATTAAGCGTAACAAACAAGGCCTTTCCCGAATATCCAATGCCTCTTAAAAAACGCTTAAACGTTTCAAGGAGGCTTGTATCATTACGCTTCAAATAAAGTTTCTTTATGCCGCGCATCAAGATGATAATAAGACCAATATCATTCTAAACAATCATAGAAATTACAACAGAAACCAGCAAAGCATCCTTCAAGAATAAACATCTTTATTCCACTTCCCCAAAAGCTCTAGTTCTATCAAAAGTCCTTGTCCCCCTCGATAGCACCAAGCAGATTCATATGTATATATATTTTAAAAATAACCTTATTCTCTTATATCTTGGTGGCATCATGGTATAATGTAAAAATTTTCCGTGAAGTGTATCCCATCCATTGAGTAGCATCTTTACACTGATGAATGTACAATTTGGTATCATCTATTTGCTCACTTGCGATGTTTAATCGTTATGGTATGGAAGGTGATAGAGAAGGGGAATTTTATATTTTGCTTTTGATTTATAGGTTGCTTTCTTGTGATGTGTGAATGTTTTTGATTGATTTCGTTTGTGCTCTTTAAAGCTGCTGTTTGTTATATGTATAATGTATAAATTCCTTAGGTATGACTATCTTTTTACTTGTTTTGATCTTTGCTGCTGTTTTCTTTCCAGGCGAGCCTTTATCCAAGAGGGATAAAAGTGTATAAACTGAAGTTTATGGCAGAGACGATTCGTATTATAGGCATTGATCCCGGATTACGGCATACAGGGTGGGGTGTTATCGATCTTGCAGGTAATCGTCTTCAGTTTATTGCAGCAGGGACGGTTTCTTCTAATGTACAGTGTGATCTGGCTTCCAGACTCTGTCAGATCCACAAAGGTCTTTCAGAGATTATGCATCAATTTATGCCCCATGAAGCCGCTGTGGAACATGTGTTTGTCAACAAAGATGCTACGGCAACTTTAAAACTTGGGCAAGCGCGCGCGATTGCGCTGCTGGTTCCTGCCCAAGCAAACCTTCCTGTTTTTGAATATGCCCCCAACAAAGTGAAAAAATCGGTTATTGGTGTTGGGCATGGTGCTAAAGAACAAATCCATATGATGGTAAAAGTTCTCCTACCACGGGCTGAATTTGATAGTAATGATGCGGCTGATGCTCTTGCTCTTGCTCTTTGTCATAGTATGCATCGTAAGAGTATGGGCCAATCTTATCAGGCAAGGATGGCGATATGATTGGGGTGGCAACATGATTGGCAAATTAAAGGGCACCCTTGAACATATCTTTGATGATCATATTCTTCTTGATGTTCATGGTGTGAGTTATGTTGTTTTTGTGTCAAATCGTCTGCGTCCTTCTTTACCCTCTGTTGGGGAGGCGTTAAGCCTTTTTATTGAAACGCATGTTCGTGAAGAAGCAATTCGCCTTTTTGGTTTTGCTACAAGAGCTGAACAGGAGTGGTTTTGTCTTCTACAAAATGTTCCTGGAGTAGGGGCAAAGGTTGCTTTGGCAATCTTGGGGACTTTATCGCCAGATGAACTTGCTCAGGCTATCGCTTTAAATGATGTTGCGATGATTAGTCGAGCGCCGGGCGTTGGTAAAAAAGTCAGTGAAAGAATTGTGGGTGAACTGAAAAGTAAAACACTTCCCTTTGAACAAGCGGTCAAGACTGTTTCGGTTCCTCAGCGTGAGATGACCAATCAACCTGCGCATGATGCGCTTTCCGCGTTGATGAAGCTAGGGTTTGAACGGGAGCATGCATCCCGTGCTCTTGCTCTTGCGATGAATGCGCTTGAGGGGGAAACTGTTTCTTCTGCCCTGCTGATCCGCCATAGTCTCAAATTGCTTTCTTCTCCTACTTAGAATCAAGGTAACAATGCATAAAGATGAAGATAAACGCCTTCTGGGTTCCGCCCTCCTTCCTAACGATCCAGATCGTTCCTTAAGACCACAAGTTCTCGATGATTTTATTGGTCAAGAAGCGGCACGGGCTAATTTAAAAATATTTATTGAAGCAGCAAAAACACGGCAAGAAGCGCTGGATCATGTTTTGTTTGTAGGACCACCGGGGTTGGGAAAAACAACACTTTCACAGATTATGGCAAAAGAATTAGGCGTTAATTTTCGCTCTACTTCAGGGCCGGTCATTGCTAAAGCAGGAGATTTAGCAGCTCTCTTGACCAATCTCGAAGAACGTGATGTCTTGTTTATTGATGAAATTCATCGCTTAAATCCGGCAATTGAAGAAATTTTGTATCCGGCAATGGAAGATTATCAACTTGATCTTATCATTGGTGAGGGGCCTGCTGCCCGCTCGGTTAAAATTGATCTGGCTAAATTTACTTTGGTGGCGGCAACCACACGTTTGGGACTTTTAACCACACCGCTGAGAGACCGTTTTGGAATCCCAATTCGTCTCAATTTTTATACGATAGAAGAATTGGAATATATTGTTCAGCGTAATGCACGACTTTTTGCTGTCAAGATCAGTGATGATGGAGCCCATGAAATTGCACGCAGAGCACGCGGGACGCCTCGCATTGCTGGACGCCTTTTACGGCGCGTTTGTGATTTTGCTCTGGTTAAACAGGCAAAACAAATTGACCGAAAAATCGCCGATGAAGCCCTTTCGCGCCTTGAAGTGGATCATCTTGGGCTTGACCCGCTTGACCGTCGCTATTTGCTCCTGATTGCGGAAACTTTTTTAGGGGGACCGGTGGGGATTGAAACGATTGCTGCTGCTTTATCAGAACCACGCGATGCCATTGAAGATATTGTTGAACCCTATTTGCTCCAACAAGGGTTTATTCAAAGAACCGCTCGCGGACGTATTCTGAGTGAAAAGGCTTGGAGCCATTTAGGGCTTTCTGCGCCTGCTTCTACAATGTCTATACAAAGGCGTGCTCAATTTTCTGATGCTCAAGACAATTCATCACTTCAGACGACTTTATGGGATGGGGAAGATGACTAAGACATTCTCTTTAAAAAAATAAGACATTTTCTTAAAAAAAATTGCGTGAATATTGTATCGCAAGGTTATAAATACAAGAAATGTATTTCTTTTAGCAGATTCTGATCAAAAAGATTTGGAACGATTGAGGATTTTGTGCTTTTGCGTTTCATAACATTAACACAAAAATGTGTTCAATCTTTTGATCTATAAATAATTTGCTCTATTCAATGATTTTATGGGACGTGAAGTAGATGACAGAAGTGACTCCTTTCAAGAGAAATCATACAAGTGCTTTTCATAATTTTCAGGTTCGCGTTTATGTTGCGGATACAGATTTTTCCGGTGTGGTTTATCATGCGCGTTATCTTGAGTTTTTTGAACGAGGACGGTCAGAGTTTTTACGCGATACCGGTTTTAATAATAAAATGTTAGCAGCAGGGCTTGAGGGGGAAAAACTGTTTTTTATTGTGCGTCATATGGAAATTAATTTTGCACGACCAGCCAAAATTGATCATCTTTTAGTCGTTAAAACACGTGTTAATCACATCCAAGGGGCACGCTTTTTTATGGAGCAAGCTATTTTGCATGAAGAAACCACGTTGGTAACAGCGAAAGTTGAAATTGCTCTGATTAATGAGGAGGCAAAACCGCGTCGGTTACCCAAAGAGCTTTTGGTAAAAATACTTGGTTAAAAGTGTTCTTTATGGAACAGAGGTTTCATAGCCGTTTCATGAAACATAAGTTGATCTACAATCTAAGATTATACATCGACCATAGTCTACTTAAATGTTTTTCCTTGATCATCAATAAGGTCACACAATACATTAGAAAAAAGCTTCCCTGCTCCAATAAATTAAAGATAATATCCTCATTACGCCTCATCCATGTTGTGGTGCAAAATCAGCGTCTCACCATCCATTTTCTGCCATGAACTCAAAATGTTTTGCTTCCTCTTGGAAGAGAGTTCGTTTGCATCAGAAAACAGCAGAAAAGTGCAAAATATAAAAAAGAAAAAAATGAAAGAAAAAAATGAATGAAGTTCATTTTTGTGATAAAAAATGTACATACTCAGCAAAATAGTGTAATCAAAGTGATCATAAGCAGCAAGATTGAAAATCCGCTTAAAATACTGAGAGGTAAGGAGTTTGTTTTGTTGCAGGGTTGTCCTTTGATCTCACAAGAGAGAGCTCTCCATCCATAGTGCATGACTTTCATGTGCATTTTTCAACGCAATAAAAACGCAATAAATAAGTGAGAGATCAATACATATAAGGTAGAAATGCATTCTTGATTTAAAGTTTCAAGAGCATAGTATTCTCTAGAATAAAGTGATTGGGAACGGTCATTTATTTTTTCTCACGGCGATAAAGCCCAAGAGAGTAAAACGCTTTCATTTCAAACCTGTTCATGTTGCACCATGTAAAACCATTTGCTTAAACATTATAAGAGCGCAATATATTCCATTGAAAAAAGATGTAAAAATGCTTTTTATATACAATCCTCAATGCAATAACGAACCAATATTGCAAGGGTGCAAAGAAAGTGAAGGGGCGGTTTATTGCTTCATAAAGTAAAGATGGTGACGTGGCTTTTTTCACTTCCCAGAAGTTTTTACGGTATACCATGATGCCATCATCAGAGGGATGATAAGCATTGAAAGGTGTTTTCTAACGATAAAGCCACTGAGCTCCCCCTCTTTACGCTTATGGAGAAGTAAGCCGGCACCATCACACATTTTGCCAACTCGTGGGGGACGACAGCCCTTGGCACTTGAAAAGGTTTATTAGAGGCACTCCTTTCTTATACAATTTTTACCCACACACCAGCTTCGCTTTTGACGTGCACGCAAGTGATTTTTATTGCTTCAACATGGAACAAGTTTAAAATGAAAGAATCTTACGACATTCAAGGTTTTAATTCAATATGAGTAATGCTAAATTATATTTATAAATCAGTATTTATCGTATACATAAATTCACAGAACAATAAAATTTTATGGCATTACATGAGACTTACATAGGAGCATTATGTGGAGAACGTCGGGCGAGGTATGGTGGTTTATTTTTTATGCCCCAAGGGTGTAATCCCATTAAAAATGAGAGAAAGAAAAGCTTTAAGGCAATGCGGTATCTTATCATGATGTTAACATATTTATTTATAATGATAATTCATTGCATTGCAATTTGAAATGAAAATCCTGAGACGTGTCAGATTTTTTCTTTTCAAGCTCTTTTACTGTAAATTAATCAAAAATATTTTCTTGTATGTCACAAGCGGGGTTGGTGAATTGGGACAAAAACACTTGAGAAAGGAATAACAATGCCTCTTATGAACTTTTTCAAAGTGCCAAGATTTAGATCATAACATTTTGAGCTGGGAAAGCGGAGGATGGTTTAGCTTTTTTTTCAAAGTGTAAAGATGGTGGCGCATAATAGATTTTATATTATTTATGGGGGTATCGTTATATCTTTCATAAATGCCGTTGTGAAATGAGGGCGACGTGCATTGAGGCATGCCTCTCATCATCACTTTTAAAAGAAATTTAAGAAATGGCTCTTGTTTTGGCACGTAGATTTATGTGAGTCTAAAGTTTTTTACTTAAATTTAGAAACTGTAAAACAATCTGTTTTATAGAATTTTAATCAATGCACCTTTCATTTAGAGGGACAACAATTATGCCGCAGGTAGAACTAACGAATCTGGAAACAATGGGAATGTTGCATTTGTTTATGCAAGCGAGTTGGATCGTTAAAGGGGTTATGATTGGGTTGCTACTCGCTTCCGTCTGGAGTTGGGCCATTATTTTTGATAAAATTTTTACTTATCGGAGAATGCAGCGTGAAATAAAGCAGTTTGAACGGATATTTTGGTCAGGCAAAGCGCTAGAAGATCTTTATACATCATGTAAAAGTCAACGCACCAATAGCATATCTGCTGTTTTTATGGCGGCAATGGTTGAATGGAAAAAATCTCTTGAAAAAGGGACCCATACATCGAAAAGTTTGCAGAGCAGAATTGATAAGGCTATGGATTTGACGCTGGGACGTGAAAGTGAAAAAATAGAATCAAAATTAAGTTTTCTTGCGACACTGGGGTCTGCGGGACCTTTTATCGGACTTTTTGGAACAGTTATTGGTATTATGGAGTCTTTTCTTTCTATTTCAGTTTCTCAAAATACGTCACTTGCCATTGTAGCGCCAGGGATTGCAGAAGCGCTTTTGGCAACCGCGATTGGTTTGTTTGCAGCAATTCCAGCTGTTATTGCTTATAACAAGTTGACCCATGAAAGTGCGCGCATCATTGCACAAATAGAAAATTTTGCCGATGAATTTTCAACAATTGTATCGCGACGTATTGATGAAACACGCACAGCACCTTCCCCTTTATAAAAAGGAGCTTATCCCATGGGAATTTCTGTTGCTTCTTCTTCTCGCAAAAATACACGTGGGCGGCGTCATTCACGAAGCCAACTGATGAGTGAAATCAATATCACACCTTTTGTGGATGTCATGCTGGTCTTGCTCATTATTTTTATGGTTTCTGCACCTCTTTTGGTGAATGGGGTTCCTTTGGATTTGCCTCGTAGTCAAGCGGGGCCCGTACACGCGCAAAAAACGCCCCTTACGGTTTCACTTGATGCGCAAGGGCGCTTGGCCATTAATCAAGATTATTATGAAACGTCACAAGCGCTGATTGCACACCTAAAAACGCTTCTGGAAGCGGATGCTGCCCAAAAAGATCAACGGATTTTTGTGCGGGTTGCTAAAACTGTTGAATATCAACAAGTATTAAAACTCTTGGCCGATATTCAAAAGGCAGGTTTTTCTCAAGTTGCATTAGCAAGTTTAGCGCAATAAATGATAAATTGCGCATAAATGGTTGTTTTTAAAAAGAGCATAGAGTGATTAAAAATGAAAAAATGTAAGGCGTAAATAAGGCATAAAGAATGAACAAAGACTCCTATCATAGCATGAAACGAGGCTTGGCTTTATCCCTTATGGTCCATGTCATTTTTCTTGGTTGGGGAGCCGTTCAGTTTGCAAGCTTTGTCTCTTTACCACAACAATTGGAAGCAATTCCTATCACTCTGGCTCCTTTGATGGAAGAGCTTTCCTCTCAACAAGGAGCTGTGAAGGCTCCTATCCGTGCGATTCCTGCCATTAAACCAACCATGCAACCACAAGAAAAAGAGGATGCACGCCATATTGGGGAGGGACAAATAGATCGTCTTGCGCCTTTTAAACCAAAAGAAAAGTTGCTCCCCGTTGAGACAACACCGCCGCCAACAAGCGAAAGTACGTCGGAAACATCCACATCCGAACTTACACAACCAGAATTATTAGAAGCAAAAACAGAAGAGATTTCAAAAGAACCAGAGAATGAGCCTAAGGTTGCGCCTGAGATGCCTTTGAAAGTACCGGAAGATGCGCCAAAGCTTGCACCTGAGATGCCTTTGGAAGCACCGGAAGATGCGCCAAAGCTTGCGCCTGAGGTGCCTTTGAGAGTACCGGAGGACGCGCCTAAGGCTGTACCTGAGGTGCCTGTGAGAGTACCGGAAGATGCGCCAAAGCTTGCGCCTGAGATGCCTTTGGAAGCACCGGAAGATGCGCCTAAGGTTGCGCCTGAGATGCCTGTGAGAGTACCGGAGGATGCGCCCAAGGTTGCACCTGAGATGCCTTTGGAAGCACCGGAAGATGCGCCCAAGGTTGCACCTGAGATGTCTGTGAGAGTACCGGAAGATGCGCCCAAGGTTGCGCCTGAGGTGCCTTTGAAAGTATCGGAGGATGCACCCGAGACTGCGCTTAAGCCTTTGCACAAAAATGAAGAGATGGTATCGCCAAAAGAATTGACTCCAACGGTACAAAAAGTACCGACAGAGCAGGTGGTTCATCAAGTGCCCAAAATTGTGCTTCCAGAAAAAATTCTTCTTCCACAGTTGAAACCAAAATTTGACGAAGAATCTACAATGAAAAATAAGGCGGCATTGAATCAAAATACGCCAAAGCTTAGCAAGAAACACCAAGAGAAACAGACCATTGAAGATATTCTGGCCATGGAGGAAAATAATTTGCTCAATCGTGCGCGGTCACAAGGAGGAGGAGCAAAACGTTCTCATACACCAGAAGCTTTGGGGGCAAGAAAAAATATTAGTGATACCACAAAAATGGCACAAACATTGGTCAATATTGTTGGGGGGTGTATTCAACAGAAGCTTAAACTTGTAGCGCTTGGTGGCGATTTAAAAAACCGTCCGGTCGTGCGGTTGCGATTTTATTTGGACCGTGAAGGAATGGTTGTGGGTGATCCTATCATTGATCCTGTAAGCGGTCTTGAGAGTCAACAAGCTATTATGATAAGGCAGGTATACGCGGCTGTTTTTTCATGCCAACCTTATGCAGATCTCCCACGTGATCAATATGGCCTGTGGGGGCAAGGTTTTGACTTTAATGTTGATCCCCTCCAAGAAATAAGATGATAAAAAAATCGCTTAACGAAAGGACGCATTCCATGATGACTATAACGAGATATAAAGTTTTTGCTTGGTTTATTGTCACTTGTGGGTTGTGGCTTTCAAATATTTCATTGGTTTATGCGCAATTGAAAGGGACGATTTCAAGCGCTGATTTTAATCCCATTCCCATTGCAATTACAGACTTTATTTCCAATGATTCGATTGGATCTAAAATAACGGCTGTGGTGACAGCCGATCTGGAACGGTCGGGGCTTTTTTTACCGCTTGATAAAGCAAATTTTGTTGAAAACACTTCTAGTCCTAATAAACAACCGCATTTTGCTTATTGGCAGAAAATAAAAGCGCAAGGTTTGGTAACGGGGCAAGTCATGAGAGAAATCGATGGACGATTGAGAGTCGATTTTCGTTTATGGGATGTTTTTGGAGAGCGACAACTGAAAGGACGGCGTTTTTATACCGCGACAGAACGGTGGCGGCGTGTGGCCCATATAATTGCAGATGAGATCTATAGTGAGATGACAGGAGAAAGTGGTTATTTTGATACAAGAATTGTTTTTATCGATGAAACAGGACCTCAAAATGCACGCATTAAACGCTTAGCCATGATGGATCAAGATGGAGCAAATTTGATTTATATGTCCGATGGAAGTGAATTGGTGCTTACACCGCGTTTTTCCCCAAAAAGACAAGAATTGACCTATATGGCTTATGAGGAAAATCAAGTACCTCATGTTTATCTCCAACAAATTGAAATGGGGCAAAGAGAGTTGATTGGAACGTTTAATAACATGACAATTGCTCCGCGTTTTTCTTCTGATGGACAAAAAGTCATCATGAGTTTATTGCAAAATGATGGGAGCGCAAATCTTTACACCATGGATTTACGGACCCGTACGATGACGCGGCTTACAACAACTTCCGCTATTGATACGTCTGCTTCTTATTCACCAGATGGTAAACAAATCGTCTTTTCTTCAGATCGTAGCGGAAAGCCGCAAATCTATAAAATGAATGCAGATGGGAGTGATATTCAACGTATTTCTTCAAACGAGGGGAGTTATTCAACACCTATTTGGTCTCCACGGGGTGACTATATTGCCTTTACAAAACAATTAAGCGGACAATTTTCTATCGGTGTTATGCGCCCAGATGGACAAGGAGAACGAATTTTAACCACGGGTTTTCACAATGAAGGACCAACTTGGGCGCCAAATGGTCGTGTGCTAATGTTTTTTCGCAAAAATCCGGGTATGGGACCAAAAATTTATACCATTGACATTACGGGACGCAATGAACGTCAACTCCCCACACCCAATGATGCTTCTGATCCAGCATGGTCGCCATTGCTTACTATACAATAAAACAAAGTGCTTAAAAACAGAACATAGAGGGAATATAGTCTATACAGTTTCAAGTTTACACAATCTCAATTGTCTTTAATTATTTAAAAGAAGGAATTGATTATAGTGGGCATGGGGAGTTATGTATATTTCACCTATCATCTACGGTTATTTGTAAATAGTGAAGTTTCCTTGGGGAAAGGGTTTTAAAAAACAATACCTTAAAAAGTATAACCGAAAGTTTTGAGGTTTCTAGATTTCAACTTTTTATGCAAAGTGCTGCTAGATATATTTTTTTTGATTTTCTTTCCGATTTAGTTTGTGAAGAATCCGGATTTTTGTCGAGGATGTTTTCTCTGCTGGCTCTTCATGCGTTTTCTGTAATTAAAGGAAGCTTTAAGAATATTGGTCACGGCCTTTAAAAAATATTGAATGTGTCAATGAATTCTAGATGCTTAATAAAATAGAGTAAGTCGGCACCATCATATGTTTAGCGTCTAATGTTGCAACAGCCCTTTTCCCTTGAAACGGTTCATAAGAAGCTTTTTTATTCTTTTGAAGTGTTTTACGCTACATAGCTCTCCCCGCTTATAACGTGTAAGAGATATGATTTTGATTGATTCAAAAGAGAACAGATTTGAAATAAGAAAAATTTACGATTCACGGTTCTTATTCAAGGTATATAATGCTAAATTATCATTATAAATCAATATGTTGATAACCTTATACTATCATACCGTAGATGACGGTATTTTACTCCATAAAAGGATAATTCATTGTTTTGCATCATAAGAGCTCTCAATATTATAAGATTTTTTCTTATCAAATTATTCTGTTACAGGTCACAAGCGACATTGATGGAAACATTGATACCAGCGTTGATGTATGAATAAAGTTCTTTCAAAAGGGAACTAAAATGTTTTTCATGAATCATTTCAAGGGCTGAGAGTTTACAACATTAGAAGCTAGAAAAGAGCATAATGATGCCGGCTTATCGCTTTACGAAGTAAAGATGGTAGAGAGGCTTTTATACCCTACGGGGAACTTACGTTATACTATGGCTGCTTTCATGAAATGAAAGGCATGCGCATTGAGAGATTTTTCTTTAACAAAAACAGAACCAGAGCATGAATTCGCAATACAATAATATTACGTAGGGAGATTGCGTGGAGGCCATTGGGGGATATTGCGCGTGGCATTTTATCGTGTCGTGTTTTGGGTTTTTTGTTTTGTAAGGAGTTTCTTCTCATTAACGAACAAGAGAAATAAAAGTGTGAGGCAAATGTGGAATCTCCATTCTTTAAAAGATATTGCTTTAGATACTTTTAAAAAGCTGTAAAGTTAAAAAGCCGTAAACTCGTATGAAAGGTGGTGATATGGGTATTAGTTTTTATACGGTTTTATTGTTTTGACCAAATAAGATTGTTTTTTCGTTTCGAACATACCTGATACTGTTGACCTCTTCTGGTTTATACAATACATTGATTTATAATGATAATTTAGCGTTATGCACCTTGAATAAGAACCGTGAATATCGCAAAATTCTCTCATTTCAAATCTGTTCTCTTTGAATCAATCAAAATCATATCTCTTGAACGTCAAAAGCGGGATAAGTGCGTGGATAAAACTGTACAAAAAAGAACTAAAAATGGCTCTTATGAACTGTCTTAAGTACTCAGGGCTGTCGCAACACCCACGAGCTGGCAAAATATATAATGATGGTTCCGGCTTGCTTCTCCACAAACCTAAAGATGCAGGTGTTCAGTGACTTTATTGTTATATCATTCACGGGCGCTGCCGTGAAATGGGCTTGGGAGCGTTCAGACATGTCTCTTTAATAAAAGTTTATAACAGTCTCCAAAGTGCTCAATCGTTTTACTCTTTATCTCAAGTATATTGTGGTTTTCGGTTTGAATATTGAGGGATAGGTAACAGAAAAAGGACAGATTTTATAAGATCAATGACGCTATTTTTAGGAAGCATACAATGCCATAAATTAATGCTATAAAGTCAAAAATTTATCTGCAATAGATTAGAGAGATATACCGGTTTTTTATAAAATACTTTGCCAAACAGCCCGCTCTGGCTTTATAATTACTTATTCTGTTATATCATTATAATATATTGATTTGTAATGATAGTGTAGTATTTTTAAACTTTAATAAGAGCCCTGAATATCGTAAGATTTTCCCATTTTAAATCTGTTCTCTTTTGAATCAATCAAAATCCATATTTCTTGTACGTCATAAGCGAGGAGAGCCGTGTGGAGAAAAACACTTCAAAGGAGTAAAAATGCCTCTTAAACTGTCTCAGAGGCTAAGACTTATCAGCAACATTAGGTGTTGGCAAAGTGTATGATGGGGGTGGTTTGTTCCTTCATAAACGAGAAACACTGTCTTTGAGGTGTGGTGATATAAGATATGTAAATCTCCTTGATATATTTTCAGCGTGTTTTTTAGTGGGTGGTGAATATTTAGAGGAGGGCTTGTTTGACAGGACTTAAGGTACAAACAAATCTCATGCGTGATGCGTAAAGTGATTCGTCATAGGAATACGTCAAGAAAATCAAAACTGTTTACAGATCAGATCGGGGTAAAATCTTCATCACTTGAGAGCAAGGAGGAAAGGTTAATCTTAAAGAATAAAAAGATCAAATAGAAAGGGGATTTATGGATAATTCTTGGGGTATGTAACACAAGGTGATGCTATAGAGTTTTGTGTGCTTTATTATCAGAAGTGTTTGGGCGTTCAAGGGTGCATGCTTTTTTGCAATGCTTTCTTTTTTCTGCGATTGATTGCGGTTTTATTACTACAAAGCTTGGCTTTATAATAATTTATTGTTTTGTATATTGAATGAGAGTCTCGACTATCCTAGGATTCTTTCATTCCAAACCTATTTCATATTGAATCAACCAAAACCATTTGTGTGCACGTTACAAACAGGGAGAGCCGTGTGGAGTGAAACTGTATAAGATAAGGAATAAAAACAGCTCTTATGAACCGCCTCAAGTGCCAAGGGCTGTTGCATAACCTCTATGAGTTGGTAAAGTGTGTGATGATGCCTTGGGTTTTGCACCAATGGTTGACCCCGCTATCGACGCGGGGCTTTTATATCTGCGGATAAAGAAGAAGGATGATAGATACTTTTGCGTCTCTCATAGATGAAGAGAGTGCCTATGCTAATGATGGGAATTATACAGACAGTTTTGCTAAAATCTCATCACTGACATCAAAATTGGCATAAACATTTTGCACATCATCATCTTCTTCTAATGTTGAAATCAACCGTAAAACGGATAAAGCTTTTTCTTCATCTATTGGTGCAAGGGTGGTGGCTTTCCAAATCGTTTTAATCGATTCTGCTTCCCCAAGTTTTGCTTCAAGTGTTTTTGAAACTTCACCAATATCTTCAAATGCGCAGGTAATATGATGTCCGGTTTCTTCTGATTGTACATCTTCGGCCCCAGCTTCAATTGCTGCATCCATGATGTTATCTGCTGTTCCTGCTTCTGGCTTATAAATTATTTCACCAATTCGATTGAACATGAAGCTTACAGAACCTGTTTCCCCCAAGGCTCCTCCTGATTTGGTGAAGGCTGCTCGCACGTTTGAAGCGGTGCGGTTGCGGTTATCGGTTAAAGCTTCAACAATGACCGCAACACCCCCTGGTCCATAGCCCTCATAGCGCACTTCATCATAATTTTCGACATCGGTGCCTGAAGCTTTTTTAATCGCGCGTTCAATATTATCTTTCGGCATTGACTGTGCTTTAGCATTTTGAATAGCAAGTCTTAAACGTGGATTCATGGCTGGATCAGGAGCACCTTGTTTTGCTGCTACAGTAATTTCGCGTGCAAGCTTAGAGAATATTTTCGAGCGCATTGCATCTTGACGCCCTTTGCGGTGCATAATATTTTTAAATTGTGAATGGCCTGCCATAGTTTTCTTTCCTGTTTGAGGGCTTTCTTTCCAGTTGGATACTTTTTAGAATTTCAAGGCGATAAAACGTGCATCCCACCAGAGTAAATGTGCCACAACGTGAGGTGAAATAATCGAATAAAGCCTTTATAAAAAAATTCATCTTAAAGGTAAAGATACCTTGTTGAGGATCATTACAAGAGAGCTCTCTTGTCGTTGAGCAAAAATCACGCTATAACAGAAGGCAGTTTCATGGCAAAATGGTTTATTCCATGCCACGCTTTGTTTTAAGAGTGGGTGGGGAAAACCTGATATGTAATTATGTAATAAAGTTTCAGTGCTCTTAAGTGAGCGGGTAACCTAGGCGCAGAAGAGGATTTATAAAAATGGCAACGCAACTTTTGATGCCCAAAGCAACAGCTGTTTGGTTGGTTGATAATACAGCTCTTTCTTTTGATCAGATTGCAGAATTTTGTAAATTGCATGTCTTGGAAGTAAAAGCTATTGCCGATGGTGAGGCGGCTTATGGTATTAAAGGTTTAGATCCAATTAGTTCTGGGCAATTGACACGCAGTGAAATTGCACGGGTGGAAGCAGATCAAAACGCACGCTTAAAAATTTCTCAATCTAGGGTGCACATTCCTGAAAAAAAACGTAAAGGGGCGCGCTATATCCCTCTTTCTCGACGTCAAGATCGTCCCAATGGTATTCTATGGTTGGTCACTAACCATCCCGAATTGAAAGATGCACAAATTGCACGGTTGATTGGAACAACAAAAGCAACGATTGAACAAATCCGCCTTAGAACCCACTGGAATAGCGCTAATTTGGTCCCTCTTGATCCTGTAGGACTTGGTTTGTGTTCGCAAATCGATTTAGATTTTGAACTCCAACGTGTGGCAAAAAATCGCCCTATTGCTGCGGAAGAAGATAGGTCATTGCTTCCCGCATCTGTGACGGAAAACGCTGCTCTAGAAGACAATGAGCGTGAAGAAAATCTACACAAGACTTTTGATGCCGATAAGGTTTTTGCAAAGTTGAACGCGTTGCAAAAAAATCGTCAAGACCGAGATGATGCATAAACAGCGTGATGTATAAGTACAACGTTTTTTAGGGAAATGTTAGAGGAAGTTAATGGTGAGAGTGAAAAAAATCGGCAGAGATTCAAAAATGGTGACAAAGGACAAAAAAATTTCGTCTTCATTAGGAATTAACAGTTATTTTTAAAAATATTCTAAGAATTTGCCCTTTTTTACGAAACTCAAGGAGAAATAGGCTATGTGCTCTACCCAAAATACTCTCTTTCATTCTTTAGCGGTTATCTTTTTTTTATCATTGTGCTTGGGTGGGTGTGACAAAAAAAATATCGGTGCACTTAACGGTATGAATGGCGCTTATATGAATGATGCTGGTTTGAATCAGGCACCATCAGGTTCAGGACAAGAATTTACAGTTAGTGTGGGTGATCGTGTATTTTTTAGTCTCGATTCTTCTTCACTTGATGCTGATGCTGAACGTATTTTAACGCGCCAAGCAGAATGGTTGCTTCATTATCCTTATTATTCTATTATGGTTGAAGGTCATGCTGATGAGAGGGGAACACGTGAATATAACTTGGCACTTGGACAGCGCCGTGCTGTTGCTGTGCGAGACTATTTGGTGTCTCTAGGTGTGTCTGCGCAACGAATTCAAACAATTTCTTACGGGAAAGAAAGACCTGTAGCGGTATGCGATGATATTTCCTGTTGGAATCAAAATCGACGTGCTGTTACAACGTTGAGTAACGCGAGTAGTCATTAAAAAAAATTATTTGTTTCAATTATTCAATGAGCTCTTAAGGGGAGAAAAGAATGTATCGTAAAATCAATTGGAAAGCACTCTTTTATATGGCGGTTTTCATAGTTTTTTCAGCGCCATTTGCTCAAAGTGCGGCGCGAAAGGCTTCTGAATATCCTGCACATGATACGGATAAAGTTGATACCGCCGATAAAGCCGTATCTGATGCGGTAAAGAAAGCCACGGATGCTGCCGATAAAGCAGCTTCTGATGTGATGGAAAATGCCCTTGATGCTGCGGGTAAAGCCGCATCTGATGCGGTAAAGAAAGCTACGGATGCCGCCGATAAAGCTTCTGATGTGTTGGAAAACATCCCTGATGCTATGGGTAAAGCAGCATCTGATGTAATGGAAAATGCCCCTGATTCTATGGGTAAAGCCGCATCTGATGCGGTAAAGAAAGCTACGGATGCCGCCGATAAAGCTTCTGATGTGATGGAAAATGCCCTTGATGCTGCGGGTAAAGCCGCATCTGATGCGGTAAAAAAAGCCACGGATGCCGCCGATAAAGCTTCTGATGTGATGGAAAACATCCCTGATTCTATGGGTAAAGCCGCATCTGATGCGGTAAAGAAAGCTACGGATGCCGCCGATAAAGCTTCTGATGTGATGGAAAACATCCCTGATTCTATGGGTAAAGCCGCATCTGATGCGGT
>NZ_JBHIQS010000006.1:65610-115962 GCF_042196685.1 Bartonella sp. AC329YNZD | reverse complement strand
GCGCAAGTAAAAGCATGGGTTTACGGTGGGAATATTCCGAAAAGCGTTCTCAATTACGAACCTCTTATAGACGAGATTAACAGAGAGATCAAAAAATTATCAAAAGTCGCAGGAAATGAACATGTTTACAGATAAGCAAATAAGAGCCTTGTTTGGCATTATAACTTTTATATTTTTATGTTTTTTAGGAATTAAAAAAAATCCCTACTTTATCCAAAGTATTTTGATATTTGCATCTTTTGGTTTGATAATAATAACAAATATTTTTGTAATTTTATGCAATTCTCATATTCCTTTTGAATTGCAAAATAATCCAAAATATAAAGATGATGATACAACGGGTTGGGTGAAACTAACACGTGATTTACAACAGTATATGCACAGACTTTTAAATATAATAATTTTAGCGCTTGTCGTTTTAATTTTTCCAAATAGTTATAAAGAAACGGTTTTTTTGCCTGTCATTTCTAGGTATGTGGAACACAAACTTCCTTTTTCATTGGATACTGTACTTTGGTACTCAGATATTGCTCTTTGGTATTCCTTTTTATTTTGTATATTGTTTCTTATGTTATATACACGCAGTTTAATAAACATATCTATTTACACACTACAGTGCTCAGTTAAAAAATCATAGTAAAATTCAGATTTTATACTTTTTACAGAGACTTCATTTTTATGACATTATAGACAGCAAGCTAGAAAAAGCGCGTTATATTCAATTAGGTAAGTATAAAAAAGAAAAAATTGCAAAGGCATGTTGACATTCGAAAGGCATGCTGTTAGAAAAGTATCAAGTGCTGAAAACACTTAGCGTTAAGCGGATAGGTTACGAAACAGCCTTTCCCATGCCTTTAAATACTGATTGTCTTTTATGCTTATTAAAGCGTATAATGATTTATGTCGGGTGTGCTGTGCTATATAATACTCTTTTTAGGGGAAAGCATAGCGACGGACTTAACGCCGTGTTTTCAACGCCCGGCGCCCTTATAGGGTGTCAATTGAAAACTCCATTACGTTAAGGAAAAATTCCAATGAAAAAATATGAATTTACAGGTGAGACAATTGTTGCTGGTTTACACACATTGCGTCTTATTAGAGCCATTAGAGATTTTGGAGACGTAAAAGCAGGTGACCTAGGTGGATTTATAGAAAGCAGTATGCACCTTTCGCATGATGGTGATTGCTGGGTTAGAGATAACGCCCGTGTTTGTCAAAGGGCGCGTGTTTACGGTAATGCACAAATCTTTGGTGATGCTTGGGTCTATGGTGACGCCCGTGTTTACGATAATGCAAAAATTCACGGTAAGGTTTGGATAGATGGTCATGTTTATGGCAATGCAGAGGTTTTTGGTGAAGCACAAACTCTACGCACCACTCATATTTTTGATAATGCTAAGGTCTATGGAAAAGCAGATGTTAGAGGCAAGGTTTATGGGAATGCGCATGTATTTGGCAATGCTAGCGTTGATATGTATGCTGAAGTTTATGGCAATGCCAAAGTTTGTGGTCAATGCTAGCATTTGTGACAATATCATAATCAATGGAAATGAAACGATTTTAGATCAAATTGCGTAAAAAAGCAGTGGTGCGGCGGGGGCGCCTGCTTTAAAATAGAAAAAAGAAAGCCATGTCATTTGCGTGATGTGGCTTTATGTTTATCAAAAGATAAAAAACATAATTTTATATGTTAAAAAACAATAATATCATTTTGAAATAATTGAAAAAATAAGCAAAGCATGCTAAGATTTTCTATGTATTTAAATACAAGTTTAAGGTAAGAAAAAACATGCTAAATAAAGTGATGTTAATTGGCTATTTAGGGAATGATCCCGAAAGCAAAACAATGAATTCTGGAACAGAAGTAGTCAATTTTCGTATGGCAACTTCTGAAAGCTATACGGATAAAAATACTCATCAAAAAGTAGAGAAAACGGAATGGCACTCCATTGTGGTTTTTAATCCATATTTGGCAAAAATTGCACTTCAATATCTCAACAAAGGTTCAAAAGTTTACGTAGAAGGAAAATTACAAACACGCAAATGGCAAGATAAAAATGGTATTGACCGTTACACAACAGAGATTGTTTTACCGCAATTCAAAGGCGAGTTGTATTTGCTTGATGCAAAGAAAGAGCAGTCTACCTCTTCTTCCGTTACTTCTCAAAATTATGCTATCGCTTCAGGTGCTAAAGATTATAGCGCATCTCTTAATGATAGCATGCCATTTTGATTAAAAAATAGAGCAAAGAGAAACATGTGGGCTCCCACAGATTAGGGGATGTATGAAAAAGAAAGATGCTTATATTTCACAAATGAAAGTACGTCAAGATCCTGTTAATCAATTGGCAATTGAAATGCGTGCTAAACGCTTTGGTTTGACGATTGAAGAGGCTAAAAATCCGCTTGCTGGGTCTTATGTTGGGCGGCTATGTTTGCAAGGTGTGCTTACTCAAGATCAGTATGATGCTGCGCAAAAATATCTTGAAGTGAAAAATGACTATTTGTGTGCAAAAGGTTTACCAAGCGCTGTTTATGACGAAATACCATCATCTTCTGATGACAAAGCAAGAGAAAAATGGGTCGAATTTGCAACAGGACAGTTTTCTAATATGCAAGAGGCGATAAAAGAAACACAACATCTCTATAGACAGTATAATCTTTATGCAGCAATACAATATATTGTTGTCGAAGACCAAACATTACCACATCTTGTGAATTCATTGCGGGTCGCTCTTAACGCGCTTCATAAATATTTTGACAGAAAAACTAAATGGTAAATGTTTATTATAATGTTTCAAAGGCAGTTGATTGCTCTTCTGATAGTTCGGCTATAAATACTGCGTGAGAAAAGCTAAATAATATATATACGAATAGCTCAAAGAATGCGATATAGAATACAATACCCATAGAGAGGTTTTCGTGAAACTCAATAAAAAGAATTAACATTTGTAGTAAAAATGAAACTGGTAGCGATTGTATTCTATATTGGATTGGTGCCATACAGACTGTAAGGGGAAGAGTAAGCATTAAAATAATTGTCCCTAACAAATAAGGGGCAAAAGAGCGGGGGAAAAACGTAGCAATGATGTACCCTGTAGAAAACATAATTATAAAGGTAACCACTGCTGTGAAATAGGAGAGCCCCACTAGGCGCAAGAGTAGAAATAAGCCACGTTTAGCAAAACGAAAGTAATAATTTATTGTTTTTTCTCCGTTTTTTTTTCTTAATCGCTTTATGTTCTCTAAATCTTTCTCGTTTTTCAATTATTTCGTTCCATTTGCTTTTATCCTTTGTAAAAGCATAATCGATAGTTTCTAACGTTGGCAGTATTATTGTTAATAGTATTTTTCCTACTAAATCTAGGAACTCTTTTAGAGTTTCAAGTATGCCCCCTAGAAATAATCCAATGCCGTAAATTACTAATATAATAATATCAATTAATATTGGGATTATTAAGATAAGGATTACAATTCCTATAATAAACCACATTTTCTCCCCCTTTTTATTAATCATTAATCATAGTATTGAATTTTTAATTGATTTTTTTCTCAACCAGATTCATTCTGTTTTTCCATTATCATTATCTGTTTCTGTTGTTGCCAAAGCTTTTCGTATAATTCCTCAATTATTTTCTCTTGTTCCTTAATCGCTTTGTAGTGTCTATCGACCATCCTACTGTTTTCCTTAACTGCTTCGTTTCGTTGTATAATCGCTTTATTAATTTTTTCATTCTCATAATCAAACGCCATCTGAGAGTATTCGACTAAGCGATCATGTTCAAAATTTGCTATTATTCCTAGGTAATTTCTCCAAGCAAACAACAAAATTGCTACTACTAATAAAGAGTTTCTTGAAAATTCAAGATACCAAATAAAAGAGTACCTTGAAATTCTGTATTCCGACCATTCTCTGCTTCTTCCCGCATGTCAGAGACTATAGTCCATAGGATGAGTATACCCACTATTACTATGACAATATCACGCATTGTTCTCCCCCGCTTTTTATTAGTTTCTAGTCATATAATTGATTCGTTTAGATGATACAATTGTGAGTGGTTGGTTGTTAAAGACACTAGATTTAGGTAAAAAAATAAAAAATATACAATATCGTGATTTTTTTGTTGACAGGATATGAAAAATAGTGTTTTATGGCGTTGCTGTACTAGTCGAATTGTGTCTAGAATTACGGTAAAGGTATAACCTTTCTTATAAGTTTATATGATTGTTCAGAGCCCTGCTTTTGCGGGTTTTTTTTATTGTCTTGTTTACAAAAAGAAACACACATGAAAACCACTGAAAAACTTGCAAAAAAAACGCCCCCAAAGGCAGGTCAAGGGCGAGTAAAAGGTGTGCCAAATAAAACGACACGTATTTTGAAAGAAGCAGTGCTTAAGGCAGCTGAGCGCGCTGGTAAGAAATATGGTGATGATGGTTTGATCTCTTATCTAGAAAAACAGGCAATCAAATGCCCCGCTGCTTATCTGTCATTGTTGGGAAAGATTTTGCCTCTTCAAGTGACAGGGGAAGATGGGGGCGCCATTAAGATGATAACGCGTGTAGAAATCGCGCCTTTGGTCAATGACGACACGACAGATTAATATTGTTCCAAAGCTTATACCGATTTTTACAGGTAAGGCTTTGGTGCGTGCTGCTTGGGGAGGAAGAGGGTCTGGAAAGACAAGATCATTTGCCTTGATGGCTGCTTTAAAAGGCTATCAATTTGGTATGGGAGGGATATCAGGCACTATACTTTGTGCACGTCAGTTTCAGAATTCGCTAGCAGAGAGTTCATTGGAGGAGATTAAGCGCGCCATTGAAGCCCATGATTTTTTAAGGGACTATTACAAGGTTGGGGAGTCGTCGATTAAGTCGATAGATGGTCGTATAGCCTTTCAGTTTTCTGGTCTGGACCGGAATATAGCCAGTATCAAATCGATGGGTCGTATTTTGCTCTGTTGGGTTGATGAAGCAGAGCCGGTTACAGAGACAGCTTGGCAAACGCTTATACCGACTTTGCGAGAAGAAGGAGAGGGATGGCGGGCAGAATTATGGGTGACATGGAACCCGTTGCGAGAGAATGCCCCCGTTGAGAAGCGGTTTCGCTTTTCAGACAATGAGGCAATCAAGCGTGTTGAGATCAACTGGTCAGACAAAGCAAATGCTTGTTTGTCAATTTTTTTAGCAGTTGCACAGATTTTGGGAATAAAACAATGTAATTGCCTTCTAAAAAACCTTTTGATGCTCTTCCCATTTTTATACATTGAAAAGGTGATACATAATCCTTTGTATATTTTGAGGCGTCGGCAAGATAGTCCGTTTCATGACGATATCCTGTCTAATTCCAGTCGGAATCCTTCTGGATCGGGACCATTTGTTGCACGCATTGGAGCCAAGAAAAATAGGGGAGCATCTGGTAATGGCGCTTTGAAAGCAGTCAAGGTGTTATCAAGTTTAGGAGGGGTAGTTAAACCGCTGAGCATTCACTGATGAAGATCATCAGAAGTGGTCACCAAAAGTTCCGGAGATAATCCGTCAATTATATCTGCATGATGATTGAGTAGAGTGATCAATTCATTAATCATATTACTATCTGCCGAAGTTGGTTCCTTAATGCTCCCATCTCGTTCTTGACGCATACGGAATTTGTCAACCAAGTTAACAATAGAAAGAGGAGCTTCAGATTGTTTTATAATGAGCTGACTTTAGCGAATGGAGCAAGAAAGCCATTGGCACTTGTCCAAAATTTTTCATAATATTCAGCTTATAACGGTTTGCTGCAACCGATGTTGTGATACTAGCATCGGCTTTTTCAGCCTTACAAAGAACGGCTGCATCAGCATTGCTGTTGGCAAATACTTTGTCATATTGATGAGCTACCAGAGATTGCGGAGTAGGACGAGTCGCTACGATTTTAATTTCATCAGCCTTATTGTGTTTAGCTAAAATCATAGAATGGGTAGGCATGAAAAGCTATTAAATAATTGCATGTCACCTAAACGGGTGAATATAAATGTATGCAAGTCGGGGTAAGCCGCACAGCTTAGGAGATAACCATCCTTTTTCTGAGCGAGTTCATCAAAGGCTTCTTCAAGAGTTGCGTATAAGATAATACGCGATTCTGAATCAGAGGAAAAAATATTTTGATTATGATTGTCAAGCCACTATTAAGCCACAGCTGCACAGTTAGTTTCTGCAGGGCCAAGTGTATTAAAGTATTATTTTCAGGTTTCACGACCTCTACACTCTATAATTATACAATTAAATTTAAGCTAGTGCAGTATGTGAAGTATATTAAGAAAAATAAGTTAAATAATTTAGTGCTTTAGAAAACATATGTATAGGTAAAAGAAAATTTACGATTATAATTTTGTTTTGTCATTGCCCTATTGCCATAAAATATCGTTATTTAGGGGAGTTATTAGGGAGAAAAGATTCTATGCAGGGGGTGTTTATTGGATATGTTAGAGAATTATTGGAATGGTGAAGCAAAGGTTGATGATGTGTAAAGCACACTGTTCTTTTGGGGATAATAAGCTTTTTTCTACTTTAAAATTTTGCAAAAAGTATTTTTTAGCTGTTCGTATCGAGTTGTAGGTGGATAACGAACAGAGTGTTAAAACACGATTGCTTTTACCATCTCATTCAATATATTTAACTTTTTAATTAAAATAATATTTTTAAAAAATATTCTACAGTTGTAACTGTATTGAATATAGGAAAAGGTATCACCATTGGCTTGTTTGTGAAAGAAAGATGAAATATGATTCTTAAATTAGAGTGAGGTTGGCAAGAATCTTTTTCCTTCTTTGAGGTGTGGGAAGGGTGGATTAAATCTTATTAAAATATATAAAACTTAGAAAAAATAGTCTCTTTCTTAAAAAGATCAGAGGTAAACAATATGCGTGAGATTTTGGATCATTTTGATATGCCATTGAATAAAAAGATTTCTGTTCAACAGACTCAAAATCTTTCATGCCAATCACACCCAAAACGATTTTATAAACAAGTGAAAATTGCTTGTGAGGAAAGAGGTTTTACTATCTTATTAGATGAACGTTCTGTTAAAACGCCCGCAAGGCGTCATTTTCATGTGCCAACACAAGTATTTGCTGAATTCGTTGCTCAAGAATTTGAGAGTCAACAGCACGTTGTTGATCCGGTAAAAATGCCGATGACGCGTTTGGTTAATACTGTTATTGATGGTATCGCTGATGATATGCAGGCTGTGTTTGAAGATTTATTGCGTTTCGTTGCATGTGATATGATCTTTTATCGTGCGCAGACACCTAAAGAGTTGGTGCAAAAACAATCTGAACAATGGGATCCTTTATTAGATTGGGCAGAAGAAAAATTGGGGGCGCGATTTTATTTGACAGAAGGGCTAATGCATGTGGAACAATCACCAGAAACGCTTCAAGCAGTCAGTAATTATTTACGTAGAGTTGAATCTCCTTATATGCTTGCTGCACTTCATCTGATGACGACCTTAACAGGGTCTGCTCTCATTGCTCTTGCTGTTGCTGCGGGAAAGATTGATGCTGATCATGCATGGTCTATTGCCCATTTAGATGAAGATTGGATGATGGAACAATGGGGAACGGATAAAGAAACAATAGCACGCCGTGCTCATAAAAAAGTTGAATTTAATGCTGCGGTTACAATTGCTACAGTATGTTTATAAGATTTCTTTATTTCCTTGGGCTTTTTAAAGAAACATCTCTCAAAGAGTACCCAAGCCCATTTCACGGTGACAACCATGAATGGTATAACGATAAAGCCATTGAACACCACCATCTTTACGCTTGTGAAGAAGCAAGCTAGTACCATCATACACTTTACCAGCTCGTAGGTGTTGCGAACAGTCCTTGGTATTTGAGAAGGGTTCATAAGAGGCATTTTTAGTTCTTTCTTGTACAGTTTTTACTCATATGCTAGCCCCGTTTTTGACGCGCAAGGAAATGGTCTTTATTGATTCAATATACACAGATTTGAAATGAGAGAATCTTACGATATTTAGCTTTCTAATTCATTTATAAATCAATGTGTTGTTTTTGCTGTTACATTATTTTTGTGATTTTGAGAGGATTGATTTTTACTTTTTCAAGTCCAGGAAATATTTCATTGGTTATGTTTAAGATTGCTTCGTCATTACCACGGATAAAATACCATTCATTATCGTGAAGGAGGGCAATAATTTCAGTTTGAATAGAGCATTTTTTTCCAGCATTTGTTGCGGTTACAAGCTCCACGGGTATAACAAAATAAGGAATGCCATTATCAAGTGTCCCTTCACGTTTTTGTTTTTGATCAATGTTGATTGTTTCAATCTTGTAACTTTCTGCCAACCGTTCTATTTGGCTTTTCATAATTTGTAGAAATTGTGATTGATTAAGATTTTTTTTGGCGGTTAAGCGGTTGATGATTTGGGGAGGAATAGCATTTAAGATGGCATTTGCATCGGCATTTTTAAGTGCTTTACTATAAGCAGATGTTGCTTTCTCAAGAGTTGTAAGCTTTTGGTTGGTTATTGTATGTGCTTTAGTTGTTGATGTGATAAAGACAATGCATAAAAGAACGGGAACGAGAAAACAAATTCGCGGCATTAGAAACCTTTGTTAATTCATTTGAAGAGATTCAACACATTATAAAGGAAAAGCGGATGAGCAAAAAGCCTCTTGCGCTTTTGCATGAGACGAATATCCACAAAAATGGAGGCTTTTGCCTCCATTTTTAAAATCAAAAGAATGCGTATTAATTGTTTAAACAGAATAGTACATATCAAATTCAACAGGATGGGGTGTTGTTTCGTAACGCAAGACTTCTTGCATCTTTACTTGAATGAAGGAATTAATCTGATCATCATCAAAAACGTCGCCAGCTTTAAGAAAGCCACGATCTTTGTCAAGTGCTTCAAGCGCTTCACGCAGGCTTCCTGAAACAGTAGGGATTTCTTTAAGTTCCTTTAAGGGAAGATCATAAAGATCTTTATCCATAGCATGTCCGGGATGAATTTTGTTTTTGATACCGTCAAGACCAGCCATTAAAAGGGCTGCAAATGCCAAATAGGGATTTGCTGTTGGGTCTGGAAAACGAACTTCTACGCGTTTTGAATTTGGTGAGGAGCTCATTGGAATACGGCAAGATGCAGAACGATTACGTGCTGAATAGGCAAGAAGAACAGGAGCTTCATAACCAGGAACCAAACGTTTATAGGAGTTTGTGGATGGGTTGGTAAAAGCATTTATTGCTTTTGCGTGCTTAATAACACCACCGATAAAAAACAGACAGGTTTCTGATAGTCCAGCATATTCATTTCCTGCAAAAATGGGTTTGCCATCTTTCCAAATGGAAATGTGGACATGCATTCCAGAGCCGTTATCACCAAAAACTGGTTTTGGCATGAAGGTTGCTGTTTTCCCATAACTGTTTGCTATTTGATGTACAACATATTTAAAAATTTGCATCTTGTCAGCCTCGCGAACAAGTGTATCAAAACGAATACCCAATTCATGTTGGCCCGCTGCTACTTCGTGATGGTGTTTTTCGACCTGTACACCCATATCTTTGAGTGCTGTGAGCATTTCAGAACGCATATCTTGGCAAGAATCAATTGGCGGAACAGGAAGGTAGCCTCCCTTTATACGTGGGCGATGCCCTAGATTTCCTGTTTCATATTCCGTATCATCATTGGAGGGAAGTTCACTTGAATCGAGTTTAAACCCTGTGTTGTAAGGGTCCGTTTTATAGCGCACATCATCAAAGATAAAAAACTCTGCTTCTGGACCCACATTGATTGTATCTCCAATGTTTAAAGATTTCATATAAACCTCAGCCCTTTTGGCGATAGAACGAGGATCTCTACGATAAAATTCACCAGAGACAGGGTCAAGTACGTCACAAAATATGACCAAAGTAGATTGAGCAAAAAAAGGATCAATATGTGCTGTTGCTGGATCTGGCATTAAAACCATGTCAGATTCATTAATTGTTTTCCAACCAGCAATTGAAGAGCCATCAAACATAACACCATCACTAAAAGTATCCTCGCTGATTTCTGCGATATCCATTGTGATGTGATGCAATTTTCCTCGTGGATCAGTAAAACGTAAATCAACAAAACGGATTTCGTTGTCTGCAATCTGTTTGATAATATCTGATGCGGTTGTCATATTCAATTTCCTTAATGTGGCGTTGAGGTGGATAAAAAGACTAATTTTTTCGTTATCTATTAAAGGGCATCGATCCCAGTTTCGTCAGTCCCTATACGAATGGCATCATCAATGGAAAAGACAAATATTTTTCCATCTCCTATATGTTTAGTTTGGGCTGCTTTACGTATTGCATCAACAGTTTGTTCCAGTTTGTCATCGGACACGACAATTTCAATTTTTACTTTAGGGAGAAAGTCAACAACATATTTCGTCCCACGATAAAGTTCTGTATGTTCCCTTTGACGACCAAAACCTTTCGCTTCTGTTACTGTAATACCATGTAACCCAATTTTTTGAAGCGCTTCTTTCACTTCATCAAGTTTGAAAGGTTTTATAATGGCTTCAATTTTTTTCATGCTGAAATTATCTCCAACGTTATTTTGTCTTTTTAGACTGCATCACATTATATTGACAACTGTAAGATGTCCAACAGATACTTTGTGCACAAAAAGTCGGAAATGATGATACTATATATTCTTGGAGAGGCGCTTCTTTTGTAAAATTAAAGTGAAATATTATTGTTTTGGAAAAAACTTATAATCCTTATAAGCGAATCAAAATAATATCATTAAGAGAGTTTGCTTCCTTTTTGGGGGATAATGCATTGACTTATAAGGATAATTAGACGTTTTCTATATGGCATGAGGAATTCTAATAGCGTAAGATTTTCTCATTTTAGATCGTCTCATCAAAGTTATATCCTTGTATATCAAGAGATATGAGTGTGTGGATAAAAACATTTGAAAAAGGAATATAAATGCTTTTTATGAAAGCTCTCGATAACCAAAGGTTATTACAATATTAGAGATTAGGGGAGAGCGCAAATATTGGAAATGAAGGTGTTAGTTTGCACTTGCTTAAAAGCACAAAGATAGTGGTGTATAATAATTAATTTACCATTCTCAGGTGATGTCGTGAACTGGATTTGGGAGTGTTGAAAAATATTTTTAAAAACAAGCGTGTGAATTGGCAACGCAAATATATTCTATTTGGGGCGTTTTGTTTTTCGTGAGGAGCGAGATCTCATTAAAGAATGCGATAAACAAAAGCGTGAAGCAATGCGCAATCTTCATTCTTTTTAAAATATTGCTGTAGATGTTTTTGAAAATCGTAAAGATGAATTAAAAGGGGAGGGTAAAGATGGAAACTGGTTTATACCCTTAAAACTTCATATCCTTTCAAAATTAGGTTGTCTTCTCGTTTCAGAGATTACGCCCAATAGAGCTATGCAATATGTTTGCCGCTATTTGACAATACAAAAACTAAAATAAAACAGCTTATAAAGCGCTAAATTGTTTTTAGTCTTTGCTTCCAACATGTTGCACCACTGGAATTAGGTGTTGGTTTACAGGTAACAATAAAAGTACAGGCTTTGTTCGTATGCTGTATTTTTAAGGGGAAGCATTTTTAAGAATTGGAATTATAGAGGGATGGGCGCAGTAAAACATCTTTTAGAAATTTTCCTGTATAGGAAGCGGGAATTTTAATAATGTCTTCAGGGCGTCCAATTGCAACGATTTCTCCACCGCGATCTCCACCTTCTGGTCCTAAATCAATAATCCAGTCGGCTGTTTTTATAACATCAAGGTTATGTTCAATGACGATGACTGTGTTGCCTTGCTCGACTAGTTCGTGAAGCACTTCAAGAAGTTTGGAAATATCATGAAAATGTAAACCTGTTGTCGGTTCATCCAAAATATAGAGTGTACGTCCCGTTGTTTTACGAGAAAGTTCTTTCGCAAGTTTTACACGTTGTGCTTCCCCACCAGAAAGTGTGGTTGCTTGCTGTCCTACTTTTATGTAACCCAATCCTACTTTAATGAGAGTTTCCATTTTATTATGAATAGCGGGAATAGCTTGGAAAAATTCTTCTGCCTTTTCAATTGTCATATCCAAAATATCGGCTATAGACTGTCCTTTGAATTTTATTTCTAGTGTTTCTCGATTATAGCGTTTTCCTTTACAGACATCGCAAGTAACATAGACATCAGGTAAAAAATGCATTTCAATTTTGATGACTCCATCACCTTGACATGTTTCGCAACGTCCTCCTTTAACATTAAATGAAAAACGCCCAGCTTTGTAACCGCGGGCTTTTGATTCTGGAAGATCGGCAAACCACTCACGAATCGGTGTAAAAGCACCTGTATAGGTTGCGGGATTAGAGCGTGGGGTGCGTCCAATAGGGGACTGGTTGATATCAATGACTTTATCAAGAAATTCTAGTCCTTCAATTTTGTCATAGCTGGCAGGGCTGTGATGAGAGCCCATGATATGATGTGATGCTGCTTTGAAAAGCGTTTCAATAAGAAATGTTGACTTTCCTCCTCCAGAAACACCAGTTATGCATGTGAAGGTTCCAAGAGGGATGTTCGCATTGATATTTTTGAGGTTATTGCCTTTGGCACCGATGATTTTAAGTGTTTTCGATTTTGATATTTTACGCCGTTCTGTTGGCATTCTAACAGCCATTTTTCCTGAAAGGTATTGGCCTGTGAGAGAGGCTGAATTTTCTATAATTTCCTGCGGTGTTCCTTGTGCTACGATTTTTCCACCATGAACGCCCGCGGCCGGCCCCATATCGACAACATAGTCTGCCGTGAGAATAGCATCTTCATCATGTTCAACGACAATAACTGTATTGCCAAGATTGCGCAAATGCTGCAGCATTTCCAAAAGGCGTTCATTATCGCGTTGGTGTAAACCGATAGATGGTTCATCTAAAATATAAAGAACGCCTGTAAGACCAGAACCAATTTGAGATGCTAATCGAATACGTTGGCTTTCTCCCCCTGAAAGCGTTCCTGAATTTCGAGACAAGGTAAGATATTCCAATCCTACATGATTTAAAAAAGCCAAACGTTCACGAATTTCTTTTAAAATACGTACGGCGATATTACGTTGTTTTTCTGTGAGATATTGATGAACATTGGCAAACCAATCATCTGCTTGTGAGATGGAAAGATCTGATATTTGCCCAATATGCATTCCGTTGATTTTTACAGCAAGTGCCTCTGGTTTTAAACGATAACCGTGACAAGCCGGACAGGGCGAAGAAGACATATAACGTTCGATTTCTTCTCGAGACCAAGCAGAATCGGTTTCTTTCCAGCGTCTCTCCATATTAGGGATGATTCCTTCAAAAGGTTGGGTCGTTTTATGCGAACCAGAATTATTTTTATAGATAAAAGAAATTTCATCTCTTTTTGTACCGTAAAGAATAGCCTGTTGTGCTTCATTAGAGAGTTCACACCATTGATCTGTGAGTTTGAAACCGTAAGCTTTTCCTAATGCTTCTAAGGTTTGTTTATAGTAAAGTGAATCTGATTTAGCCCAAGGGGCAATGGCGCCATTCTTGAGGGTAAGATTTTTATTGGGCACAATTTTCAGTGGATCCATTGCTTTTTTTATGCCCAGTCCATCGCAGAGAGGACAGGCGCCAAAAGGATTATTGAACGAAAAAAGGCGTGGTTCAATTTCAGGAATAGAAAAACCCGATACAGGGCAGGAAAACTTTTCTGAAAAAATGAGCCGTTTGTGTGTATCATTTTTTGATTTATGAGCAGATTCCTTTGTCGTTTCTTTTTGTGCTAAGGGTTGGTCTGCCATTTCAGCAATGGCAAGCCCATTTGCTAGCTGTAAACAGGTTTCTATACTATCAGCTAAACGAGAGGTGATATCCTTTTGTACAACAATGCGGTCTACCACGACATCGATGTCGTGTTTATATTTTTTATCAAGAGGTGGAATATCAGCGATTTCATAGAATCTTCCATCAACTTTAGCGCGTTGAAATCCTCTTTTTAAAAGTTCTGTTAGCTCTTTTTTATATTCTCCCTTTCGTCCTCGCACCAAAGGGGCCATAATAAAAATTCGCGTTCCTTCTGGTAAGGACATAATTTGATCCACCATTTGGCTTACCGTTTGGCTTTCAATAGGAAGTCCTGTTGCAGGAGAATGAGGAATACCAATACGGGCAAAGAGAAGGCGCATGTAATCGTGGATTTCAGTAACGGTGCCTACTGTTGAACGGGGATTGCGGCTCGTTGTTTTTTGTTCAATGGAGATGGCGGGAGAAAGTCCGTCTATGCGGTCGACATCGGGTTTTTGCATGACTTCCAGAAATTGGCGTGCATAGGCCGAAAGGCTTTCGACATAGCGACGTTGTCCTTCAGCGTAAATTGTATCAAAAGCTAAAGATGATTTACCTGATCCAGAAAGTCCTGTTATAACAATGAGTTTGTCACGAGGCAGATCGAGATCAATATTTTTAAGGTTATGCTCACGTGCACCGCGAATAGAGATATATTTTTGATGTGTCATATTTTATCCTTGGCATATGTGACAAAAATTGAGCATCTAAAATGGAATAAAACTGTTTTTTTAGAATTACAATGTGTTTAACTGCTTTAATGCAGAAAGAAGGAATAAGTTTTGTGAAAAGAAAAATACAAATGAGCAGCTTTTTATTCTCTGGTGGTGGAATAAACTATGCGTTTTTATCATCTTTTGTTATAATTAATGGATACAATATTGGGAAAGGATAGCAATATCCATATTGGAGGTCAATTGTAGACATATAAATTGAAGGTCAAGATGGTTGTAACTGTTATACAACAAATATTGTACAATTTAAAATTTTGGAGTTTATGCGATGGCTGGTAGCCTTAATAAAGTTATTTTGATTGGTAATCTCGGGGCAGATCCTGAAATCCGCCGTTTGAATTCTGGTGATCAAGTGGCAAATCTACGTATTGCTACTTCAGAAAGTTGGCGTGATCGGAATACAAATGAGCGAAAAGAACGTACTGAATGGCATAGTATTGTTATTTTTAATGAAAACCTTGTCAAAGTTGCAGAGCAATATTTAAAAAAGGGGAGCAAAATTTATATTGAGGGGCAGT
The DNA here is from genome assembly GCF_042196685.1 of Bartonella sp. AC329YNZD. Taxonomy (NCBI): domain Bacteria; kingdom Pseudomonadati; phylum Pseudomonadota; class Alphaproteobacteria; order Hyphomicrobiales; family Bartonellaceae; genus Bartonella; species Bartonella sp. AC329YNZD. The sequence goes on along the minus strand of NZ_JBHIQS010000006.1, from coordinate 100,844 downwards.
TACAGACACGAAAATGGCAAGATCAAAATGGAAATGACCGTTATACGACAGAGGTTGTTTTGCAAAAATACCGTGGTGAATTACAAATGCTTGATGGGCGCGGAGCAGCGGGTGGAGAGCAGGGAGCAAGTCAAGGGGGGAGTTACAGTGGTGACTTTGCTAATAGTAGTTCAAATCAAAGAAATACTTTTGGTCAAAATAATAACCAATTAGGAGAAAGTTTTTCACACAAATTAGATGATGATGTTCCTTTTTAAGAGGCTTTAAAGTTGCAGTATTATGATTGCTTTATGGTTTATTTGTTTTAGATTTTTAAAGTTTAGCAAAGTGAAAGTTGTTAATTATTATTGGTAATTTAAAATATAAATTAATAACATCTTGAAAAATATTGTTAAATTTCTTTTTTGTTATGGGAGAGAAATTAGCATTTTTGTGTATTTTTCGATATAAACCGATATAAATAAAGTGAAATGATTCTTTTTTGAAAGTTTTTAAATTGTGACCGATCTTACTCCACACCCAGAACGTGATGTGCTGACCGGTATTGAACCAATCAGTATTATTGATGAAATGCAACGCTCCTATCTCGATTATGCGATGAGCGTGATTGTTTCGCGTGCACTCCCTGATGTCCGTGATGGTCTTAAGCCTGTTCATCGACGTATCCTTCATGCTATGAATGAGATGGGGCTTTCTTTCAATAAGTCGTATCGTAAATCTGCTGGTGTTGTTGGTGAGGTTATGGGAAAATTCCATCCTCATGGTGATGCTTCAATTTATGATGCTTTGGTGCGTATGGCGCAGGACTTCTCTTTGAGAAATCCATTGATTGATGGTCAGGGGAATTTTGGTTCCGTTGATGGTGATCCACCTGCAGCTATGCGCTATACTGAGTGTCGTTTAGAAAAAGTTTCAGAAGAACTTTTAGCTGATATTGATAAAGATACTGTTGATTTTCAGGATAATTACGATGGGCGTGAGCGTGAACCGGTTGTCTTGCCAGCACGTTTTCCCAATCTTTTGGTTAATGGGTCAGGGGGAATTGCTGTGGGAATGGCAACCAATATTCCTCCCCATAATCTTGGTGAAGTCGTTGATGGTTGTATTGCTTTGATTGATAATCCTGATATCACACTCGATAAAATAATTGAAATTATTCCTGGTCCGGATTTTCCTACAGGGGGTATTATCCTTGGCCACTCTGGTGTCCGTTCAGCTTATGAAACAGGGCGGGGTTCAATTATTATGCGTGCTAAAGTTGATATTGAAGAAATTCGTAGTGGTCGGCAGGCAATTATTGTGAGTGAGATCCCTTATCAAGTTAATAAGGCCACAATGATTGAGAAAATGGCCGAATTGGTGCGCGATAAACGCATTGAGGGAATCTCTGATTTACGTGACGAATCGGATCGTGATGGATATCGCGTTGTTATTGAGTTGAAAAAAGATGTTGTTGCGGAAGTTGTTTTAAACCAATTATATCGTTATACGCCGCTGCAAACTTCCTTTGGTTGTAATATGGTTGCGTTGAATGGGGGAAAACCCGAACAAATGACATTGCTTGATATGCTTCGTGCATTTGTTTCTTTTCGGGAAGAAGTTGTCAGTCGGCGAACAAAATATCTTTTGCGTAAAGCGCGTGAGCGGGCCCATGTTTTGGTTGGTCTTGCCCTTGCAGTTGCCAATATTGATGAAATTATAGCGCTTATTCGCAAAGCTCCTGATCCACATACAGCACGTACACAATTAATGGAACGACGCTGGCCAGCGATGGATGTCGCGCCTTTGATTAAACTTATTGATGATCCTCGTCATATTATCCACGAGGATGGTACTTATAATCTCTCTGAAGAACAGGCACGTGCTATTTTAGAATTGCGTTTGCAACGATTGACAGCCCTTGGACGTGATGAAATCGCTGATGAATTGAATAAAATTGGTGTGGATATTGCTGATTATCTTGATATCTTAGCATCGCGCGTACGCATTATGGGTATTGTTAAGGACGAGTTGAGTGCTCTGCGTGAGGAATTTGCAACACCGCGACGTACCGTATTTGGTTTTGGTAGCGCTGAGATGGAGAGTGAAGATCTGATCGCGCCAGAGGATATGGTCGTAACGGTGAGCCATAGTGGCTATATTAAGCGCGTACCTCTTAATACCTATCGTGCGCAACGTCGTGGTGGTAAAGGGCGTTCTGGTATGTCCACGAAGGATGAGGATTTTGTAACACGGTTGTTTGTCGCCAATACGCATACTCCGGTTCTTTTCTTTTCATCACGTGGGATTGTTTATAAGGAGAAAGTTTGGCGTTTACCGCTAGGTACACCGCAATCACGTGGGCGGGCTTTGATCAATATGCTTCCCTTACAACAAGGTGAACGCATTACGACAATTATGCCTTTGCCTGAAGATGAAGCAAGCTGGAGCGCATTGGATGTCATGTTTGCGACAACACGTGGAACTGTGCGTCGTAATAAGTTGTCAGATTTTGTTCAGGTTAACCGTAATGGTAAAATTGCAATGAAACTTGATGAGGAAGATGAAATTCTTTCTGTCGAAACTTGTACAGAACATCACGATGTCGTTCTAACAACAGCGAATGGACAGTGTATCCGTTTTCCAGTTGTTGATGTGCGTGTCTTTGCGGGGCGTAATTCTGTGGGAGTTCGTGGTATCAATTTGGCTAAAGGCGATAAAGTCATTTCAATGACAATTTTAGAGCATGTCGAGGCAACGTCCATTGAACGTTCTGCTTATATTAAACGTGTCATGAATGAGCGGCGTGCTGCTGGTGCAGATGCTGATGTTGAAGATATTGTCATTCTGGATGATGAAGATGGGGGTGTTGAAACAGAGTTAACAGATGAACGTTATGCAGAACTTCATGCACGTGAACAAATGCTTTTAACAGTGAGTGAATTTGGTTATGGTAAACGTTCTTCTTCCTATGAGTTCCGGATTTCGGGGCGTGGTGGAAAAGGGATTCGTGCAACAGATCCATCTAAAACAGCTGAAATTGGTAAATTAGTAGCGGCTTTCCCGGTGAAGGCGCAAGACCAAATTATGTTGGTGTCAGATGGGGGGCAGCTTATTCGTGTCCCTGTTGAGGGAATTCGTACTGCTGGGCGCTCAACTAAGGGAGTCACAATTTTTAATACAGCCAAAGGTGAAAGAGTCGTATCGGTTGAACGTATTTCTGAGCCTGAAGATGATACGAGTTCATTGGATGATGAAGGTGAGAAGCATTCTGATACGATTGATATGAGCGAAGAAAAGTAATTTTTAAGAGGAAGGAGTAAAATCATGAAAATTGCTCTTTACGCAGGTTCGTTTGATCCTCTTACAAACGGTCATCTTGATGTTTTAAAAGGGTGTTTTGTGTTAGCTAATAAGGTGGTCGTCGCTATAGGTATACAGGGTGACAAAAAAGCACTCTTTAGCTTTGAAGAGCGTGTTGGTTTTATTACCCAAGTAGGGAAAGACTTTTTCGGTGCAGATTCTAATCGGTTGCAGGTTCTTTCATTTAATAACCTTCTCATTGACAAGGCTCGTGAAGTTGGTGCTTCATTTCTCGTTCGCGGATTACGTGATGGTACTGATCTTGATTATGAAATGCAAATGGCAGGGATGAATGGCATTCTGGCTCCTGAATTGCAAACTGTTTTTTTGCCCGCAAGTGTTTCTGGGCGTGCGATAACGTCTACATTGGTACGTCAAATTGCCTCTATGGGAGGTGATGTGACACCATTTGTGCCGCCCAATGTTGCACAAGCTTTGCGCTCGAAATTCCAGTCTTTAGAGGAGAATAAGTGTGTTTCGTAGAATTTTTGCTGTTTTGATATGTGTATTTTGTTTTTTTTCATTGTCCGCTGTCGCTGGTAATTCTAGTCCAGCGAGTGATTCAAGCCTTCTTGTTTTATCTCTCAAAGATGGTGATGTCATTATTCGCCTGCGTCCTGATTTGGCGCCAAAACATGTTGCGCAAATCAAAAGATTAACAGAGGAGGGGGCCTATAATAATGTTGTGTTTCATCGTGTAATTCCTGGCTTTATGGCGCAAACTGGTGATGTAGAATTTGGAAAAAAAGGCAGTAGAGATTTTGATCTGAAACGCGTTGGTATGGGGGGATCAAATTATCCCAATATACCGGCTGAGTTTTCAAAGCAGCCATTTAAGCGTGGTACTGTTGGGATGGCACGTTCACAAGATCCAGATTCCGCGAATTCTCAGTTCTTCATTTGTTTTGATGATGCTGCTTTTTTAAATGGTCAGTATACGGTTGTTGGGGAAGTAATAAAGGGGATGGATGTTGTTGATAAAATTAAAAAAGGTACCACAAGTAATAATGGATCTGTAGAAAATCCAGATGTTATTAATGCTGCTACTTTACAAGTTGATAGATGAAGCAAAGGAGCTTTTCATATGATTGAGGATAAAAATCCGGAAAATACTTTAATTCTTGAAACAACAAAGGGCAGAGTTGTTATTGAGCTTTTTGCTGATTTAGCGCCTTGTCATGTTGCACGTATCAAAGAACTTGTCCGTGAAGGTGCTTATGATAATGTTATTTTTCATCGCGTTATTGATGGCTTTATGGCGCAGACTGGAGATGTGCAATTTGGAAAGAAGGATGGTGAAAAATTCAATTTATCACGTGCTGGTATGGGGGGGGCAGAAAAACCAAATTTAACAGCAGAGTTTTCAAATCTTTCTCATAAGCGTGGTACAGTTTCTATGGCACGGAGTCAGAATCCAAATTCTGCTAATTCTCAGTTTTTTATTTGTTTTGCAGATGCTCCGTGGCTTGATCGTCAATATTCCATATGGGGGCAGGTTGTTGAAGGTATGGAAAATGTTGATAAAATTAAACGTGGTGAACCTGTTGCAGACCCAGATTCAATTACCAAAGCCATTATTGCTGCGGATGTAGAATAGTATAAATTATACTGGTTTCAATTGTAAGTTGCTAAGAGAAAATTCTTCTATCTGATATAGGGTGGTGATCAGTGATTACAGCTTAAATTCCTAACAGAGTTCAGCTGCTATGCCTTTATTCTTTCTACCAAGTTTCTTTTAATTTATGGATTTAGAGAATTTTGTTTGCTGTATTGGGGAAAGGTTGTGATTTGTTTGGGTGTTTTCTCGAACGAAGAGACCGCTCAATTGGGTGGAAGACGTAAAGATGAAAATAAAAGGTTCCTCTTGTTTTTTAATAAGAGGAACACTCATTACGTGGAATAGAGCGCCCCAAATAGAGTTACGCATTTACGCGCTTTTTTAAAGAAACATCTCTCAGTCTATTCCAACATTCATTTAAACTCCCTCATCTTTATGCTTGTGAAGGAGCAAGCCAGTATCATCATATGCTTTTTTCAGCCTCCAATGTTATAACAGAGTCTTTGGTATGTGTAGTTTGACAGTAAGTTTCGCAGTAAGTGGGAAGAGGTAGGATTAGTTAGGAATACGTGATAATTTACTATTTTATGTATAAAATTTAGCATTAAATGCGTATTTTGTCAAAATGGATTTTGACATTTGAAATTGCCAAAAAGAGCTAAAAATAACGAAATTTGGAATTTTGGAGCAAAAATGATAAAAGGCTTTGAAAGATCTTTTAAAATCCTTTGAAGATTTTTAAAAAGTCTGTGAAATCCCAGAAAACCGCCTTTGAAGACCCTTTGAGAGCCCCTTAAAAATCATTTGAAAAAAATAAATTGATGCAAAACCCGATGATAAGCTACAGTATGTGAGAATCTTAAAAAAGTGCTTTTTTTTAGTGTTTTTATTTACACGTTAATCTCTCTTGTGATGTGCAAAAAAATGATTTTAGTTATTTTAACGTATACAGATTTACAATAAGAGAAGCTATCCCTTCATTCAACATATAGAAATGAATTATTATTATAAATCAATGTATTGATGCTGTTTCTAAATATTGTCGTTAATAGGATATTCTATCAAAGTTTGGCTTTTACATCTTAATACGGTTTGTTCGATGTAATTTGAGTATGAATAGCCTATTTTATTGTACTTACTATTTATAGGGTTCGTCGTTTTTTAAAATTGTTTTTGCGTTTCATAATAGGTGGTTCATTTTATTTTTATCCCATGTGGGTAATGATCTTACAGTTTAATTAAGGATTTTTCCTGTTAGATTGAATGAATTATTTTTTCATGCTTGTGCTTTTTAAAAAATTTTGATGAATCTATCAATGTGGATGATACAAGGTAAGGTTTTAAAATAGAGTATTACATTTGTGATGTTGGTTGTCTTGTACAATCTGGAGAGCCTTTTAACGCCATATTATATGAATATATTGCGCAAGATAATGAAAATAAAATCATGATTTTTTTTATTTGCAATTGCAATGGAGCAAAGATGTAATCTCTAGGCTTGTGTTTTATGAAGTTATATCTAAATAACTTTAGAGATAGGTTTCTTTCTAGATTAGTACATTGATTTATAACGGATAAATTATTATTTTGTCCATTGAAAGAGCGCTTTAATATTGTAAGATTTTCTTATTTCAATTTCTCTTATATTGACTTCTTCTCCATCCTAAAGGGTGAATTTTCTACAAGTGTCGGTTTGTAAGCCTTTTTTTTTCACGGTAGGGGTCTCTTACAGATTATTCATGCGGTTGAATTAATCAAAATCATCCCTTTTGCTCGTCACAAATGAGATTGGCGTGGGGAAAAACTATTGGAAAAAGCTCCCTTTTATGAATTATCTCAAGGGCTATCTCAATGTTGTGAACGGATAAATGATAATATGCATTTGCACTTTTATTAAGCGTAAGGCTCTCGGTGCCCGATAGATGAAAACTTTTTATCTGTAAAAGTTAAAGAATATTGTAAGTTGTACAATGCGTTCATAACTTTCTTCTATTCGTACGAAATTATTACTTATGAAAGTACGTAAAGATGAGATTGTTGAGATAATAATTTTGCAGTTCTGTTAAGGCTTTAGTGCGTTAAGCATAGGTATTTTGAGGTGTGATATTATAAGGATTTTACTTGTTTTCTGGAGCTAGATTATCACTTTTATTATGTTGATTTCTTAACAAGAAATGTTCTTTTATCTCGTTTAATTTTTGATGCTGATTACAATATTGAGCGAATCAAAAATTAATTCATAAAGCTTATGACAATGCTCGTAAGGGGATATCTTTTTTCTTTCTACAGAGATATGCATTGATGGAATCAAAAAGACGAGAGTTATGATAAAGACATTTCATTATAGAAAAATTGCTCAAGATGGGTATGCACGTCGAGGCGAAATTATAACGGGGCGAGGATGCGTTCGTACACCCGCATTTATGCCAGTTGGGACGGCAGGAACCGTTAAGGCTATGTATATGGATCAAATTAGTGATCTTGGTGCAGATATCATTTTGGGAAATACTTATCATTTAATGTTACGTCCAGGAGCTGAACGTGTTGCACGTTTGGGAGGATTACACGAATTTTCACGCTGGAGCGGACCTATTTTAACTGATTCTGGAGGCTTTCAGGTGATGTCGCTGGAGGGAATCCGTAAAATTACTGAACAAGGTGTGATTTTTCGCTCTTACATTAATGGCGCTTACTATGAAATGAGTCCAGAGCGTTCTATCGAAATTCAAGGGCTTCTTGATGCGGATATCCAGATGCAGTTGGATCAATGTATTGCATTACCCGCCACTGAAAAAGAAATGGAAGAAGCTATGGAACTTTCATTGCGGTGGGCGCTGCGTTGTAAAACAGCTTTTGGAGATCAGCCAGATAAAGCATTGTTTGGGATTGTTCAAGGTGGTGATAATATGAAACTGCGTGAGCGTTCTGCTCAAGCATTAAAAGAAATGGATTTAAAAGGTTATGCTATTGGAGGGCTTGCTGTTGGTGAGCCGCAGAGTGTTATGACAGCAGTATTGGATACTACTTGTCCGATTTTACCAGAGGATAAACCACGCTATCTTATGGGAGTAGGGACACCTGATGATATTTTACAAAGTGTTGCTCGTGGTATTGATATGTTTGATTGTGTTATGCCGACGCGTGCAGGACGTCATGGTTTAGCTTTTACCCGCTTTGGTAGAATTAATTTGCGTAATGCGCGTTATGCAGAAGATCCACATCCTCTTGATCCACAGTCACTTTGTCCAGCAGCACATGATTATAGTTGTGCTTATTTGCATCATTTGATCAAATCTGGTGAATCTCTTGGGGGGATGTTGTTGACTTGGAATAATCTTTTTTATTATCAACAACTTATGCAGGGAATTCGTGATGCCATTGAAGAAGGTTGTTATGCTGATTTTTGCGCTGAAACGCGTGCTCTATGGGCACAAGGACGCTAAAATATTAATCGAAATATAGCACCTTATTTTTTTATTGAATTTATTCTCGCACTTACAAATTTAGCTAAAAATATGAAATTAGAAACATCTTCCAAAATTATAAAATCCACTATCTTAAGATATAACAGTGCGGTTTTATAGGGCATATATTCTCTTTCTAAGTACTATATAAAACAGAAACTGTTACTCCGGTACGCGCTACCTGATCCGGAGAAAAACAGTTTTTCTGTTTCTGATGACTGTTTACAGCAACAATGTTAATGAGGCGTTAGCGAACTCTTAAAGAAGTATGAAAATTGTACTTTTATGAGCTACTTGGTGTTTTTTATTACTAAAGTTAAAGAATGGATTATATACAATCGAACAGATAAACTCTTAGAAAATTAAGATAAAAATGAAATAAGATTACAATCTTTTAAAAATATACTTTTAAATTTTATTTTTTTCATTTCTATATATTAATATAAGTATTATTTGAAACATTATTATGTAATTTTATGTTAAAATATTTTAAATTATTAATTTATAAAAATAAAAAATTTAATTACTATAATTATCGATTTATAAAATATCGATAAATATATTTACAAAAACTTATCATATTATTTTTTATTATGTTTATAGAATTTATTCGAAAATAATCATAATATATTACATGAATATTTTAATTTACAGATGGTGCTTTAGATGAAAAACTATTTGATGTTATTTAGATGAGTGACGGGTAAATGTACCTAAAATAGAATTATTTCATAAATGTAGAAATCAAGCAATATTATCATGAGAATTTTTAGAGGATTCTAAAATAGCTCATAAGGATGGCGTAAAGTTGAAATTATAGCTTATTGATTTGGAGGATGTGCATTCTGGTAACAAAAACAAAGAAACAATAAGTTTGGGAGAAAGTTTATATTTGTGTCAAGATAATGATTGAAATATTGATCACTTGTTTGGAATTCATTATTCGACTAATTTTAGGATGAATGTATGGTATATCATCTCAAAATAAAGGTTTCACTGAAAAAGAAGAATTTTGGAATGGTTAAAAAGAATAGACAAAGTTCATGATCTGACAGAGTTGATAAAAATAGTTGAATATATCTGTAGCCTTTAAGCTTACAATGATTCTCTATTAAAGAATCTGACTTAAATCTTTATAAAATGCTTTATATGTCGAAATGTTTATAAAATTTTATTGGGGACTATTGGGCATGCGTATAACAATGTTTTGAATTTTTGTTTGTGTGTATTACAGATATCTACAGTTAAAACTCCTATCCAGAAGTGATGATATGAAGGATTTTTATCAACAAAAGGTTCTTGCATTGGGAATTGATTCGAGAATACGGCGTTTAATAATTTTAGCTCTTGCTGTGGGGAGTTTTGCTATTGGTACTGCAGAGTTTGTCGCAATGGGGCTACTACCAGAGATGGCACGAAGTTCCTATGTTGATATTCCTACCGCTGGTCAATATATTTCTGCTTATGCATTAGGAGTTGTGATTGGAGCACCTCTTTTAGCTGTGGCAACAGCTCAGGTATCACGCAAAACTGTTTTGATAGGATTGATGCTTTTTTATGCTTTAGCAAATATTGCTAGTGCCTTTTTTTCTGATTTTAGCATATTAGTCGTATTACGCTTTCTCAGTGGACTTCCCCATGGAATCTATTTTGGACTTGCGGCTATGGTTGCCTCTTCAATGGTCGAAATGAAAGAACGTTCTAAGGCTGTTGGATATGTTATGCTCGGCTTAACAATTGCAACCGTTTTGGGAGCACCCAGTGCTACTTGGATTGGTCAACTTATTGGTTGGCAGATTGCTTTTATCCTTGTGGGTATGATTGCTTTATTATGTAGCTTGCTTATTTGGAATTTTTTTCCTTGTGATTCAATTTTTCCAAAAACGAATCCTTTGCAAGAAATGGGTGCATTAAAGCAAAAGCAGGTGTGGTTTCTTTTGTTGATGGTTTCGGTGGGAGCGTCAGGATTATTTTCTGTTTTCACTTATATCAAGCTAACGTTAATGCATATTTCTGGTGTTTCACTTGAGTTGGTACCATTTATCATGCCTTTAGTTGGATTGGGTATGGTGGTAGGAAATCTCTTGGGGCCTAAATTAGCCGTTAAAATTGGTATTTCGCCGATGATATTTTTTTCTATGCTTTGGAGCGTATTTGTTTTTTTTCTTTTTTTCTTTTTATCCTATGCTCCGTTAACAGCGGCAATAGGATGCTTTTTTGTTGGAACTTCTTTTGCTGCTATGCCTTCTATACAAACAAAAATTATGGATGTTGCACTACAGGGACAGATTTTGGCAGGAGCATTAATGCAGTCTGCTTTTAATATTGCCAACGCTCTTGGTGCAGAATCTGGAGCATTAGTTTTAAAATTGGGCTATAGTTATGAATATACAGCTGTTTTAGGAAGTGTTCTAACTTTGTGTGGATTAATGGTTTTTTGCATCTTATGGTATATGGAGAAGCATGCTTAATATTTTTCATTTTTTAAATGAAGAAGGAATTTTTATATTTATTTTTAGTTATTGGAATGTCCTGTTGGGTTTTTTAATATGCAGTAAGAAATGCGCAGTGCTAATGGAATAGCAAGACAAAATAAAAGACCCATGAGCACTATAAGAAGAGTTTTTGCTGCTAAGATCATTCCTATTGTTCCTCCAGGATTAAAGAGGCCAGCAAGATTGGTGATAACTCCTGCTAGAGTTGCACTTAAGGCCGCTGAAAATAGTTGTACAGAGGTAAGGGATTCACTGGCACGGAGAGCATCTTCATCATTTGCACATTGTAAGATCCTTGTGAGCAAATGTGGCCATGCTATGCCCGCACTGATTCCAATAGAAAACAGTGCTAAGCAGATCATAAAAATATATTCAAATGTGGAAACTTTTGTTGGAATGAGCCATAAAAGAATAGCTATGCCTAATAGTTTTAATAGGGGGGAGTATATAATGATGTTGCGAATTTTTTTTGCCGATACACCAGCACTTGAGAGGGCTCCACATGTCCATCCTAGACTCATAAGTGCTGCTATGTAACCAGCAAGAAGTGGAGTTTGTCCATGAAGCTCTTGAAGAAAAAGTGGGAAATAAAGCTCCATACTATATACGACTGTCGTCATAACGAGTATTAATGCGTAAACAGGAAAAATTTCAGAAGAAAAAGAAAAGGATTTGCGTGGCAACATAGGATGAAGGGTAGATGATTCGATTTTTGCTAGGACAAAGAGGAGACTAAGTCCGATAACTAATCCGCAAATTTTGGCCATTGTTGTGTCCATAGCTCCTCCAACAGAAATGATAAAAATCAATAAGGTGAGTGTGAGAAGCTGGAGCAGAGGGAGAGGGGTTGTTGGAATATAATTTTCATTCTTTTGGGGTAAAAATTTAAAGGCTATGAGTGAGAATAATATAGCTAATGCACCAATGATCCAAAAAGATGCTCTCCACATGCCATAATATACAGAAATTCCTCCGATTGCTGGTCCTAACAAGGTTGATATTCCCCACATTCCAGAGATGACACTTAATGCGTGTGACCATAAAGATGGACTGAAAACAATACGTACCATGGAATAGGATAAGGATAACAAAGAACCACTTCCAAATCCTTGAATAAAACGTCCTATTAAAAATAATGGCATAGATGAAGAAATGCTGCACATGAAAGTGCCTAGGGTAAAGATAAGTCCAGAGAGAACATAAGTGTTGCGAGGACCTAATTTCTCTAATATTTTTGTTGCAAGTGAAGTCCCAAGAAGTGAAGCTGTAATAAAGACAGTTGCCACCCAAGAATAATATATTTCATTGCCAATATGATTCATAAGAGAGGGCAAAATAGTAATAACAATATAAACGTTGGTAGCGTGTAACACAACACCGCCTATAAACGTCAAAAAGCAAAGACCATTTTTACCTAATAAAAGCGCAGACCAGCTTTGTTTTTTCACTGTTTTTGCTATTTAATAAAATTTATCCTCTTTTTATTTATAAGGCAGTTCTTTAAATTTGCCAAGAGAAATTCAAAGCTCTGTTTAGAGCTTTGAATTTTAATTTAAGTAATAACTTAATTGCCCATTGCTTTTTTGAGATTCTCATCAATTTTATTGAGGAAACCTGTTGTAGAAAGCCACTTTTGTTTAGGCCCAATCAAAAGGGCGAGATCTTTAGTCATAAAACCTTCTTCGACGGTTTTAATACAAACTTCTTCCAATGTCGTGGAAAAGTTTTTTAACTTCTCATTGTTATCTAGTTTAGCACGGTGCGCTAGTCCACGCGTCCATGCAAAAATAGAGGCAATGGAATTTGTTGATGTTTCTTCACCTTTTTGATGCTGACGGTAATGGCGTGTTACGGTGCCGTGTGCTGCCTCTGCTTCAACAATTTTGCCGTCAGGTGTCATGAGAACAGAAGTCATGAGACCCAGAGAACCAAAGCCTTGGGCAACAATATCAGATTGGACATCACCATCATAGTTTTTACATGCCCATACGTATCCACCTGACCACTTTAATGCAGAAGCAACCATATCATCAATAAGACGGTGTTCGTAATATAATTTACGGTTTTCAAATTCAGTTTTAAATTCCGTATCGAATATTTCTTGAAAAATATCTTTAAAACGACCATCGTAAGTTTTTAGAATGGTATTTTTTGTTGAAAGATAAACTGGAACATTTCGTTGTAGTCCATAATTAAAGGATGCGCGGGCAAAATCACGAATTGACTCATCAAGGTTATACATAGCCATGGCAACCCCTGCGCTTGGAGCATCAAAAACATCATGTTCAATAACTTGATTATCATCACCGACAAATTTAATACTTAATTTCCCTTTTCCTGGAAATTTAAAATCTGTTGCTTTGTATTGATCACCAAAAGCGTGACGTCCGATAATAATTGGCTTTGTCCAGTTAGGAACAAGGCGAGGGACATTTTTACAGATAATGGGTTCGCGAAAAATGACTCCTCCTAAAATATTGCGGATTGTGCCATTAGGTGATTTCCACATTTTTTTTAGGTTAAATTCTTTAACGCGTGCCTCATCAGGTGTGATGGTTGCGCATTTTATACCAACCCCATATTTTTTGATAGCATTGGCAGAATCGATAGTTACCTGATCATTGGTTGCATCACGATTTTCGACGGAAAGATCATAATATTTTAGATCAATGTCGAGGTAGGGATAGATTAATTTATCTTTGATATATTTCCAGATGATGCGGGTCATCTCATCCCCATCAAGTTCAACAACGGGGTTTTCTACTTTGATCTTTACCATTAGAAGTCCTTTTTTTAAGTGATATCACTTTATAGCACTTTCAGATTTATAATGAAAAGTAAAAACAAGGGGAAAAAAGCATTCAAAAACGATATCAACAATAGAGTAATTTGAAAGAAAAAAATCATCTTTTCTTTTTTAGTAGTGGAGTCATAATTTCAAATTAAAAAGGTAAGTTATTTGGAAAATAGCCTTAATTTTTTATAAAGATTGCTTTATCTGACATTTTGGAGTTTCATGCATTACAATACTTGTTTCTAAAGCTTCATAAACTTAATGTGGAGAGTAATCAGTGTAAAAAGTTTAAATGAGTAAGTTTTTTAAGGAGCATGATAGTTTATTTTAATTGATATTGCAATATTGATTCGTTTGTGTAATCTTAGTTTAAATGCACAGAGGTGTTTTGTGGATAAATTACATTAAACACCAGTGTGATAAAGAGGGGAAAGCTGATGAGTATATAAAAGTTTAAAGGGCTCGTCATAATTTTTTCTCTAAATTTGACTTTTTTTTAAATATTGAAGTAAAAGCAATAAAATAGTTTTATTTCATTATAATTTAATAAATTTAAGTTAAAATTATATTTAATATTTTTTTGAATTTACTTAAGAGCGCGTTGAAAGGATTAACTTAATCATGTCGCATAAAAATATTTATTCTGCTGTTTCAGTATTAATTGGAGCCGCTGCCCTTTTTCTTATAGCTGGCATTTCTGCAAATGCGCAAACTTTATCGCAAGGTTGGTACAAAGTTTGTAGTAAGCAGCATGATGTTGATATTTGTAATACAATGAATACTGTATTATCGAATACGGGACAACCTTTAACGGCTTTTAATCTTGTTGAAATAAAAGGAAAGCAAAATGAAAAACGTATAGGCATTCAAGTGCCGACAGGTCGTTTTTTGCCAGAAGGTGTTCACATTAAAATTGGTGATGATTTCTCTAAAAAAATCCCTTATGTGATTTGTAATGGACCAAGTTGTATTGCCAATGATGTTTTAGATGATAAGCTTATAGCAGCTATGAAAAGTGGTACAAAAATGGTTGTAACTACAGTTAATTTTCGTGGTTCAGCTAATCCTATTGAATTTTCTCTGAATGGATTTACAGCTGCTTATACCGGTCCTGGTATGGAAGAAAAAGATTTCCAACAAGAACAAATAAAGCTTCAGCAGGCTATTCAATCAAAGCAAAAAGAAATTGAAGAGCGTATGCGGGCTGAGCAAGAAAAAGCAAAACAAAAATAACCATAGAATTGGTTAAAACTTTTTTATAATTGTTTATTTAAACCGCCACATTTTTTGTGGCGGTTTTTATTTTCTTAATTTTTTGAAAGAGTTCTACGTTTCCACCAACCAATACGCTCAGTTTTGGGATTATCGTTAGATGTTGATGAGATAACAACGGGTTGATTGATTGTTTCTGCAATTTGGGAAAGAGAGGATTCGACAACTTTCTTCATCTCCATTGCAGTTTCTTTCTCTAATGTTTTTTGTATTTGCATTATCTCTTTAGAGGATGACTTTTTGCGTGTTCTACGTGTTGATTTTTTACTATTTTCAGGAGTTTTACCCTCTAACTCATGAATAGATTTATCTGCTTTTTTTGTTTTAAGTTTACGTGCAGAATTGGTTTTAGGCTTTTCTTCAAGAGATTTTTGTCCTGTGACATTTTGATCATTCTCTAGAGAAAGTTGACTTTCTTCTGCTTTTGAAGAATGTGTTTTACGTTTTTTAGGTTTAATACTTGTGTCAACTTTTGTTGTTTCATCTTGTTGTTGTATATCTAGAGCTTGTATATCATTTTTTATTTCTTCAGATTCAAAAGACTTAGAAGATGGAACACGACGTTTACGATGCGCTATTTTAATCTCTGCTAAAGCTTGCTTAGCAAAATCTCCCACTGGTTCTGCATAAGGAACGCGAATCTGATGAAAACTATTATCTTGATTGCGTCGACCACCACGACGTCCTCGACGACGTCCTCGATGATAAGAATCATCATTCAAGGTATCTTCTTTTTTATGAACGTTGGAGAGAGAATGATCAGTAATTTCACCGTGACGATTTTTGCGCCGACGCTTTTGGTTTGTTTCAATGGGAGATGGGTTTTCAATAGATTCACTCTTTATGAAAACAGAATCTTCAATTTCTTGCTTATTGTCACCTTCCAATGAAGATTGAGAAATTCTCTCTGCTATTGAGCCTTTAGAAATAACAAGATGTTGTATTCCAATACTATCATCTGCTTCAATACTAATATTAAGTTTAAAGCGAGCTTCTAAATTAACAAGAATATTGCGTTTATGATTTAATACATAAAGCGCAGTTGCTACGGGAGTGCGCACGATAATATTATGTTGCGAATTATGAAGAAGATATTCTTCAATTGAGCGCATGACATGTAACGCAATTGATGATTCAGAACGTATATTTCCTGTTCCTGCGCAATGTGGGCATGGCTGTGTCGTACTTTCTAAAACCGATATGCGAATACGTTGTCGACTCATTTCTAAAAGGCCGAAGTGTGAAATATGACCAACTTGAATACGAGCACGATCGTTTTTTAAACAATCTTTTAATTTTTTTTCGACAAGCTTCACATTGCGTTCTTCAAGCATATCGATAAAATCAATCACAATTAAACCAGCAAGGTCACGCAAGCGTAATTGACGCGCGACTTCTTCAGCAGCTTCAAGGTTAGTTTGTAAGGCTGTCTTTTCGACAGAGAATTCTTTCGTAGAGCGGCCAGAATTTACGTCAATAGCTACAAGTGCTTCTGTTTGATTAATAACAAGATAACCACCAGATTTTAAAGAAACTTGTGGTTGCAACATTTTATCAAGTTGAATTTCAATATTATTTCTTGCAAAAATGGGCGTAGGATCACGGTAAGGTTGCACAACTTTTGCATGACTTGGCATGAGCATACGCATAAAGTCTTTCGCTTCACGATATCCTTGGTCTCCAGATACAAGAATTTCACTAATGTTCTTATTGTAAAGATCTCGTATAGAACGCTTGATGAGATTGCTTTCTTCATGAACAAGGCATGGCGCCGTTGACTCGAGTGTCAAAGTGCGAATAGTATCCCATAACCGCATAAGATATTCATAATCACGTTTAATTTCAGCTTTTGTTCTATTGGCACCAGCGGTTCGTAAGATAACTCCCATACCTTTTGGAACGGCTAATTCTTTTACGATTTCTTTAAGACGCTTACGGTCTTGTACGTTCGTAATTTTTCGTGAAATACCACCACCACGTGCTGTGTTGGGCATTAGAACAGAGTAACGACCAGCTAGAGATAGATATGTTGTAAGGGCAGCACCTTTATTACCACGCTCTTCTTTGATAACTTGTACCAACAAAATTTGACGTCGTTTAATGACTTCTTGAATTTTATACTGGCGCCCTTGTTTTCTTTGATAAATCGGGAGCTCTTCACGGATGTCCTCAGCACCGACCATTTCAATCTCATCGTAAGAGATATTGGCATTTAATGCTTCTTCTGTATTATCAATTATTGTCGCTTCAGATGTGATATCATTTTCAATATCGGCTGCTATAACATTGTTTTTTTCACTTTTTTTTGTTCTTCTGGAGCGTTTTTTATTTTTAGTTGCTTCTTCCGTAAAGGTATCTATAGAATTTTCTCCTACAGCTTCTTTTTCTTCTTCTTCAAGAAGAGCAAGGCGATCAGCAATAGGAATTTGATAATAATCAGGATGAATTTCAGAAAATGTTAAAAAACCATGTCGGTTTCCACCATATTCAACAAAAGCTGCTTGGAGAGACGGTTCTACACGCGTAATACGTGCGAGATAAATATTCCCCTTGAGCTGTTTTCTATGTTCTGATTCAAAATCAAGTTCTTCAATTTTGTTGCCGTGAACAACAACAACACGTGTTTCCTCCGGATGGGAGGCATCTATAAGCATTTTGTTTGACATAAGTTAATATCCTGAAGGCGACATGCACAATTTTATTCAAACGAATGCTATAACTATTCGTAAACATAAAAGGCTGTCTGCCATAAAAGGGAGGTACCAGAAAAACAGGACGGAACACCACGTGCAAAGGCATGACTGCATTTACACCATTTCTCATCATTATTTCCATCTGTTTTTTATGACTCATATTTCTTAAAAGTCTCCGGTAAAATAATCTTTAAAACAGTTCGGATATCCGAACCAACGAATCTTAAGTAATGCAATCCTAATGTTACAACATAGAAATTTTTCATCCATAAAAAAGTCTCAACGCATAATAGACAAAAAACCTCTAAAGACAACTTAATATGAGTTGTAGATAATTTAGATGACTATTATCAGCTAGGAAGCATAAATATTCTTTTATGTTGATATCATGCGTTTGGCAAGTAACAATGTAAATTTGGCAAGTAACAATGTAAATCATGTATAATTATAATATCTTTATGACCTTAATTCCATTTTGAGGTGTTTATTTAGCTTTTATTGAAAAATAGAGATAAATTGGTGTATTGTTTTATGTAACCAAGATAAATTATTACAAAGGTAACGTAGAGTATTTTGCTTATGATAAAAGTTTTTTTTACCAAAAAGCTGAAAACAGCTTATGGGGATGTTATTGTGCTCGTCACATACTTTTTATTATCTTTTTTGCTACTCCAAACTAGTGTTCAAGCCGCAGATCCTCTGAGACTTATTAATTTTCGAACCATTGGTGATAGTGTTCATACGCGTATTATTGCGGTTTTTAATTCAAAACCAAATGTTCGTTTACAGATTTTGGACAGGCCCGCACGTTTGGTTATCAATTTACCTACAATTGACTTTTCGATGCAAAATACGCCTTTAAAGAAACGGAATACATTATCCGTTATGCTTTCAGATGTGCGTTATGCTTTCTCTGACATACAGACTTCACGCATTATTTTGACAAGTAAAACGGCTTTTGTGGTTGAAAAAAATGTCGTAAAAAAATTAAATAATGGTTTATGGCAGTTGCTGATTGATATTCGTAAAAGTACACAAGAAAAATTTGATGAGATATTAAAAAAACAGCAAAGAAGCAATTTTGATACAAAAACACAGTTAATGCCAGCATATAATTTCCGTGTTGTTCTTGATCCTGGTCATGGTGGTATTGATGGTGGTGCACGGGGTGTTACTGGAATTTTAGAAAAAGATGTGACTTTAGACTTTGCGCGTGCATTGCGAGACGAATTACAAAAGGATTCTCATATTACCGTTGCTTTAACACGAGATTCCAATATTTTTTTAAGACTAAGTGAAAGAGTTAAAAAAGCGCAAGAGTTTGATGCTGATCTTTTTATATCTATTCACGCAGATACGATTGATCTACATTCTCTTCGCGGTGCCACAGTGTATACCATATCAGACAAAGCCTCTGATGCCATTGCAAAATCTTTAGCTGAAAATGAAAATAAAGTTGATTTGCTTGATGGTTTGCCTGCAGATGAAACGCTTGAAGTTACAGATATTTTGATGGATCTTACACGACGTGAAACACATACATTTTCGGTTAATTTTGCAAATAGTGTTATTTCAAGTTTATCAAAGAATCATATTAACTTGATTAATAACCCACATCGGTACGCTAATTTTCAAGTTTTAAGAGCTTCAGATATACCCTCAGTCTTGATAGAGATAGGTTATTTATCCAATAAAGAGGACGAAAAGTTATTAAATGATCCTCATTGGAGAAAACAAATGGCAGCCTCTATTGCTCATTCTATTCGTCAATTTGCTGATTATAGGCAGAAAATGATACAGCCTATTTAAATTTGTGAGAAAATAGAGTATCAGTAAGGGTTTCTAGTGTACTCTAGTATAAATGAAAGATAGAGAACAATTTCTCTTGATCTCAATCTTGTGGTGATATCCACATGGTGTGTTTGAAGTAACGTATTTTTTTCTTTGATTAATTCTTAAGAAAGCGATAGCCGTTTTTATGATGATTTTTTTAAGATATCTTCTTCGTTTTTTTGTTGCTATTGGACTTTGTGGTGCAATAATGTGGGGTGTTATGACCAGTGGTCAAGCAAATGCGCTTCCTGATTATGAAGTTCTTTCACTTTATGAGCCGCCAGTAATGACCCGCGTCCATGCTTCTGATGGTCGTCTTATGGCAGAGTTTGCAACAAAACACCGTCTTTATTTGCCGATTCAATCAATACCAAAGCTTGTTATAGATGCTTTTGTTTCGGCTGAAGACAAGAATTTTTATCATCATTTTGGTTTAGATCCCGAAGGGCTTTCTCGCGCTTTGATCAATAATATTCGTAATATTGGTTCTGGAAGACGTCCAGAGGGTGCATCAACTATAACGCAACAAGTCGCTAAAAACTTCCTTTTAAGTTCAGAAACAACGTTAGAACGTAAATTTAAGGAAGCTATTTTAGCAATGCGTATTGAGAAAACTTATTCAAAAGATCATATTCTCGAGCTTTACCTCAATGAAATTTATCTGGGTCGTGGCACTTATGGTATAGCAGCAGCTTCTTTGACTTATTTTAATAAATCCGTTAATGATCTGACGCTAGAACAATGTGCTTATTTGGCTGCTCTTCCAAAAGGACCAGCAAATTATGATCCATTTAAGAATACACAACGTGCTATTGAACGGCGTAATTGGGTTATAGACCGTATGATTGCAAATGGATATGTAACGCGTGAACAAGGTGAAAAAGCGAAAGCTAAACCTTTAGGAGCGACAATACGTGGGAGTGACAGCTATGTTTTTGCGGCTGATTATTTTACTGAAGAAGTGCGGCGTCGTTTAATACATCGCTATGGGGCTAAAACACTTTATGAAGGTGGGCTTTCCATTCGTACAACGCTTGATCCGCATTTACAACTTATTGCACGACGTGCTTTGCACAATGGATTAATTAGATTTGATCATGCGCAAGGATGGCGTGGAGCTTATGCGCATATTGATGAGAAAGGTGATTGGGGGACAGAACTTGCAAATATCACAGGGCTAAGTGATGTTCCTGAATGGCGTTTAGCTGTTGTTCTTTCTACTAATCCCAACAAAGTAGAGATTGGTTTACAGCCACAGCACGAAGCTTCAGGTATATTATCCCAAAAACGGGAAATTGCTGTTTTATCTGAAGCTGATTCAAAATGGGCTCTCCATGTTGTAAAAGAAAATGGTTATCGAAAAACTGTTCAGAACTTATCTCATGTTCTGCAAGTTGGGGATGTCATTTTTGTTGAAAAACTATCCAATACAAACAACACTTATCGTTTACAACAAATTCCAAAGGTTGAAGGTGCAATTGTTGCTATGGAACCTCATACAGGGCGTGTTCTTGCTATGGTGGGAGGATTTTCTTTTGCCGAATCTGAATTCAATCGTGCAACCCAAGCTTACCGCCAACCGGGGTCTGCTTTTAAGCCTTTTGTTTATGCAGCAGCTCTTGATAACGGATATACACCAGCATCCGTTGTTTTAGATGGCCCCATAGAAGTTCGTCAATATAATGGTGAAGTTTGGCAACCCAAAAATTATGGTGGTACCTTTGCAGGACCTTCAACGTTGCGTTACGGTATTGAGCATTCTCGTAATCTTATGACAATACGGCTTGCCAATGATATGGGAATGCCTCTTGTCGCTGAATATGCAGAACGTTTTGGGGTGGTAGATAAATTGCAGCCTTATCTTCCCATGGCTTTAGGGGCTGGTGAAACAACAGTATTACGGATGGTTACAGCTTATTCCGTTATTGCCAATGGCGGACGCTCTATTAAACCTTCTCTGATAGACAGAATTCAAGATCGTTATGGGAAGACAATTTATCGTCATGATGATCGTATTTGCGAAAATTGTAATACGAATTCATGGAATAATCAAAGTGAGCCCACATTGATTGATGAGCGAGATCAAGTTCTTGACCCTATGACGGTTTATCAAATTACATCGATGATGGAAGGGGTTGTTCAGCGTGGTACTGCGGCACGTTTACGTTATCTTAATCGACATATTGCCGCTAAAACAGGAACAACCAATGACTCTAAGGATGTCTGGTTTATGGGATTTACTCCTGACATTGTCGTTGGTATTTTTGTCGGTTATGATCAACCAGCTCCGTTAGGATATAATGGAACAGGAAGTTCATTAGCTGCACCTATTTTTGGTGATTTTATGGTAGATGCTCTTAAAGGGAAGCCAGATGTTCCCTTTAAGATGCCAAAGGGTATGATTTTAATGCCAATTAATCGAAAAACAGGAATGCTTGCCGAAAGAGGAGATCAAGATGTCATTATAGAAGCATTTAAACCAGGGACTGGTCCTGCTGATATCTATCAAGTCATTGGGAGTACGAATTCTTTTCAAGAAGGTGTTCCTGCAGTAACCACTTCTCCACAAGTCAATAAAGCTCTTGAAAGTGGGACGGGTGGGCTGTATTAATCGATAAATTTTTTTGCCATGAGTTATGGTTTTTATCTATTTTTTACAATGTCGGTTCCGTAAATAGAATGATAAAACCCTACTATTTTCTGATAGCTGCTTTTAAATTTGTATAAAATGCTAAGAGACATAACCAGAAAGAGTATTAAAAAATACGGTGTTAAATTATGCGAGCAGAAATAGAAATATTAGTTGATGAAATCCAGAAAGCAATTCAATTGCTAAGGGGGCATCTTTGACTGGGATCAATCACTAAAACGTCTCGAATATCTTAATCAAAAAGCGGAAGATCCATCCTTATGGGATGATGCGCAACGAGCACAGGATATGATGCGTGAGCGTCAACGTCTTGATGATTCAATTAATGGCCTTTTATCATTTACAAAAACTCTTGAAGAATGCATTGAGCTTATCGCGATGGGCGAAGAAGAAAGTGATGTTGAAATTATCGCTGAAGCAGAAAATTCAATACGTAATCTTAAAAGTGAGATAGATAAAAAGCAAATTGATGTGCTTCTTTCAGGAGAGGCGGATCCAAATGATACCTATTTAGAAGTTCATGCTGGGGCAGGGGGAACTGAGAGCCAAGATTGGGCTTCTATGCTCTTACGCATGTATATGCGCTGGGCTGAACAGCATGCAATGAAGGTTGAAGTTTTAGAAATTCATGATGGAGAAGAAGCAGGAATAAAGTCAGCGACTATTCTTGTAAAAGGGCATAATGCTTATGGAATGTTAAAAACAGAATCAGGCGTTCATCGCTTAGTGCGGATTTCCCCGTTTGATTCGAATGCAAAGCGCCATACCTCTTTTGCAAGCATTTGGGTTTATCCGGTTATTGATGATAATATTGAGGTTGATGTTTCAGAGGCAGATGTGCGGATTGATACATATCGTGCATCAGGAGCAGGAGGGCAACATGTTAATACGACAGATTCTGCCGTTCGCATCACACATATAAAAACGGGTATTGTTGTTCAATGTCAAACAGAGCGTTCTCAACATAAAAATCGCGCTACGGCTTGGTCGATGTTGCGTGCACGGCTTTATGAAGAAGAGCTTAAAAAAAGAGAAGAAGAAACCAATGCTGCTGAATCTTCTAAAACAGAAATCGGATGGGGACATCAAATTAGATCTTATGTTCTTCAACCCTATCAGCTTGTCAAAGATTTGCGTACAGGAATTGAAAATACTGATCCACAATCTGTACTTAATGGTAACTTAGATGTATTTATAGAAGCAGCGCTTGCTCGACGCATTTATGGACAAGATAAAGAAATTGAAGATATTAATTAATTATATATCATCCTTCAAGGATGCAAATTTGTTTCTTAAGTTGTTCATTTTACTGAGGTTGTGATTTACGGTAGCTCTTGATACTTGAGAGGTTCAAAGAGGTATTCTCTTTTTTCCTTTCTTCAAGTTTTTTCTCACACGCCAATCCTGCTATATAAACGAATTGATTTATAATGATAATTCACTGTTTTGCCTATTGAATGAGAATCCCGCATATCGTAAGATTCTTTCATTTCAAACTTGTTTATGTTGAATCAATCAAAATCACTACTTGCACATAACAAACGGGATGAGTGTGTGGATAAAAATTATAGAAAAAAGGACTCAAAATGGCTCTTATGAACTGTCTTAAGTACTAGGAGCGATCTCAATCATCCACGAGCTGGCAAAGTGTGTGATGGTGCCGGCTTGTTTCTTCACAAGCGTAAAGATGGGGGTGCTCAATGGATTTTTTATTATTTCATGGGAGATTTATCATTATACCATTCACGAGGTGTCGTCGTGAAATGGATTTTGGAGGCAGATGTCTCTTTAAAACAAGCTTGTGAATGTGCACCCTAATGGCGCTTCTGTTTTACGTGAGGGGCGTGATCCTATTAAAGAACGCAATAAACAAAAGCGTGAGATAATAAGCAATCTCCATTATTTAAAAGATATTGCTCTAGAGACTTTTGAAAGTTGTAAAACCGAACTAAAGAATGATGGCAAAGGTGGCAAATGGTTTTTATCTTTACGGCTTTAATTCTCCCACAATTAGGCTGTATTTCCGTTTCAGAGATTACACAAACAGAGATACACAATATCTTGCTCTTATTTGGCATACAAAAGCTGGCGCTGCTTACAAAGCTCTCATTTCGTTTCAATCGTTGTCTCAAACATGCTGCTGCACTATGACGGATGCAAGTGAATTGATTTTGATTCATTCAAAATAAGAAGAATTTACGATATTCAGGAGGATAATTTAAATGTAGAATAATCAGTTGTTCTTATAAAGCAATATATTATAAAAATTGAAACCATTGGAAAAATTAATATCAATTGGGAAGGAAAACTTTTGCTTTTTAAGATAAATCAAGCATTCTCTTTACAAGTCACCATTACTATGTAAAAGTGTTGCAGCAGCTAAAACATTCTCAGCATGTCCAGATACACTTACTTTGCGCCATTCTTCTGTTATTATTCCATGTGCATCAATTAAAAAAGTGCTCCGTTCAACACCCATATATTTGCGTCCATACATACTTTTCTCCACCCAAACACCATAAGCTTCAAGGGTCCTTTTTTCTTCATCAGAAACCAAGATAACATCAAGTTCATGTTTTACTTTAAATTTATCATGTTTTTTTACATTATCTGGAGAGATTCCAATAACAACAACACCAATTTCATCAAATTTTGTCTTTAATTTTGTAAAATCAAGCGCTTCGCTTGTGCATCCACTGGTATCATCTTTGGGATAAAAATATAAAACAACAGTTTTTCCTTTAAAGTCAGAAAGACATACTGTCTCTCCTCCATCGCGTGGTAAATTAAAATCAGGAGCAAGAGTACCTTTCATTGAGTTTATCATTTTTTTATCTTTCTTTTTAAGCGCAAAGATGAATCACTAGCATACAGAGAAGGAATAAAGTTTCAACTCTCTAAAATAGAATTATTTTAAAGACTTTTTCGCCATCATATAAAATTATTCTGTCATAAGAATTAAATTAAAAAATGAGGGAAGAAAGCGTAAGAAAGATCAATATCATGGATATAAATATAGAATGAATGAGAAATCAATAGATTATAGCGGTTTGATCAAAATATGTTTTTTCTTTCCGAAAGAAAGTTTAATGATTCCTTCTGCTGTCACATCTTTTTCAATAATAAGGTGTGTTTCATCCTCAATAATTTGATCATTAACACGTACGCCCCCACCTTGAACGTGTCGGCGTGCCTCACTATTAGATTTAGCAAGTCCTGCTTGTACTAAAAGAGTGAGTAATCCAACACCTTTTTTTAATTTTGAGGAATTAATTTCAACAGTTGGAAGATTTTCTCCCAGAGTTTTTTCTTCAAACGTTTTGCGAGCCGTTTCTGCAGCTTCATCGGCAAGAGCGCGTCCATGCAACATTGCTGTAATTTCTGTTGCAAGAATTTTTTTTGCTTCGTTAATTTCAGTTCCTTGTAATAGAGAAAGTTTAAGAATCTCATCCATCGGTAATGGAGTATAGAGCTTTAGAAATCGTGTTACATCAGCATCTTCTGTATTGCGCCAGTATTGCCAAAATTGATAAGGTGAAAGCTTATCCGCATTCAGCCATACAGCCCCATTCAATGATTTACCCATTTTGGCACCGGAAGAGGTTGTCAGCAATGGTGATGTTAACGCATATAATTGCGGTGTTCCTAAACGATGCCCTAATTCAATTCCGTTAATAATGTTGCCCCACTGATCAGAGCCGCCCATTTGCATACGCAACCCATAACGTTTATAAAGTTCAACAAAGTCATAAGCTTGCAGAATCATATAATTAAACTCTAAGAATGACAAAGAGTGCTCACGCTCAAGTCTGAGTCTGACAGAATCAAATGACAACATACGGTTGACAGAAAAATGCTTTCCTACATCACGCAAAAATTCTAAGTAGTTTAAATTGCATAACCATTCAGCATTATTCACAATACAAGCATCGGTTTCTCGGTCACCGAATGTCAAATAGTTAGCAAATACCTTTTTAATACCATCAATATTTGCAGCAATATCATCTTGTGTCAGAAGGCGTCGCGCTTCGTCTTTGAAGGAAGGATCACCAATCAATCCGGTCCCTCCACCCATTAAAGCAATGGGGCGATGACCCGTTTTTTGTAACCAATAAAGCATCATAATCTGAAGAAGACTTCCAGCATGTAAACTCGATGCTGTTGGATCAAATCCAGTATAAGCGCTTACAGTTTCTTTTGAAAAAAGATCATCTAAGCCTTTTTCATCTGAAATTTGGTGGATAAAACCACGTTCGCTCATAATATGTAAAAAATCAGATTTAAAGGCAAACACAGATTTAATTTCCTAATTTAAGAGTGCATTTATTATATATAACAGGCGATTATATAATAAGTTATTAATGTGTTATCTATCATAACTGACGCACACCTCACAAGAGAAAGAGACATATTGGTAGTATAAAGATAATAACACAGGTATTATTTCTTTTTTACGCTAAAAAAGAGCCTTCTTAGTAATAGAAAAAAGGTATTCTGTTACTCTCATTTCTATCCTGAAATAAAATTTAGAAAAGTTTTAATATAGACTGAAAAAATACTTTGTTATGATCAGGGACGATTTTTGCTAATTTTTTATAAATCTATCGTATTTTCCTAAGTTAGTGAAAGTACTTCAGAAGGAGGAGCGAGAAGTTCATTGGAGATATGGTTATCCAAATAGTGGGCACATCGCTCAATAAGTTCTTCATGACATCCACTGAAAAAGTGATTAGCCTCTTCCAATATTTCTTGTGTGATGATGATACCTTTTTGTGTTTTTAATTTATCGACAAGTATTTGAACATCTTTTGGAGGGGCAACTTTATCGATACCGCCATGAATGATAAGTCCAGAAGATGGACAAGGTGCAAGAAATGAAAAGTCATAAACATTAGGCTGAGGAGCAACTGAGATAAATCCCTCAATTTCCGGTCGGCGCATTAAAAGCTGCATACCAATCCATGCTCCAAATGAGTATCCTGCTACCCAACAATTTTTAGAGTCTGGATGTTGTGTTTGCACCCAATCCAGAGCAGCAGCAGCATCTGAAAGTTCTCCTATTCCATAATCAAATTCACCCTGACTACGACCAATACCACGAAAGTTAAAACGTAAAGTTGTAAAGCCACGTTGTTGGAACATATAAAAGAGGTCATAGACAATTTTATGATTCATAGTTCCACCAAATTGGGGATGAGGATGCAAAATGATCGCAATGGGTGCATTTTTTTGTTGTGAAGGTTGATAACGCCCTTCGAGCCGACCCGCAGGACCGTTAAAAATAATTTCTGGCATAAAATGCTCCTTAATGCAATAAAAGGCTCTCTTTGACCCTGGTCGACTTTTACCATAGAATCTCTTAAATAATTATTAGATATTCTTTTTTTAGTGCACTTTTCAAGAAAATTGCGCTATTTTTTTAATCAATTCATAAGATTAATGATTGCGATGTAAAATGGTTATAAAACGCCGATATTTTGATCATAACGCAACAACACCACTCAAAAAAGTGGCACGGATGGCGCTACTAGAATCTTTAGAGATATTTGGTAATCCATCATCGGTTCATAAGGAAGGGCGTGCGGCTAAAACTTTGTTGCAAAAGGCCCGTCGGCAAATCGCTGAAAATCTTAAAACAGATCCAGATCACGTGATATTTACCTCTGGTGCGAGTGAAGCTGCAATGACTTTGTTAACACCCTTTTACAATATTGGGAAAGCAAAAGTTAAATTTTCTCATCTTTACCTTGGAGCGACTGAACATCCCTCTGTTGCAGAGGGAGGGCGTTTTTCTAAAGAGTTGATAAGCGTCATTGCTGTTGATCAAGATGGGCTCATTCAACAAGATAAATTAACATCACTCTTAGCGGCTCACGATAAAACAAAAGGTTTACCTCTTGTTGCTATTCAAGCTGCAAATAGTGAAACTGGTGTTGTTCAACCATTAAAAGAAATAGCTGCTGTTGTTCGCGATTTAGGAGGCACTCTTGTTGTTGATTTGACACAATATGTAGATAAAAATTTTGTTGATATTCATCAGTTAGGAGGAGACTTTTTTATACTGTCTGCCCATAAAATTGGCGGGCCTAAAGGGATAGGTGCTTTTGTTTCATGTGGTAATCTTCTCACTCCACATCCTCTTATTGTCGGGGGAGGACAGGAAAAAGGTTTACGGGGAGGAACAGAAGCATTGCCCCTTATTGCTGCTTTTGGGGCAGCAATGGCTGATTGTTTCACGCAAGAAGAAAGAAAACAATTAATATATTTACGCAATAAATTAGAAGATGGACTACAAAAAATAAGTAGAAATGTTGAAATTTTTGGTAAAAGAGTTCAACGTTTGCCAAATACAACTTACTTTACCGTGAAAAATATAAAAGCTGAAACGATGCAAATTGCTTTTGATTTAGAAGGGTTTTCTGTATCAGCTGGTTCTGCCTGTTCTTCGGGAAAAGTAAAACAAAGCAAAGTGTTGGAGGCAATGGGGTATCATGTTCCAAATGGTGCCATTCGCATTTCGCTAGGGCGTGGTACAACTTCTGAAGATATTGATGATTTTCTGTCGTTTTTTTCTCAAATTATAAGCAGGAAAAAAGGAGAAGATTTATCATCAGAAAGTTATAAAAATTAGAATTATTTTAAAAATAAAATAAGTTTGATTGAAATTTTTGCACTTTACCTATAGCCTAGGAGATAACTTGCTTACTTTAATCTTGTAAAAAACAAGACTTTAGTTACCGGTTTTTGACGCCAAAAAATGGAGAAAATTTATGCCGGCAGTACAAGAAACGATACGCCAAGTACGTGAAATAGATGTTGACCAATATAAATATGGTTTTGAAACCAATATTGAAACCGATAAAGCTCCAAAAGGCTTAAATGAGGATATTATCAAATTTATTTCCGTTAAAAAAAATGAGCCTGAATGGATGCTAACATGGCGCTTAAAAGCTTACCGCCGTTGGCTGACAATGCAAGAGCCTCATTGGGCGCGTCTTGAATATCCTAAAATTGATTTTCAGGAGCTTTATTATTATGCTGCTCCAAAAAATCATACAGGACCAAAATCTTTGGATGAAGTGGATCCTGAGTTATTAGCAACGTACGAAAAACTTGGCATTCCTCTTAAAGAACAAGAGATTTTGGCAGGAGTAAGAAAACAGTCTGATCCCTCCACTTTTGATGACAGTATGTCTGTATCGGGGCAGGTGGCTGTTGATGCAGTCTTTGATTCTGTTTCTGTTGTAACAACATTCAAAAAAGAGCTGGCACGTGCTGGTGTGATTTTTTGTTCTATTTCAGAGGCGATTATTGAACATTCTGAGCTTATTAAAGAATATTTAGGAACAGTTGTACCTATAAGTGATAATTATTATGCGGCTTTAAATGCAGCTGTCTTTACAGATGGTTCATTTGTTTATATTCCCAAAGGGGTTCGTTGTCCTATGGAGCTTTCAACTTATTTTAGGATTAATGAACGCAACACTGGCCAATTTGAACGAACATTGATTATCGCCGCTGAAGATTCCTATGTTTCTTATCTTGAAGGGTGTACAGCACCCCAACGTGATGAAAACCAACTTCATGCTGCTGTTGTTGAGCTTATTGCGCTTGAAAATGCAGAGATTAAATATTCTACAGTACAAAACTGGTATCCTGGCGATAAAGATGGAAAGGGCGGTATTTATAATTTTGTGACGAAGCGTGGAGATTGTCGAGGTGATAACTCTAAGATTTCATGGACACAAGTTGAGACCGGTTCTGCGATTACTTGGAAATATCCATCCTGCTTACTGCGCGGTGAGAACGCGCGTGGAGAATTTTATTCTATTGCTGTTGCAAACGGTCATCAACAAATTGATTCCGGTACAAAAATGATTCATTTAGGAAAAAATACATCCAGTCGTATTATTTCCAAAGGCATTTCTGCTGGTTTTTCAAATAACACGTATCGAGGACAAGTTACAGCGCATAGAAAAGCACAAAATGCGCGTAACTTTACGCAATGTGATAGTTTGTTAATCGGGAATGATTGTGGTGCGCATACAGTTCCTTATATTGAAGCAAAAAATGCAACAGTTCAGTTTGAACATGAAGCCACAACATCAAAAATTTCCGATGACCAACTTTTTTATGTTATGCAAAGAGGAATTCCTGAAGAAGAAGCTATCGCATTAATTGTAAATGGTTTTGTAAAAGAGGTCATTCAAAAACTTCCCATGGAATTTGCTGTCGAAGCGCAAAAGCTTATTGGTATTAGCCTTGAAGGTAGTGTTGGATAATTTTATTTAATGAGATAAATAGAAGACTTTATGTAACAAGGCTGTAACGGTAGCACATAATGCTAAAAATGACCTCTATGGTAATTACAAAAGTAGATGGATGCTAAGGTAAAATAATACGCATTGATATCTGAAAAACAGCCAAAACAGGATTAAATGATGTTAGAGATCAAAAATTTGCACGCCCGTATTGCTGAAACCGATACAGAAATTATTCGTGGTTTAAACTTGACAGTTCAAGACGGAGAAGTTGCCGCTATCATGGGACAAAATGGAGCCGGAAAATCAACTTTATCTTATTTGCTTGCTGGTCGTGATGATTATCAAATAACAGAAGGAGATATTCTCTATAATGGACAATCACTTTTAGAAATGGATCCAGCAGAACGTGCTGCATATGGTGTTTTTCTTGCATTTCAATATCCAATGGAAATACCAGGGGTAGCAACAATGGAATTTTTAAAAGTTGCGATGAATTCTCAACGCAAAGCGCGAGGTGACGAAGAACTTAAAATTCCTGAATTTATAAAATGTGTTAAAGAAGTTTCAGCCAAACTTGAAATAGATATGGATATGCTAAAGCGTCCATTAAATGTAGGTTTTTCAGGTGGAGAAAAAAAACGCGCTGAAATTTTACAAATGGCACTTCTTGAGCCTACACTTTGCATTTTAGATGAAACGGATTCTGGTTTAGATATTGATGCGCTAAAAATTGTTGCAGATGGTGTTAATAAACTTCGCGATTCAAAACGTTCATTTTTGGTGATTACCCATTATCAACGGCTGCTTAATTATATTATTCCTGATACGGTACATGTTCTTTATAAAGGACAAATTATCAAAAGCGGTGATAAATCCTTAGCACTTTATTTAGAGCAAAATGGGTATGCTGATCTTATTAGGGAAGCGGTTTGAGGTTATTAAATATGAATGCACAGCAAAACTTGTTAGCGGTTGAAGAAAATATACTCAGTAATTTTAATCAGTATGTAAACCACTTACCTGGTGATAAAGCTGTACAGGAAATCCGCAAGAAAACTATTGAGCAGTTTCAAACGACACGGCTTCCTTCCCGTAAAATCGAAAGTTGGCATTATACCAATCTGCGTACCTTACTGAAGTCTATTAGCAATTTTTCAAAAGTTCAAGACAATCAATTGGTTGATGCATTGCTTTCAGAAAGTGCTGTTTTCTCCATAAACAATGGAAAAACATCGATAGAGTCAAAGATAGACAATATTGCAGTAAAACGCCTTTCAGATGCATTAGAAGATAATTCTGTACAGATAAATCAAAACATTTCTGATGAAGATTTTATTGGACAGTTAAATACAGCTTTTGTTACAGATGGTTGGCTTTTTCACATCCCTGAAAATACAAAGTTAAATATCCCCATTGAGTTACAAAATATACAAATGGGGGGACAATCTCATATTTTTTCGGATATAAAAGTTGATAAAAATAGTCAAGTTATGTTTATTGAACATCAGGTTGGCAATGATAAAGATACCTTTGTCAGTTCAATATTTTCATTAAATGTTGCTGCTGATAGTGATGTTACGTGGATTCTCATTCGCAATCGTGATTTTAATTCTACACAATTTGGTCGATTTTGTGCTGTTCTTGATCAAAGAGCGAAGTTATCACTTTATGTCATTAATATAGGGAGTCAATTAAATCGCCAAGAAATCGATATTGAATTACAGGGAGAAGAATCTGACTTTCAATTACGCGTCATAAATTTATTATCAGGACAAACACATAGTGATCTTACAATGACTGTTCGTCACGTGGAAGAAAAATCAACATCAACCGAAATTATACGCAATGTGGTTACAGATAAGGCTGTTGGTGTTTTCCAAGGAATAATACGTGTTTCTCAAAAAGCGCAAAAAACAGATGCACGCATGGCTTGTAATAGCCTTATTCTTTCAGATGATGCAGAATTTAATGCAAAGCCTGAATTAGAGATTTTTGCTGATGATGTTGCATGCGGTCATGGTGCAACAGTTGCTAATATTAATCATGATTATCTTTTTTATCTCATGGCGCGCGGTATTCCATTTAAAACGGCTCGTGCACTTTTAATTAAAGGATTTATCTCTGAGCTTATTGATGACATCAAGCAAGATAATATTCAGATTATTTTGGAGAATATCATTGGTAAATGGCTTGAAAAAAATGTTTAAGGTGGAAAAAATGGAAAATAACGTACAAACATTTACTTATAATGTAGAAGAAATTCGGCGTGATTTTCCTCTTTTGCACCATCAAGTTTATGGAAAGCGATTAGCCTATCTTGATAGTGCTGCTTCTGCCCAAAAACCACAATCAGTACTCAGTGCAATGAATAATTATTATCACTATAGTTATGCTAATGTGCATAGGGGAATGTACTTTTTAGCCAATGCAGCAACGCAATCCTATGAAAATTCTCGTGAAACCGTTCGTGTTTTTCTAAATGCACAAAAAGCGGAGGAGATTGTTTTTACGAAAAATGCAACAGAAGCTATTAATACTGTTGCTTATGGTTGGGCTATGCCTAAACTCAAGGAAGGTGATGAGATTGTTCTAACGATTATGGAACATCATTCAAATATTATTCCTTGGCATTTTCTTCGGGAACAAAAAGGTGTTAAACTTATTTTTGTTCCTGTCGATGAAAATGGTGTTCTGCACATTGAAGATTTCCAAAAGTCTTTAAGCGAAAAAACGCGGCTTGTTGCTATAACGCATATGTCCAATATATTAGGAACTGTGCCTCCTGTTAAAGAGATTATTAAGCGAGCACATCAAAATTCTATTCCGGTTCTTGTTGATGGTTCTCAAGGGGCAGTACATTTAACCGTTGATGTGCAAGATCTCGATTGTGATTGGTATGTCTTTACAGGTCATAAGCTTTATGGACCCACTGGTATTGGTGTTCTGTATGGTAAAGAAGATAGATTAGAAGAAATGCGTCCTTTTCAAGGGGGAGG
Source organism: Bartonella sp. AC329YNZD (assembly GCF_042196685.1). Lineage (NCBI taxonomy): Bacteria > Pseudomonadati > Pseudomonadota > Alphaproteobacteria > Hyphomicrobiales > Bartonellaceae > Bartonella > Bartonella sp. AC329YNZD. The sequence continues at coordinate 67,483 of NZ_JBHIQS010000006.1, read as the reverse complement.
GGAAATGATCGAGGAGGTAACAATCGATAAGGTTTTTTATAATGCTCCTCCTTACCGTTTTGAAGCAGGCACTCCTCCTATCGTTGAATCTATTGGATTAGCAGCGGCTATTGATTATATACAAGAGAAAGGTTGTAGCACGATTCATGCCCATGAGAGGTCTCTTTTAGCTTATGCGCAGGAAAAACTTAAAATGGTTGAGTCATTGCGTATTTATGGTCATTCTCCCAATAAAGGAGCTATTATATCATTTACAATTGAAGGGATTCACGCCCATGATATCGCTATGTTTATTGATAGAAGAGGAGTTGCAATCCGCGCCGGAACTCATTGTGCTCAGCCTTTATTACAGCGCTTTGGTCTAGCATCTATTTGCCGCGTATCGTTAGCCATGTATAACACTCAAGAGGATATAGATCAATTAGTAGAAGCATTGCAAGAAACAAGGACATTTTTTAATGGCTGAATCAATTGAAGAGCGTCATTCTACAGAATCCGTTGAAACTGTAAGCGAAAATAAAAAATCTTACATATCAGCAATTCCAGCAGACGAAATTGATCGTATGACAAATGATATTATTGCTGCTCTCAAAACAGTTTATGACCCAGAGATTCCTGCTGATATTTATGAGCTAGGACTGATTTATCGTATTGATATTGAAGATGATCGTTCAGTAAAAATTGAAATGACTCTTACAGCACCGGGATGTCCTGTTGCAGGTGAAATGCCGGGGTGGGTAGAAAATGCAGTTAGTGCAGTTGAAGGGGTTTCGTATGTTGAAGTCACTATGACTTTTGATCCACCATGGACACCTGATTGTATGTCAGAAGAAGCTCAAATTGCTGTCGGATGGTACTAAAAGTATTGTTAAGAGACTCTAATCTAGCCATTCATGAATAAGCTGTTTACTTTTCACAAGCGTTTAAATTTAAGGGCGATCGCATGAGTTATAATAAACAAAAATTAGAACTTAACTGGATTGGAAAAGAAAAACGCCCCAAACTGGAACCTCGTATTTTATTGGAAGATCTTGAAAAATCTTATCACGCTCCGCACCAAGTATCTACTCAAGATATTTTTGATAATAAACTCATTTTTGGTGATAATTTGTTCGCGCTCAAAGCGCTGGAACAAGAATATATGGGGAAGGTAAAGTGTATCTATATCGATCCGCCTTATAATACAGGCAATGTCTTTGAACATTATGAAGATGGTTTGGAGCATTCCCTATGGCTCAGTCTTATGAGAGACAGGCTAGAATTGTTACATCGTTTACTGGCGGAAGATGGAAGTATTTGGATTTCCATTGATGATGATGAACAAGCCTATCTAAAAGTGATGATGGATGAAATTTTTGGTCGCCAAAATTTCATCAACAATATAATTTGGCAAAAGAAATATGCCCCACAGAATGATACAAAGTGGCTTTCCGATAACCATGATTTTATAATGGTTTATGCCAAAGATAAAACGATTTGGCGCCCTCAATTGCTTCCTCGTTCAAACGATATGGATGCGCGCTATAAAAATCCTGATAATGATCCTCGTGGTCCTTGGAAATCGGGAGATTTATCCGTGAAAAGAGTAACACCTAAGGACATTTATGAAATCATCACACCTTCTGGACGCAAGGTAATGCCTCCTAATGGTAGAAGTTGGGCTATGAATAAAAAAAAATTCTTTGAATTATTGAATGATAATCGTATTTGGTTTGGCCCCACAGGAAGCAATGTTCCTTCTTTGAAGCGTTTTTTATCAGAAGTAAAGAATGGTATGGTTTCAATGACCATTTGGCTTTATGAGGAAGTAGGGCATAACCAAGATGCCAAAAAAGAGGTTAAAGTTTTTAATTCTAAGAATGTCTTTACAACT
>NZ_JBHIQS010000006.1:0-65510 GCF_042196685.1 Bartonella sp. AC329YNZD | reverse complement strand
GAAAAATGCGAATGGGGAAGGGATGATTATAGTTTAAATGTAGCCAATCTTGAACCAATGATTGTGGTAAAAGAAAGCGACAAAGATAAAGATATTGCGCAACAAGAATTAGATCTATTTGAATAATATATAAAAAGCGGAGTTTTTTATGAACAGTGTTGAAAAAAGGATTTCAGCTCGCTTATCGTTGCGTGATCCTCAACGTGAATCATTAAATATTTTGGTGAAAATTTTAGAAAATATAGAGCTTTCTAAAAATGCTGATTTAGTTTCGAAATTAGAAATAATAAAAAGTCTCTATCCTTCTGTACAAGATTTTGAACGAAGCTTTCCCTCTTTTTGTTTTGCCTTAGCAACGGGAGTTGGAAAAACGCGACTTATGGGAGCTTTTATTAGCTATCTTTATTTAACAGGTCGTAGCCGACATTTTTTTGTTTTAGCGCCAAACTTGATTATTTATGAAAAATTAAAACAGGATTTTAGTCCTCAAAGTCCGAAGTATGTTTTCAGTGGAATAAGTGAATTCATTGCAAATAGACCCATTATTATTACAGGTGAAGATTATGAAAGTGGTAAAGGTATTCGCGCTGATGAACACCACTATTACGGACAAAAACGTTTGTTTGAAAATCGGGATACGGCCTTTATCAATATTTTTAATATTTCTAAAATTAATACAACGGATAATAAAAAAAGCGCACTAAAATCTAGTATTCCGCGAATTAAACGCTTACAAGAAACGATTGGTGAAAGTTATTTTGATTATCTCGTAAATCTTCCTGATTTAGTTTTGTTAATGGATGAAGCACATCGTTATCGAGCGTCTGCTGGTGCAGCAGCAATTAATGAGTTAAAACCTGTTTTAGGAATAGAACTTACAGCGACACCGAAAACAATAGGTGCAAAACCTGTAGATTTTAAAAATGTTGTTTACAGTTATTCACTTGCAGAGGCTATGAGAGATGGTTTTGTAAAAGAGCCTGCTGTTGCTACACGTAAAGACTTTCATCCTCAAAATTATACATCTGAACAATTAGAACATATTAAATTACAAGATGCAATTCATGCCCATGAAAACGTGAAAGCAGATTTAATTGCCTATGCCAAAGATTATAACAAAAAATTTGTTAAGCCTTTTATTTTAGTTGTCGCTCAAGATACAAATCATGCACAGAAATTGCGTGATTTATTGGAATCAGATGATTTTTTTGCAAGAGCTTATAAGGGAAAAGTTATAGAGATTCATACAAAACAGTCAAATATAGAGGAAGATCAAAATATTGAAAAACTCATTGTGATTGAGAATCCTCATGAGCCAACAGAAATTGTTATTCACGTTAATAAATTAAAGGAGGGATGGGATGTTAGCAATCTTTATACTATCGTACCGTTGCGTGCATCGGCTTCAGAAATTTTAACAGAACAAACAATTGGGCGTGGATTGCGTTTGCCTTATGGGCATAAAACAGGCATAGAATCTATTGATCGTTTAACAATCATTGCGCATGATCGTTTTCAAGATATTATTGATCGTGCGAACGATCCGAATTCAATTATAAAAAAGCATATTGAGATTGGAACAGGGGGTGATATATCCTCTGAAAAATCGGATATAGTGACAGTTCCAAGTCAAGCAGAAGCTTTATTTATAAAAACGATAGTAACACGTCATTCCGATATAAATGGAACATCTGATTTACACGGTATCATGTTACGTAATACGGATTCACCCACATTAACCTCTGAAGAACAAGAAATTGCTGCTATCGCATGGGATATTATTAAAGAAAATGATAATTTACCAAGTTCTCAAATGCTTTGTTCTGCACCGATACAAGAAAAAATGAATAATAAAATTATGAGTATTATACCGCTAGCACAAAAGTCTCTTGTGTCAAAAGTGGTTACAATTCTGACAAAACAATTACCAGAACTGATCATAGATATTCCTAATATTGTACTCATTCCTTCGCGTGAGGTTACTTATGGTTTTTCTGATTTTGATTTGGAGAATCTAGAAAGTTTAAATTTGCAACCTGTTAGTAAAAAACTTTTAATTCGAGAATTGCGTACCCATAAAAGCATTTTTCTCACTTCTAAAGATAAATATATTAAAGAACCTCATCTTGAAAATTACATCATTCGTGGTTTTATTGATAATGATTTTATCGATTATGATAGCCATACGCCATTATTACGAAAATTGGCTTGTCAGATGGTAGAGCATTTCCAATCTTATTTACCCAATGATATAGCTGTTGAGAACGTATTAATTCACTATCAGCATAAGATTAATACTTTTATTGTTGCGCAATTAAGAGAACATCAATGGGAAACACAAAAAGATTATGAGATTAAAGTTACACGAGGTTTTACAACTTTAACACCTATCCATTATGTTTTGCCGCAAGGAACATCTCCTATTGATTTTCGTAATATTCCTGCCATTAAAAGAGACATTAAGAAACTTATATTCAGCGGCTTTAGGAAATGTTGTTATCCTTTGCAAAAGTTTGACTCAGTAGAAGGGGAATTACGATTTGCTCAAATATTAGAAGACGATGCAAAAGTATTGAAATGGATGAAACCCGCTCGAGGTTTTTTCAAGATAGAATATGATAAAGGATCAGCCTATGAACCAGATTTTGTGGTAGAAACGAAGGATGCCAAATATCTTTGTGAACCTAAAAAAGCTTCTGAAATACAAAACGCTATTGTTTTAAAAAAGAAACAAGCTGCAGTTCAATGGTGTTGTCATGCAACGCATTATGCAGCTACTTACGGTGGTAAAAAATGGTATTATGTTCTTATTCCCCATGATGCTATTAAAGCAAATAGTAGTTTTGAAGGTTTGTGTGCAGAATTTACCATTTCAGAATCTATACTTGAGAGCACATAACTTTTTGCTTTAAAAAAAACATAAGTTTTTTAACTGGTCGATGCGAGAAATAATCAAATGTTTGAATATTATTTTTAATTTTGTTCCCTGTTGCACCATTAATTTAAGAATATGAGCTAATTCTTAAATCATGAAATTATTATTTTTTTCTAACTAACTTAAAGTAAAAGGAAAAATTTATAGGGAAATTATACAATATTATGCTTTTTTATGGGGATTTTCAGCCCATTTATGATTTTTGATAAAAATAGAAGCTTACTTTCTTTATATGAAACAAAACCTTGAATTTGTAGCCACAAATTCAGAAAAAATATTTTAATTTTATAGACAGCTTTTTTCAAAAAAAATAGACAGTTTGTTGTGTTCTCTTTTGAAATATCTGAATATAATGGAATATCCAGAAGATAAAAGTAGGCTACTTTACATATGACTTTGAATTTAACAAACACTGTTTTTAATTTTTTAAAGAAAAACCCGACAAAAAAATTTACAGCTCGAGAAATTGCTCAATGGATATTTGAGAATTATCCAGAAAAATGCCGCCAAAAACAAAAGCGTTCAACGGCAATAATCTCTCCCCTTCATAGTGATGCAGCTCTTATTCAGCAAATTGTTGCTGAAATAGGGTCTCTGCGCTCTCAATTACAAAAGCGTTATCCAGAAATTAAAACCACTGAAGGATGACTGCGGCAGTATTATTTTACTAAACAAACAGATAGCGCTGAAATTGATGCAGCAGAGGACAATGTAGATTATAGGCCAGAAGATGGCTCTGTTAAAGAGCATGATCTTTATCCGTTATTATCTAAATTTTTATGGACAGAACTTGCTGTTTACAGCAAACGCATTAATGAGAAATGTTCTCGTAATAAACATGGTGTGGGCGGCAATAAATGGCTTTATCCAGATCTCGTAGGGATGCAAGGTTTAAGCAGGGAATGGAATCGCGAAATCAAAGACTGTGTTTTGCAATATTTTGATAAAAAGACAAAGCTTTGGTCTTTTGAAGTTAAAATTCTCATTAATCGTTCAAATTTACGGAAAGCATTTTTTCAAACAGTTAGCAATTCTTCATGGGCTAATTTGAGCTATTTAGTTGCTAGTGAAATTGAAGGTATTGATACATTAAAAGAGCTTCGGATGCTTTCAAGTTTGCATGGAATTGGATTTATAAGACTTGATAAAGAAAATTCTTCCGAGAGTGAGATCATAATTCCAGCGAAGGAACGTAGTGATATTGATTGGGATACTGCTAATAGATTAGTGGTAGAAAATAAAGACTTTCTTGATTATATTAAACTCATTCGTCAATTTTATCAAACTGGCGAAATGCGTCCATTGGATTGGGATCATATGGATCCATGAGGGGTATTTTAAAAAAGGTTTTATTGTTTAAAAGCTCTTTTGTTCAGAGTGACAAAAAATTACTCTAACTATTTTATTTGATTGATTATATTGATTTATAATGATAATTGGTATTTTTTACTTAATGAGAAGTTTGAATATCGTAGCATTCAATCATTTTAAACTATCTTATATTGGTGTTAATCAATCAAGGTTGTTTTTTGTGCCTCTCACGAGAGGGGAGGTAAGGAGGGGGCAAGTGAAAGTTTTTTGAGTATTCTATTTTGTATGAGGGCGTGATCCCATTAAATACCTTAAACTCAATGATTATAATTCATTACACATTTGTATTGTAGAGAGTGAAATTAGACTTTGTTGCTTCTGTTTACATCAAGCATTAAAAATATTGCTTCCTCATATTGAAGTTTTTTTACAAAGCATTTATTCTACTATTCCCTCAGTTTCGATTGCTGTTCGTTCTGATTATTATTAAGTTCTTTGTTCTCTGTATTAAACATTTAAAAAGAAATATCAATTTTATAAAATATTCACATAGTTTACTTCATTTCTTGAAATGGATTTAAAAAATAAATTTCTATCATCTCTTATGCTCAAGAGAGTGTGTGTAACATAATATTCTATTTATTTTTCAATAATACCGCACGCCAAACGTGCACCCCCTCCGCCAAGCGGTAATGGTTTATCTGATTGATTATCAGCTCCTAAATGAATTATTAATGAGCGCCCTTTAACTTCAGAGATTGTTTTTAATCGTGGAGCAAGAACGCTCATTACGGCATTTCCTTGCTTATCAACATAAAGTGCCGGTAAATCACCAAGATGACCATTGATATTATAGGGTCCTAAGTGTTTCCCAGTATGCTCTGGATCATAATGTCCACCCGCGCTTCCACCTATTATGCCATCTTTTGTATCACATGAAGGGTTTACATGTACATGAAAACCATGCATCCCTTCTGGTAAAGTAGATAAATTGGGTATGAAAATTAAACCGTATGTATTTTCTTCAATTTTAATGCTACCAATAGCCTTTTTAGAATTATTAGCTTCTAGTTTATAAATATTTACTTGTGTCGATATTGCTAACGCAGAGTTTTTATGAATTAAAAATGCCATAAAAACGAATAATGATAATAATATTTTTCTCATAAAATACCTTTATATTTAATTTAAATAATTTTAGCTATAAAAAATTATTAATTCAATATTATGCTTAATTGGATATATTTATAATTTACTAAAATTGATTTTTTAGAAAAATACTTCATAAATAAATATTACTTTTTAGAAATAGTAAATAAATTAAAGTATATTTCTAAACATATATCTCATTTTTTTATTTATAAAATTTATTTATAAATAATGTAGCTTTTATAGGTGGATAATTATATCTCACTTACATTTCTTCAAGAGATGCTTTAAAAAAATCTACTTTTTGAGATATAATAAGAAATTAAATAAGGAATTTTAATAAGTTAGCTATTATTTCATTTATAATATGATGATCTTTTCATCAAAAATGAGAACTTTTCTATTCATTGTGAAATTTATAAGAGAAAGGACTATTATGGTTCATATAACTCTCCCATAAAATACAGCATATACCGACACTCCCCCCCATTCCTAATCCTATCAGCGCTCCTATTATCATTCCAGCAGAAAGTGCTACCCCTATACCCATTGCAATAACTGGACCAAATCCTGGAAGAGCAATATAACCATAAGCTGCAAGAGCTGCTGCGATTGCTCCTGATAGGCTACCATTTAATACCCCGATGAAAGCAAATTCTTTAATGGAATGCCAGCAATTTTTGAAAAAATTTGTCTTATAATTATGAAAAGAAACAGAGCTGTAAGTTTTAAAATCAATCATATTTTTTTCTTTCATTTTGAATGGTAACGGTTCCTGAATAATCAATGGATACGAGAAAATGAGAGTTTTTAAATTTTATTAAAGCTCGCCAGATACCTTTGTCATCTAAACGTAATCGTTTAATATTCTCAAAACCATTTTGCATAAGACAGTTTTTAATTTGTGAGGCAGTAAATGAATTCTGACCTATTTTAGTGATATTTTGAGTAGAGGTATAGGTAAAGGTTTGACAATAAGGAAGGTGAAAAACGTCACTGATTGAAGTCGTGACTATCAACGAGACAGATACAATCATCATAATAAAAACACTTAATTTTAAAAAGTTATTTAGTTTCATCTTGTCACCTGCTGTTGAAACAACACTTTATTAACCTTTGTATTGCTAACAGGTTCCCAAGATGGTTTTATTTTTAATATTATACTTAATAACAAAAAGTTATAAAAATTTATTGATTAAATAAAAATATTTTTTATTATTTATTTTTATTATTAATAATTTATAATATTGAAATAAATATTATTAATATTATTTAAAAAGATGATATATAAGAATATTATACTAATAATATATGTTATTACATAAATTAAAATAAATATTATTTATAGATTTAATATAATTTATTATTTTATTAGAAAAAACAAAAACAGTATAAAAAATAAAATAGCACTGAAATTTAAATGTTTAATAACAACTTGAAAATAAATGATATTTATCACATCAGTAATAGATATGCTCCAAAACGCAATATTAAACCATAGAGAGATTATATTGCTTATTATTGCTCATTGATAACACATAGATTTATAATGATAATTCATTGTTTTGTATGTTAAATAAGCGTCACGAATATCGTATAATTCTCTCATTCAAATCTGTTTTTATTCTGAAGAATGAAAATCATAAAAGAGGCTTGCGTATGAGTAAAAAGCTATAAAGGAATAAATATAAAGTGATTCTTAGAAAGGCTCTCAAATATAAGGGGAAAAATAGTAGAGGATGGCCACATAATAATATAATGCTGTGCCAGCGTGTTCCTTGATAAGTGTAAAAATGATAATGTTTAACAGCTTTCCTTTTATATCATCATTACAGGGGTGTCATTGCGAAACGGCTTTAGGTGTCAGATTTTGCTTTAAACAAGTGCATAAATTAATAAAATGAACACTCTCGTATGAATTTTTTACAAAAGCTGTAAAGATACTCTAAATGATATTAACTTTTAAAGAATTAAACAATTTATTTTTGTTATGCATAATTACCCTTCTAAAGAATTGATACCCCAAAATGTATAGTAGAATATTGTTTTTTTACTGAATAAATTTATTTTCAAAACGCATTATTAAAAATAATTATTTATTGGGTTATTTATATATTATGCATTTATTTCTATTTAGTTAGTTTGCATTAGTAAGTTAGACACAAAATAGCATTCATTTTACGTTATTATCCATTATTTTTCAATAGAGCTGTTTAGGCGATTTTGTTGGAAATATTTGCATAATTTCCTTGAATCCGTAACCTGGATACATTCCTTCGCGCATAAATAAATTACGTAATGGGGAGCAATTATGTAATAGACCAAGCCCAACACTTCGTACGATATGAACAGGAAACATATGAGAAAGTAAAGCAGAGTTCAGTGTATGAACAGCTCCACTTCGGATTAATATATCTGGTTTGCGGCATTTGTTATAACGTGCAACAATCATTTCAGGGTTAGAATTAGATATTTCATTGGGTAAAATATCAATTAAAGTTTGAACATCACGGAATCCTAAATTCAATCCCTGTGCTCCAATAGGGGGGAAAACATGAGCAGCTTCACCCACTAAAATCGTTCGATTAGCAGCAAAATGATGAGCAAGAAGTCCTGAAAGAGGCCAGGACTGAATTGATGTTTCTAAGGTTAGCGTTCCAAGCATTGATTGCATTTGATTTTCGATTATTTTTGCAATTGCTTTTGATTTTATATTCAATAATTCTTCAGCACGAGAAGGATGGACAACCCATACAAGACTGGATCTTCGCCCTGGTAGCGGAACTTGTGTAAATGGACCATGTTCTGTATGAAATTCAGTTGATGTATTTTGATGAGAAAACTCATGGGAAAAGTTGAGAACAAGTGCTTTTTGTGGGTAGTTCCACTGTTTGATATTTATCCCTGCTGCAGCACGTGTGAGAGAGTGACGTCCATCAGCAGCTATAACAAGTGGTGCTTGAATGACTCTACCATCAGAAAGAGTAATACATACATGGCTTTTTGTGTGATGAAAAGATTTAGCAGCAGAAATAAATCTTGTAATATTGGGCATATGGGTAACAGCATCGGTTAAAGCACTGTTTAATTCTACATTAGGTATGTTATAACCAAAGGCTTTTTCATCAATTTCAGCAGAAAAAAAATGCACCGTAGGAGCACGCACAATCCTAGAAGTTATATCTATAATTCTCATGCGCGATAAAGCTGCCGCATGTTTTTGAAGACTATTCCAAATATTGAGTTTTTGAAGTGTGCGGATTGCTGGCATCATAAGAGCGGTTGTCCGTAACTCATCTGTATGGGCAGGGGGCCCAACAAGAAAAACAGAAAGCCCCTCATGTGCAAGACTCAGCGCAGCTAACATTCCGACAGGACCTGCACCAATAACAGCAATATCTTTATGCTCGTTTTTTTCAAAGATCACAACTGTTTGAACCTTTCTCCATTGAGAAAATATTTTAACATTTCCAAATGATCACTCTCTTTTTATTATATGAAGCTCTTCTATTATTATAGTATGTAATAAATAATGCGATATAAAAAAGTAACCTTTTTATGATTTTTTAAAATGTTGAGTTATATCATCGGTAAAAAATGGCGTATTGATAGATGATTGAAGACTTTAAAAACGAGGATAAGAAAACCTTGAAACGTAAACTAACAAAGAAAATCAAAACAAATGCTAAATTATTACGCCATAAAAAAGTAACAATGCCACAAGCAAAGGCCTTTTCCGTTCATTTACTAACAGCTTCGGGATCATTTTTAGCGTTTCTTTCTCTTATATCAGCCTCTCAAAAAGAATGGACAGCTATGTTCTGTTGGCTTGGGCTTGCCCTTCTGGTTGATGGTATAGATGGACCAATTGCACGCAAACTTGATGTTAAATACGTTCTTCCAACATGGTCTGGAGAGCTGTTAGATAATATTATTGATTACGTGACTTATGTCTTAATTCCTGCCTTTGCACTCTATCAAAGTGGTTTCATGGGGGTAGGGTTATCATTTTCATTGAGTGCAATTATTGTTATTTCATCTGCTATTTATTATGCAGATACTAGTATGAAAACCAAAGAAAACTTTTTTAAAGGATTTCCTGTTGTTTGGAATATGATGATTTTTACGCTTTTTGTCGTCAGGCCAGGAGAGTGGATTACTTTTATCATTATTGTTTTATCGGCGATTATATCTTTTTTGCCAATTTATTTTATTCATCCAGTAAGAGTCCTTCGTTTACGTAGAGTTAATTTTCCCATTTTTCTCTTATGGTGTGTTTTTGGTGTTTCTGCCTTCTTTTATCAACTAGAGGCTCCCTATTGGGTTAAAATAGGAATTTCGGTAACAGGAATTTATATATATTGTATTGGTGCAATCATGCAAATATTTCCTCAACTTGGGGGGGAAAATATAAAAAAACAATGAAATAGTTGTTTTAAGAAGGATGTGAGATGCAAATTGACTTTGGAGCAGGTGATGATATTTCTTTTACGAAAGAAGGATGTGCTGGTATTATAAAGCTCACGCGTCCTTCAGCATTAAACGCTCTTAATCAACGAATGGTTTCAGCTTTAAGAAAAGCTCTCAGAACATGGGAAACAGATGATAATGTTTCTTGTGTCTTAATTGAAGGGGAGGGGCGTGCTTTTTGTGCTGGTGGAGATGTTGTAGAAATCTATAATATGGGAAAAAGTCCCTTTGCTTATCAATACTTTAGGGATGAATATAGTTTGAATGCTTATATCAAACGTTTTTCAAAACCCTATATCTCTTTTGTAAACGGTATTTGGATGGGAGGAGGGGTAGGTATTTCTCTATATGGTTCACATCGAATTGTTACAGAAAATACAGTTTTTGCTATGCCAGAAGGTGCGATTGGATTTTTTCCAGATGTGGGTGCAAGTTTTTTCTTACCATCTTTGCCTAATCATTTTGGCATCTATCTTGCATTAACTGGCGCATGCATAAAGTGGGGAGATTGCTTAAATTTAGGATTAGCAACACATGCTGTTCCTGAAATTGAATTCGATAGGGTTAGAAAAGCTATTATCGAACAAGGAGATCCTCTTTTAGCTTTAAACGAGCGATCCGTTACAAAAGACTATGAAACGAGTTACGAAATACGTTGTATTATTGATACTTGTTTTAGTGCCTATAGCTTAGAAGAATGTCTTGAGTTGCTTCATAAAAAAAGTGAAGAAGGTATTTTGTTTGCTAAAGAATGTTATGATATTTTGCAGTTACGTTCTCCAATAAGTTTAAAAGTTATCTGGAAACAAATGAAACAAAATTCACTTCAAACGTTGGAAGATTGTATGAAAATTGAAAACCGCATTGCACATCATATGATTAATTCACATAATTTTCATGAAGGTATACGTGCTATGTTAATTGATAAGGATAAAAGACCTCAATGGCAGCCAGATAAACTCTCAAATGTAACAGATGAAATGATAGATTATTACTTTCAACCTGTTGAACAAGAGTTATTATTGTGAAAAATAATCCTCACAAACGGGTTTCAAAAATCAATTTAATTTATAACTGTTACTTACGGTTTTTGGCACTTATTTGCTTAGTCCTAGGTATTTTTTATTGGATACGCCTTGTGGGTGTCTTTCCAGGTATTTTATGGCGTTTTGACCTTATGCCTTGGCAGTGGCAATTTGTCTCAGCTATATTGGCGATTCTCTATCCTATTGCCTTAATTGGACTTTGGATGTATTCACCATGGGGAATTATTTTATGGTGTATTGCAACATTGATTGAAACAATAGCAATATATTGTTCTGATTTTATTTATCAGCCATTTGTACCATTATTTCATGGAATATTATTTTTAACTTTTATAATACTACAAATTATGATGATTTTTTTAAAAAGAGTAAAAAATAAAAAACTATAATGATTGAAATTTTCAAGAAAGAATAACCGGACAGATTTTCAATCTTGAAAGGTTATCAGTTTTTTTAGTAAAGGCTATGCATCTCAATTCAATTGTCAAACACGAGTATATTGGGTAGGGAGTCCCATGGTTAATATTGCTAACATTCCTTAAAGTGCTGATGGCATACCCTTGTATCCTTTCTATAAAAGTTCCATAATATATATTATGCGATAATTTGGTAAAGCAATCCCTACTTTATATTTATATCATACAATTTACTTTTAAAATAAAATTTGGTCTTTAAAGTATATTCCTTAAAGACCAAAAATAGTGATAATAAAATTACATATAATAAATAAGAAAAATTACTGTACTATTTTACAACGTTTCATACGTGCAAGATCACTTAAAACAGCATTACGATTATTTAAAGCCGAAATTTCATTGCTTTCACTGGATTTAGGATCCATAAAAAACAGAGCAGGTAAAAATACAACACCTGCCGCTGCTAAAGCTACATTTTTATTTCTTGCTGTAGAACGCTCTCTAATTGTATCATTAATCTGTCGTTTATTAGCAAAAAACTCCCGTTGAATATCGGTGCAACTCATTGATCCATCATGTAATGTTGTCGTTGCAATATTTTTTTCTAAACGCCCCCCACATGCTGTTAAGGAAACTGCTAAAACGGCAATACATACACCCCGCTTAAAATTCTTATACATAAAAACCTCATTTTAAACATAAAAAAGTGACATTTATGTCAAAAATAAAACAAAATAAAGGATAATCTTCAAAAAATTTTATTTAACGTAAAATATTGTATGAATAAACTTATGCAGTTGTTTCGAAAGTAAGGCCCTGATACGCAGGTTTTACAGAGGATGGAACGTAATTTACGACTGCATTATAATCCAGCGATCTATCCATATGTGTGAGTATTGCTTGTTTTGGCTTTAAATATTTTATCCATTGTAATGCTTGATCAACAGAAAAATGACTTGGGTGAGATTTAAATTGAAGGGCTTCAATGATGAGAACATCCAAACCCATTAATTTTGATAATGTTTTTTCAGGAAACTCACTAACATCTGTACAATAGGCAACATTTCCGATACGGAAACCTAAAGAATGAATATTTCCATGGTGTTGTAAATGCGTATTAACGCTTATTGCTCCACCCTCCCCTTGAATAATAAATTGGCTATCTTCATTGATAAGATGCTCTTTTAAAATAGGAGAATAAGATGAATCTTTTGGTGTTTGAAAACAATATCCGAAAGCATTTTTGAGATGTTCTAGTGTAAATCTGTCAGCATAGATATCTATTAAACATTTTTGTGCAAGTGCATAGCTGCGTAAATCATCAATACCGTGGATATGATCTGCATGAGAATGTGTGTAAAGAGCAGCATCAAGATGGTCCACATGCGCTTCAATCATTTGTGAGCGAAAATCCGGCCCCGTATCAATAACGATTGTTGTTTTTTTCCCTGATGGTTTAATGCGTTCAACTAATAAAGAACTTCTGTAGCGTTTATTTTTAGGATTATTCGGATCACATATTCCCCAATCACCATTAGGTCTTGGCACTCCTGGAGAAGGACCACACCCTAATATTGTAAATCGGTATTGATCACACATAGCTTTTGCCTTATTTCATTTTGCTAAATAAACGAAAAGCATTACGGGTTGTTATTTGAGCTGTTTCTTCAATGCTTAAGCCAATTGTTTCAGCTAAAACAGCTGCTGTATAGCATACAAAAGATGGTTCATTTGTTTTCCCCCGATGAGGGGTGGGTGCTAAAAATGGTGCATCTGTTTCCACCAACAAATGTTCATGGGGCACAATTTTTGCTATTTCACGGATTTCAAGAGCGTTTTTAAAAGTAAGAATACCTGAAAAAGAAATATAACCACCAAGCTCAATTCCAGCACGAGCAAGTTGCATTCCAGATGAATAACAGTGAAGGATAAAGGGAAAAGCTCCTTCTTTTATCTGTTTGCGCAATATTTTTTCCATATCGATATCGGCATTGCGTGAATGGATAACAAGAGGAATCTGTGTTTCTCTAGAAGCGATGATATGTTCTTGAAAAACTTTCTTTTGTTCTTCTGGTGTAGAGTAATCATAATGATAATCAAGCCCCCCTTCCCCAAACGCAACAATTTTAGGATGATTCGAGAGCTGTATAAGCTCTTCCGCTGTAATATTTTGTTCTTCATGCGCATGATTGGGGTGTGTTCCAACGGAACAAAAGACTTGATCATAGCTTTGCGCAATAGCTAACAGCTTATCTAACTTATGAACATGGGTTGAAATTGTTATCATACGTTTAACGTTAGCATCTAAAGCCCGTTGGATAACATTATCCAAATCTTGTGAAAAATCTTCAAAATCAAGATGACAATGTGTATCAATCAACATGATGAGTATCTTCTTTCTTCAAGATATAACGAGGAAAAATTGGTTCTGGTGGTGGAAGATCAAGTCCTTCTTGAATTTTCGCATGGCTTATATGATACAACAACCGATCATCTTCAGCAATCGCAAGGCTATCAAGAAGTTTTGCTGCTGATTGAGGTATGAAAGGCAAAAGCATTATTCCTATTCGCCGCAAGATTTCTACAGTTATATAAAGAACTGTAGAAAACCGATCTCGATCATTTTTACGTAAACTCCAAGGTTGTTCGTTGGCAAAATAGCGATTGGCATCTGCTACAATTGAAAAAATAGCTGAAAGGGCTAAATGCATACTATGAGAAGACATTGCTTGATGTACAGTTTCCAGCACCTGAAGAGATTGTTCTAAAAGCTGTTTATCTTGAACTAAGAATGAAGTTGGTTTTGGGACTTGTGCATTACAATTTTTGGCAATCATAGATAAAGAGCGCTGTGCCAAATTACCAAGATCATTAGCAAGATCAGCATTAATACGGTTCACTAAACTCTCATGGCTATAACTACCATCTTGTCCAAATGGCACTTCACGGAGAAGAAAATAACGGACCTGATCAAGACCGTAATGATCAACCATTTCAAAAGGATCAACGACATTTCCAATAGATTTTGACATTTTTGCACCACGATTAAGTAAAAAACCATGTGCAAAAATATTCTTAGGCAAATCAATTCCAGCAGACATTAAAAATGCTGGCCAATAGACTGCATGGAAACGAATAATATCCTTACCAATAATATGCGTATTTGCAGGCCAAAAATCACGTTTTGTTGAATTTTCATTGAAAAAACCAATTGCTGATAGATAATTTGTAAGTGCATCAACCCAAACATACATTACGTGCTTTGGATTATCAGGAACAGCAACGCCCCAATTAAAACTTGTGCGTGAAATAGAGATATCTTTTAAACCCGATTTGATAAAACTTATAATTTCATTTCGCCGCTCAAGTGGAGCAATAAAATCAGGATGTTTTTCATAATATTCAAGAAGAGCCTTTTCATAACGAGAAAGCCTAAAAAAATAACTTTCTTCTTCATTCCATTCAACTGGAGAGCCTAATTCCTTCTCGCGACGGATATTGTCTTGTCCAACTTCCGTATCTTTCTCTTCATAATAGGCTTCTTGGCGAATCGAATACCACCCCGTATAACGGCCGAGATAAATATCACCATTTGCTTCCATCTTTTTCCAAATTTCTTGACACGCTTGATAATGGCGTTCTTCTGTCGTACGGATAAAATCATCATTAGAACAATTTAATACTGCAAGCATTTTTTGAAATACCGCACTATTACGATCTGCAAGTTGCTGAGGTGTCATGCCTAATGCAGCTGCGGTTTGTTGCATCTTGAGACCATGCTCATCTGTACCAGAAAGAAAAAATACATTTTTCCCGTTTAACCGTTGAAAGCGGGCTAAAACATCGCTTGCAATGGCACTATAAGCATGTCCAATATGTGGAGCACCATTAGGATAAAAAATGGGAGTTGTTATGTAATATGTGTCACGCATGTCATACTCGTTGTAAAACGCTATAAATAGAAGATATTATGACATAGCGTTTGTTCATCGCATTGTCACGGAAAAACTAATTCTCATGAATGATCTTATGAACTTTAAAAAGTAAGTTAATAACAAACTGCTTTTTATCGAGATTAAACAGTTGTATTTCCTCTATTTCTTGATGAATCTCCTGCCATTTTCCCGCATATTTTTTTGAGAGAAATAAGTCTCCCTTTTCAACGAGCATGATAGCTTTTTTTTGAATTTTATTAAGAATTTCATCACAAAATTGTTGAAATTGGAATGTAGAAGAAACAGATGAAAATGTTTGTGCAAGAGTATGTACAATCGTTGCGTTACAAACAGGTTTCTCTAGGAGAGCATCAATTGTTTTAATAATTTCAAGACCGCCATGGCAAATAAGTAAAGCGGCTTTTCGAGGGCTTCCTTTAGATTTTTTAATAATCATTTCAATTGTTTTTTCATCAGGTAAATCCTGATCGGCGAAAATATGTATAATAACTTTTTTCATTTCATCGTTATTCAACGGACGAAAAGAAATTTTTTGACACCGTGAATGGATTGTTGGAAGCAATTTTCCTGAAGAATGTGCGATAATAACAAATAACGTTTTTGTAGGTGGTTCTTCAAGTATTTTGAGAATTGCATTTGCTGCATTTCTATTCATATCATCTGCAGAATCAATAATAATAATACGCCATCCATTATCTTGCGATGTTCGACTTAAAAAATGCATAATATCACGGATATCATCAACGAGTATTCCTGTTTTAAACTTTTGCGTTTTCACATCAAATCGACGTGAAATATACAAAAGACCAGGGTGACTTCCTTGTGTAATTTGGCGCCATGGGGTAGAATAAGGATCGGGTTTCAGGAAAGAACTCTGTTGAAAACTTAAAATATTCCAAGCAAGATGAAAGGCTAATGTAGCCTTTCCAATCCCATATTCTCCTTCAAATAATAATGCATGATGCAAACGCTCTTCTTTAAGCATTTGTGTCAAAAAATGACGAACATCCTCATGACCAAAGAGAACATTGTTCTGGGATGGTGATAAAATTGTATCAATATCATCATATTGGCGTAAGGTATTTACATTACTCATGAAAGCTGCTCCAACAATACCTGATGACAAATATTTTTTATTTGATGAGCAATGGCTTCCACTGAGCCAGTGGCATCAATGACTCGAAATCTATGGGGTTCCCGTTTGGCCAATTGAAGAAAAGCCTGACGCCTTTGTTCTTGAATTTCCAACTGATCTTTTTCAAAATAATCAATTTCTGCTGTTTTTTTTCTTCGCAAATTTGCACGCTTCATACCACACACTGCTGGCATATCTAATAAAAATGTTAAATGAGGCAAAATACCATTGAGCGCAATACACTCTAAAACAGAAAGAAGAGAAGAACTGACGGTATCATTGAGGCCTTGATAAACGCGTGTAGAATCAATAAAGCGGTCACATAAAACGATTTTACCTTTTTGCAAAGAAGGTGCGATAACCTCAGTAACATGGTCGACACGTGCCGCTGTAAACAAAACAGCTTCAATCAATGGTCCATATTGTTGTATCTTCCCTGACAATAAAATATGTCGGATTGCTTCTGCTCCTGCCGTTCCTCCTGGTTCTCGTGTTGTAACAACATCATAACCTTTGTGAGAGAGATACTCAGCAAGCAAAGAAATCTGTACTGTTTTTCCTACTCCCTCCCCTCCTTCGAATGTAATAAAATAACCTGACACGTATGACCTTAACCTTATTAGCGCGTAACTATAAATATTTCCGTAACCATCCAATTGTGATTTCATAGAATGCATTTTTTACTTTTGCAAAGAAACTTCCTTCCTGAACATTCATTCCGGCAAAAACTGGTTTTTCCAGAAGAACCTTTTTATCTTCTAAAATTTGAATAACGCCAACTGATTGCCCAGAAACGATGGGGGCTTTCAATGGACCATGATATTTAATTTTTGCTTTAACATTTACTTTTTTTTCATTCGAAAGCATAAAACTTATTGGTGTTTTAACAATGAGTGGAACAAAATTTTGCTTACCACCATAAACAGGAGCACGACCAACCGTTTCTTCTCTTGTGAAAATCGTTTTGAGATCAAATGCCGTCATTCCCCATTGAAGAATGCGTTCTATTTCTTTTGTATATTTTTTTCTATCTTGCAAACCATTGATTGCTAAAAAAAGACGTTGATGATTTTTAGAAATGGTGGCAACCATTGAAAAACCTTCTTTTTTACTGTAGCCAAAACCAAATCCTTCTATACCAATTTCCTTAGAAATAAGAGGGTTTTTGTTACGTTGAAAAATATTATTCCACGTAAAATGAGGTTCACGATAAAGTGCATAATAATCTGGATATTCCTGAGTAATGTAACGTGCTAATATAATCATATCACGCACTGTTACAAATTGTCCCTCTTCGGGAAGCCCTGTTGCATTAACAAAATGACTCTGAGATAATCCAATCATTTTAGCGCGCTGATTCATCAACTTTGCGAAATGAGCTTCATCTCCTGATATGCCTTCAGCAAGAATAATAGCAGCATCATTTCCATTGACAATAATTAAACCACGCAACAGATCATAAACACTGATTTCTGTTTTTATCTTTGCAAACATAGTGGTTGTACCAGAAGGTGCTCCACCCTTGCGCCAAGCATTTTCACTGACCTTAAATTTCTGCGTACTTTTTAATAATCCTTTTTTTAATTGATGAAATACAACTTCTGCTGTCATCAATTTTACTAATGAAGCAGGGAAAAAAGGAATAGCACTTTGTTTTTCATAGAGTACTGTCTCTGTATCATCATCGAGTAATAACAATTGGGATGCGGGAGTTTGAAAATCTTGCGCTCTCCCCCATGTATCAAATGCCAATACTCCCCATAATATTAATAAGATCCTTAATACTGTATACATAGCCGCTCCTCCCATCTAAAAATCAGCATAAAGAATTTACTATATAGGAAAAAACTTTTTGATTGCTGCAAATTGAGGAATTATTTACAACTCACAAAAAGATTTTATTTTCATTTAGCTTTAGAAAAAAATAATATGACACGCTTTTTATCTTCCATGTAGGTTCAGTTTAATTTTAAAGTATGAGAGACAAAATATTTTTTCCTATTTTTATTGATAGTATTTTGATTTGTTATGATAAATTATAATCTTTTAACGTGGATTTGATTCAAAATACTGTAAGATTCTCTCATCCCCTCCTCTCATATTAAATTCAATAAAATCACTTACTTACGCGTCATAAGCAGGGTTCGTATATGGATAAAAATTATTAAAAAAGAGAGTAAAATACTTCTTATCAACCTCTCAAGTGTTAAGAATTATCGCACAAAACATTGGGGCTTGCAAAGTCTATGACGTTGTCGGTTTATATCTTCATAAGTGTGAAGATGGTGATATCTAAAGGCGTTACAGTTATGCCATTCACAGGCGCTGTCGTAAAATAGGCTTGTAGCGTGTTGAAATATATCTCTTTTAAATAAGTCCATGAATTGGCAATGTAAGTGTATTTTGTTTGAGACGCTCTGTTTTTCGTGAGGGAACTTACTCCATTAAAGAACATGATAAACAAAAGCATGAGATAATGCATAATCTTTTCATAGGATATTACCGTAGATACTTTAGAAAGATGCAAGGCCGAATCAAAAGAAAATATTTTTTTACTTGTTAAGCTTTTTATTCTTCTCAAATCGATTGTACAGTTGTTTTAGAGATTACACAAACAGACTGACACAATAATCTACCTTCATCTAGCAAAAGCTATTACAGCAAGAAAAGTACACGCTTTATTAAGCAAGCAATATCATAAAACGACGAAAATACTAGCAATGGAGTGGAAAGGCCCGTACTGAATTTATAATAATAGCACCCAACCACGCTTTTTGAAAAGGACAACGCGCCTTAAGATGAAACCCCTACACTAAATCCGTAAGTTCTTATCTTTTTTACTAGAAAATTATATTGATAAAAAATCAACGCATTTTTTCTTAAAACAGTTGTAGCCAATTGACCTTTGTTTTTTTGTTTAGCTTATTTATAGAAGCAACTTGATCGAATGGCATCGGCTTATCAACCATGA
The DNA here is from genome assembly GCF_042196685.1 of Bartonella sp. AC329YNZD. Classification (NCBI taxonomy): domain Bacteria; kingdom Pseudomonadati; phylum Pseudomonadota; class Alphaproteobacteria; order Hyphomicrobiales; family Bartonellaceae; genus Bartonella; species Bartonella sp. AC329YNZD. The sequence goes on along the minus strand of NZ_JBHIQS010000006.1, from coordinate 46,121 downwards.
TAGGACCAATTTCCGGCAATTTAACTGCAACAGTTTTATTACGTTGTTCCTGTTCAACAGCAGCTGCTTTAGCTAATTCTTTTTTGTTCCCTATATTGCGCTGCTCTTTTAACAAAACAGTTTCTCTTTTTTTCGAAACATTCTCCGACGCTAATGAATATGACACGGCGTTTCCTGGAGTATAAGAGGCCATTAAATATGCACCATCATAATAGCCAATGGGTGCTTCAGCGATATATTCCACCTTAACATCTGCTACTCCCTTATCGACATAACCAAGTATTGTCGCAGCTTGCCTTGATAAATCAATGATTCTGTCTTTCATAAAAGGTCCGCGATCATTCACTCTAACAACGATTGAAGATCCATTTCTCAAATTAGTAACACGAGCATAGCTAGGTAAAGGCATTGTAGGATGAGCGGCAGTCAAAAGATTCATGTCATAAATTTCACCATTAGCTGTTAATCGTCCATGAAAGTCTGAACCATACCATGATGCCTCACCAACACGTTTATAAGTTGGATCATTTTGAGGATAATACCACTTCCCCTTTATTTGGTAAGGCTTACCAACAATGGCACGCTCACGTTTTTTTTCTTCCGATTGATTTTTCTTATTTGATACTTGTTTAGGCAGAACAGAAGTATTTACGTCAACAGGTTTATTATGATAAGAATCCCTTATCGAAAGGAGTGCAGTTTGGCCTGCACAACAAGACGCCAATAACTGAGAAATGACCATCATAGAGAATAATTGAAGTGTCGGTTTAATGATAGAAGTAAATTTTTTTTTGCTATTTAAAAGCATCTGTTCAGTCCACTTATCCTTTTAAGTACTACTGTAAAACCATGTCACGCCTTCTATATGTGATAGGAAAATTCACATTTTTAAATGATTTTCCTCGCGCATATACTATCTTTGAATTTTTTCTCTATCAAAAAATTAACGCATTGTTAACCTTTTTGTAATTTTCATAAGAAATAAATGCACTATTGTAGATGTAAAAAAAGTAAAAAATAAATAAATCAATATCTTATTGAAAAAATCATCCCATAATATAAACTGTGAATAAGTATGGTGATTTGAACAATTTATTTTATGAATCATGTAACATGATAACTTTAAAAATCAGTCCGTGTTATTGCTAAAATTAACGGTCATGCCTGCTGCGCTAACGCAGGTATAGCCGGATCACAAGCTTAAAGCACTTTTGGGTTGATAAAAGATAGCATGGCATCACTTTATACCAAGACAGCCGATAAAAAATAATCAGCAGTAGAATTAATCAAAGAACTCCAAAAATGTCCAAAAGTAATCAAAAAGAACTCAATAGAATTAAAGGAATCGAAATCTCTGAACTTTTGTATAACTATTGATTTTATTTGAATTTGGTGAGCGCGCAGGGATTCGAACCCTGGACCTACTGATTAAAAGTCAGTTGCTCTACCAGCTGAGCTACGCGCTCCCACACAAGCTATCTAGTTTGCGGAAAGTGAAAGGAACATACGGTTGACTTTTCATTTGGTCAACACCTTTTGAAAAAAATATTATTATTTTCTCTAGTTATCAATAATTTTCTCTTTTCCCATCATTATATAGCTCCCCTTTATCTTCTTTTTGAAGTCTCAATAAAGGGGGAATCTAACTATAAAAACATTTCATGGATTCAAAATGCTAAAATTATGAGAAATCCGCAAGCTTCTCCCTCATACATATGAGGTGTTGAGCATAATGAGTAAAGCAAAAGTGCTTCTCGCTGTAGATCGTATATCATTTTTATATCGTTACATTTTCTTTTCCAATTTTCAAATATGAATACAGTTTTATAATACAAAATATTGATCTATAATAATTGATCGTTTTATGTATTGAATAAGGGATCTGAATACCTTGGAGATTTTATCATTTCAAATCCCTTTATATTGAAACAATCAAAATCATTTGCTCGACCAATAAAAGTGAGGGAATAAAACTATATAAAAAAAGAAATGAAAATGATACTTATGCCTTCTTTCAATAACTAAAAATTATCGAAACATTAAGAGGATAGCAAAATAATATGATAGTGTTAGCACGTTTGATATAAAAATGCGGCAATCCAATAGATTTTATATTATTCATCACAAAGTCTTGATGAAAGCAAGCACATTGAGAGATACTTTTTTAAACAAATGTACCAATGAGCGACAATAGCATTCTAGAGGGATGACTTTTATTCATGCACAATGGCTATATAATGAAAGCCAATTTATTCTATAAAATAAAGCAGACATAATAATGCAAAATGATTCTCGATACACCTTGAGTGATCAGTTCTATTATTGACAATAATATTTTCTAATTCACTTTTTATATCAGAAATTACAAGATACGTATATATATTTTTAAAAGAAAAAGATACCACTGATCATAAACTTTAGTGTCGAATAATTCAGTTTATTTCAGAGCTATAAAATATTTTTATATATGATGTAATATTAACTTCACTTATAAGATCAAAAATAAAGCAAATAATTTTAATTTAGCGAAAAAAACTTGCATAATTATTATGTATACACGTATTTTTACTTTATTCCTTTTTATTATTTTGATTGGAACATTGAATGCTGACATGTAAACAATATGAGTTACTCTTGTTTATTCACAATCATATAAAAGAAACAGGAGTTTCTCCTTCTTTTGAAGAAATGAAAAATGCATTAGAACTTTCTTCAAAGTCTGGTATTCATAAGCTTATTATAGCTTTAGAACAAAGAGGTTTTATACGTCGTTTGCCCAATCGTGCGCGTGCAATGGAGGTGATTCGACTCCCTGAGAAAATAACATTTAACCTTTCTTTAGCACGTAAGATTTCTCCCAGTATGATAGAAAAAAATAAAAGAGAAATATCAAAAAACTTGAGTAATTTTGAAGTAGAAGAAAAAAAAAATACCACCATTCCCATTATGGGACGCATTTCTGCGAGCGTTCCTGCTTCTGCTATACTGCAACAAACAAGCACACTTTCTCTTCCACACGATATGGTTAATACAGGTGAGCACTATGCACTAGAAGTTAAAGATAATTCTATGGTGGAGGCTGGTATCCTTGATAAAGATACGATCATTGTGAAACGCCAAAATACAGCAATATCAGGTGAAATTATTGTCGCGTTTATTGATAAAAAAGAGGCAACATTAAAACGTTATCGACGCAAAGGAGCCTCTATTGCATTAGAAGCTGCGAATCCTCACTATGAAGTACGTACATACAAATCCGAGCGTGTAGAGATACAAGGCAAGCTTACTGGACTTATTCGTAAATATTAAATAACAATAATATTAAATAACAATCGCATTTTATATTACGCTATACATACGCCAATAAAATACAGTAAAAAAACCGTTGGACATTTTTAATATTGTGCCACAAGAAATTGATTTTCTTCTCACTCCTCAAAAGACATCCTCCCCCAATCTGATCTGAGAATAATTCAGATTCTTGTTGAATGAATTCTTTTTTCCCTTCCCTTTTACGCGCTTCACTTACGCAAGGCTTGATAAGTAAGCTTAGAAATATTCATTACACGCTCTAAAGTACTGAATGTTTTAAGGAGTTTGCTTTATATCATCGCTCTCAACGATGGTATTTTACAGTATAATAAGATAAAATCATATGCATGTATAAAATCACGTAAAATATTGTAGAAAAAAATCAAATAAATTTGTAACAGATTGTATTGCATATGTATAAAAATAAAGAACATTTTTTCTTTTTAAGCCAATAAAAGAGTCATTCAATTGTTCATAGTCATTATAGGATTATTATGGTTGCACCTCGTATTAGTTTTGTCTCTCTCGGATGCCCAAAAGCACTCGTAGATTCTGAGCGAATTATTACACGCCTTCGCTCTGAAGGGTATGAGATTTCACGTCAACATCAAGGAGCTGATGTCGTTATTGTGAATACCTGTGGTTTTCTTGACTCGGCAAGGAGAGAATCATTAGCCAATATTGATGAAGCTCTTAAAAAAAATGGAAAAGTTATTGTAACAGGGTGTCTTGGTGCTGATCCTGATGCTATTCGCCAAACATATCCTAATGTATTGGCTATTACAAAACCGCAAGCTTATGAAAGCGTTATAGAAGCTGTTCATACAGCAATTCCCCCTGTTCATGATCCTTTTCTTGATTTAGTTCCTCCCCAAGGTATTCGTTTAACTCCTCGCCATTATGCCTACTTAAAGATTTCTGAAGGATGCTCTAATCGGTGTAGTTTTTGTATCATACCTACTTTGCGTGGTGATCTCACTTCACGTCCCATCAGCGATGTTCTTCGTGAAGCTGAAAAACTCGTGCAAGCGGGTGTAAAAGAACTTTTGGTTATTTCACAAGATACGAGTGCTTATGGCGTTGATCTTAAATATCTCGAAAATTCTTGGAAAGATCGTACAATCAAAACCAAATTCTTTGATCTTTGTCGCGAATTAGGCGATATGGGTATTTGGGTACGTATGCATTACGTTTATCCTTATCCCCATGTTGATGAAGTTATCGAACTTATGGCTGCAAAAAAAATTCTTCCTTATCTGGATATACCTTTTCAGCATGCATCACCGACTGTTTTGCGTCACATGAAGCGTCCCGCACTTATGGAAAAAACAAACCGTAGAATTGAAAAATGGCGAAAAATATGTCCAGATCTTACTTTGCGATCAACATTTATAGTTGGTTTTCCTGGTGAAACGAATGAAGATTTTAATATACTTCTAGAATGGCTAGAAGAAGCAAAAATTGAACGCGCTGGGTGCTTTAAATATGAAGAAGTAAAAGGAGCTGCCGCAAATGATTTGGGATTAAAAAATATTCCTGAGGAGGTGAAAGAAAACCGCTGGCATCGTTTTATGGCAAAACAACAACAAATTTCTACACATCTTTTAAAGAAAAAAATTGGAAAAAGACTCCGAGTGCTTATCGATGAAAGTCAAGGAAAAGTTGCCAAAGGACGTAGTCAATACGATGCTCCAGAAATAGATGGTGTTGTCCATATATCATCACGACGTCCACTGCGTGTTGGTGAATTTGTCACTGTTAAAATCGAACAATCGGATGCCTATGACCTTTATGGTATAGCAGTTTAAAAAATTAACTCCCTCCCTATCCTCAATGATGAAGATTTCTATTAGCATCGGTTTATAAAAAGATCAGCTACTCACAATCGAACTTGATCACTTATATAGCTTACTTCATGAGAATTTACGAGCAATCTTTGCTCTGAATGTTTGCTATACACTCCCAAAATACCAAGCAGTTATATATTCTCTTAATTTAATACCTTATAAATGAGCTTTAAATGACGGTGACGGCGGCGCAAAAGAATAAAATCCACAAGGTTTCCCATTTTTAATTAACAAAAGAGCAAATCGACAGCCGTATTATTTTTTCATTTTTCATATTACGACAGTCATTGGTTAGTGAAAGGAAACTTTTTTCAAGAGTGTTTTATGCACACAAGAATTTCCTTTGTGATATGCAAACGGATGTTTTTTATGGATGCAATATAAGAGAATTTGAAACAAAACAATCTGACGATATTTAAATGAAAAAAATAAATTATCATTATAAATAAGTCTCTTATCTTAAACTCTTTAAACTTATTTTTTTTAATATCTAATTTTTATTAACACGTTTTAAAATCAAAGAATTTCTTATCAAGCAAATGACTTGGGCGCACATTTGTTAAAGCGCGAATCATCGTATCTTTACGTCCTGGCATTTGTTTTTCAATGTTTTTCAGCATTTCTTTCATTGCATTACGTTGTAACCCATCTTGACTGCCGCAAAGATTACAAGGAATAATTGGGAATTGCATTGCTTGAGAAAATTTTTCCATATCTTCTTCAGCAGCATAGACAAGAGGACGTAATACAAAAAGATCACCTTCATCATTTTTAAGTTTTCCAGGCATAGCGGCTAATCGACCACCATGAAACAAATTCATGAAAAACGTTTCCAAAACATCATCACGATGATGACCTAAAACTAATGCAGAACAGCCCTCCTCACGTGCAATGCGATAGAGATTTCCTCGTCGTAAACGAGAACAAAGGGAACAATATGTCTGCGTCTTTGCCAATTTATCTGTAACAATGGAATAAGTATCCTGATATTCAATACGATAGGGAATTTTATAAGAACTTAAAAAGTCTGGAAGAATATGTTTCGGGAATCCTGGTTGTCCTTGATCAAGATTACAAGCAAGAATTTCAATGGGTAAAAGACCACGCCATTTTAAGTCTAAAAGAAGCGCTAATAAACCATAAGAGTCTTTTCCACCCGATAAAGCGACAAGCCATTTTTTTCCCGTAGAGAGCATAGAAAAATCATCCAAAGCCTGCCGCATATGACGCAAAAGCCGTTTGCGCAATTTATTAAATTCTACGCTGGAAGGAGCAACCCGAAATATTGGATGACATTCATCTGCTTCTCTTTCCAAAAGATCATCTCTCTCTTCGTTTTCCTCTATTGTTTGATATTCAACTGAAACATCATTCATAATACCATATCCTGCACAAGTAATAGCTCGTTTTGCAAAGACAGAAACAAATATAAAGTAAACTTACATTTATGTTTTTTGAATTTATAAAATTAGATACATAAAAAAGAAATGGAACTATATAAGTTTATCGCTCTAAAACATAGCAATAAACTTAATATAGAACCATTCACAAAAAACACTTGTTAACTTCAAAGATTATAAAAAACACACTATTTTGAAGTTATAATCACAGAAAGAGGAAAACATGTTTCCTCATAAAAATTTATCGAGAATAAAATTCAACAACCAAATTAGGTTCCATTTGCACAGCATAAGGAACATCTGCAAAAGCAGGAATACGTGTAAAGGTTGCTTTCATCTGTTTATGATCAGCTTCAATATAATCAGGGACATCACGTTCTGCCAATTGTACTGCTTCTAAAACTAAAACAAGTTGTTTTGATTTTTCCCGAACCTCAATAACATCACCAGGCTTACAACGATAAGATTGAATATTTGTACGCCGCCCATTTACGTTAACATGACCGTGGTTGATAAATTGACGAGAAGCAAAAATTGTAGGTACAAATTTTGCGCGATAGACGACAGCATCCAAACGTGACTCTAACAGACCGATAAGATTTTCACCAGTATCACCCCGTCGACGAGCGGCTTCTTCATAAGTTTTATGAAATTGCTTTTCTGAAATATCTCCATAAAACCCTTTCAGCTTTTGTTTAGCGCGCAACTGCACCCCATAGTCAGAAAGTTTTCCTTTACGACGCTGTCCATGCTGACCTGGACCATAATCACGACGATTGACGGGAGATTTTGGACGACCCCAAATATTTTCTCCCATACGACGGTCAATTTTATACTTTGTTGTTTCGCGTTTACTCATCGCATTTCCTTTAAAATAAAACACAAGATCTTAAGACCCCAAGGAAACGCGCCCTCCTCTGCCTTTAAATACTAAAGACTGACAGAATACCTTAACATATCAATATGCAAAGTTATCCACGGGACACGTCAATTAATGCCATTTTCTTGAAAGAAAAAGCTGGAACAATTTTATTGATCTCGTATCCCAAAGTCAACTCTTTTCATGAGTTTTAAGCCAAATCCTTTTAATAAACGCTCCGTTGAAGAAGTGACCTTTTTTGATGTTAGCAACACAAAATCTTGATATTTCTTTACAGGTTGCTGCTGTATTTTTTCCGACAATGGCAATAATGATCTGGTATGTTTAGCGATAGCCTTTGCTGGATCAATCCATTTAACGGACCATAAAGCTTGTTCACGAAAGAAGCTAATCAAAAAAGGATAATGTGTGCAGGCTAAAACAATAATATCAGTATATTTGCCATTTTTTTCCACAAAACATGGAAGGATTTCTTTCTTTATCTCTTTCGAATCGATAGATTTTCCCCGTAAATAATTTTCAGCAAATCCAGCAAGCTTTTCACTTCCCACAAGCTGAACATGACACTGTCCAGCAAAAGAGTTGATTAATTCATTTGTATAAGCACGTTTAACTGTTCCAGGGGTTGCTAATACGGAAATAAAACCAGATTTCGTCTGTTCAGCAGCTAATTTAATTGCAGGAACCGTTCCTACAAAAGGAACATGAGGAAAATTTTGTCGTAAATCTGCCATCATCAGTGTAGAAACAGTATTGCAAGCAATGACACATAAGGCGGGATTATAACGTGTTAAAAGATTTGTAAAAATCTTTAAAATATGGTCTTTCAAAACATTTTCTTCCCAATTGCCATAAGGGAATCCCGCATCATCAGCCACATAAATAAATTGCCTTTCAGGGATAAGAACACGCACTTCCCTTAAGACAGTTAAACCACCAATACCACTATCAAAAAAAAGAACAGGCTGTTCATCCATCAGTTTTCACACTTGTTTGTAATTTTTTACGGTCGCGCTCTTTAGGTGCTCCACTTCCCCGTGGATATTGTGGTGAAAAATAATCCAGTGAAGATATAACGCCCCGCAATAAACGAACCTCAGGTTCACTAAAGTTAGCACGCGTAAAAACAGAGCGTAAATTTGCAAGCATCACTTCTTTGCGTTCTGGGGGTCTAAAATATCCACGAATATCCAAAGCCTCTTCTAACTGAGATAAAAAACCATGAAATATTGTTTTATTTGCAGGTTCCATCTCTGCGGCACGAAATGCCGTATCGCTGACATTCTCTAGACCTGTTTTCATCCATTCGTAAGACATTAAAAGAACCGCTTGCGCAATATTGAGAGATGCAAAAGCAGGATTAACTGGAAAAGTGATGATTTCATCAACAAGGCTGATTTCATCATTTTCTAGTCCCCATCTCTCTCTTCCAAAGACAATACCTGTCTTATGTCCGATACTTTCACGCTGACGTAATACGCTTGCTGCTTCGACAGCACTTTTTACAGTTTTAAATCCACATCTTTCACGCGCTGTTGTGGCAAAAACATAGTGTAAATCTGCAATTGAATCACGCAATGTATCAAAAATCACAGCGTTGTTAATGACATGATCAGCTTTACTTGCAGCAGCTCTAGCTTTTTCATTTGGAAACATTTCTCGAGGATTGACTAATCGAAGCTTAGAAAGCCCAAAATTTGCCATTGCCCTTGCGACCATACCAATATTTTCAGGAAGCTGCGGTTCAACTAAAATAATAACGGGACCATTTGTTAAATTTTCACGATTCTTATTCGTTCCTGCCATCAATACTCCCTAATTGCACTTACTTATGCTCCATTCGTTGTTTTTTTAAAAGCAATCTTCTTCAAAGTACACCAATGCTTGTTAATAATAAATTTTAAAAGCCATTCAAAGTAGACTATGGAGTTTATACAATTTATATAAGATATCGTAACTTATATAAGATATCGTAACATTTTTTACATTAATTTTATCTTGTTTAGTAGGTGACAACTCCTACCCATCATAATCTCAGTTGAATTATGAAATCATAAATCCTAAAAAAGGAATATGTATTTTATTCCCAAACTTTTTCCTGCAAAGCTTATCCGTCGTTATAAACGTTTTCTTGCGGATGTTAAACAAGATGATCAACATGTTTTCACCGTGTCGGTCCCTAATACAGGATCAATGCTTGGATTAACAGCTTCCAACTCCAATATTTGGCTTTCATATCATAACAACAGCAAGCGAAAATATGCCTATCAATTAGAAATTGTTGAAACCGATAATACTTTGGTTGGCATTAATACCACTTTACCCAATAAACTTGCACTAGAAGCAATTCAAAACGAATTACTACCAGAATTAAGTGGGTATAAAACAATCTTAAAAGAACAACGCTATGGGACACAATCACGAATTGACTTTCTTTTACGTGATGACATTCTTCTTGATTGTTACCTAGAAGTTAAAAATGTTCATTTTATTCGTCAAAAAGGATTAGCAGAATTTCCTGATACAGAAACAAAACGTGGTGCACGTCACCTTGAAGAACTTATAGGGGTTGTACAACAAGGAAAACGAGCAGCTATGCTTTATATTATTCAACGAGAAGATTGCTCAGCTTTTACAATTTGTCATGATCTTGATCCACTCTATGGACGTAAGTTTGATTTAGCATTAAAATCAGGAGTAGAATGTTATGCTGTAAAGTGTCATGTAAGTGTAGAAGGCATTTTTCCGATTCAGAGAGTAAAAATAGAAAACAGAAGAAACAATGACTGAGTATATTGAATATAATGAAATACCTTTAAAATTTAATGGAAAAATCCGCATTTTTGATGATTATGCTTTTGCGAAAATGCGTGAAGTTGGTCGTATTGCTGCAGAATGCCTTGATGCGCTTACGGATATTATTAAGCCAGGCGTTACTACGCAAGAAATTGATGATTTTGTATTCATTTTTGGTGCTAAGCGAGGAGCTCTTCCTGCTGATTTAAATTATCATGGATACAGCCATTCATGCTGTACATCCATCAATCACGTTGTTTGTCATGGTATTCCCAATAAAAGACCCTTGCAAGAAGGCGATATTGTGAATGTTGATGTAACCTTTATCCTTGATGGTTGGCATGGAGATTCAAGTCGAATGTATCCTGTTGGAAAAATCAGACGTGCTGCAGAACGCCTTTTACAAATAACCTATGAAAGTCTTATGAAAGGAATTGCTGTTGTTAAGCCTGGAGCAACCACAGGTGATATTGGTGCTGCTATTCAACAGTATGCAGAATCTGAACGGTGCTCAATTGTGAGAGATTTTTGCGGACATGGTATCGGTCAGCTTTTTCATGATGCACCCAATATCCTCCATTATGGAAACCCTGGAGAAGGAGTCGAATTAAAACAAGGTATGATGTTTACAATTGAGCCTATGATTAACCTTGGTAAGCCACAAGTTAAGATTTTATCTGATGGTTGGACTGCCGTTACCCGCGACCGCTCTTTGACAGCACAATATGAACATACAATTGGTGTCACAAATGAGGGGTGTGAAATATTTACACAATCTCCTAAAAATATTTTTTATATTCCCAATTCGTATACCTAATGCACTGTAGAGATGTTATGGCTAAAAAATTAAATCAAAAGGAAGATATTCAAAGTAATCACTTTGCATTAACATCAAGTTTTCCACTCATCCCAGTATCTGATAGAAAAAGTAAAGAGCCTGAGAAAAACACACAGCTTCATAAACATTATCAAGGACATCGTGAACGTCTTCGGAAACGCTATTTAAAGTCAAAAGGAAATGCAATTGAAGATTATGAATATCTTGAATTATTGCTTTTTCGCACAATCCCCCGCGCAAATACAAAACCCATAGCTAAAAATTTGATAGCACGTTTTGGTTCATTAGCTGATGTATTGGGAGCTGATATTCACCGGCTTCAAGAAGTTCAAGGATGTGGTCCCGCAACTGCAATTGATTTAAAAATTATCTCAGATGTTGCTGGACGTCTTGCTCGTGCACAATTATTTAAACGCGATATTTTTTCATCATGGGATAAAGTGTTAGCTTATTGTAAAGCTGTTATGGCTCACGAAACCCGTGAACAATTTCGTATTTTATTTCTTGATAAGAAAAACGGCTTACTTGCTGATGAGGTGCAACAAACTGGAACTATTGATCATACCCCTGTGTATCCTCGTGAAGTTATTTCTCGAGCTTTAGAGTTATCCGCATCAGGATTGATTTTAGTCCACAATCACCCTTCTGGCGATTCCACACCATCTGACGCAGATATAACAATGACATACAGATTAAAAGACGCAGCAAATGCATTAGGCATTACTATCCACGATCACCTTATTATCGCACGAAATAACCACACGAGCTTTAAAGCATTAAAGCTTATATAAACCTTATAGGATGAAAAAAGGCTTCATTCAACAATGAATAACGAATCAATTTTCTAAATCAATATCTAATATAGCCATTGAAAAATTATAGGACAGCTCATCTTCATCTTCATCTCGATAAATAATACCTAAAAACTCATCCCCCATATAAACCTCACAAGAATCATCTTTCTTAGGCCGTGCTTTGACGTGCAATGCTGAGTTTTGGAATATATTTTTTAAATAATTATTAAGTTTTTTTATTTCATCAGCATTCACTATACTCTCCTATTTTTTGAGACAATTAAAACAATTGCGTGTCATGCAAATAAGACACACCTATGATTCTATAAAGTTAGTAAAAAAGCTTAATCTGAATATTCACTTAATATTACATATATTTACACTGCTTTTTATACATTCATAAAAAACTTCTACAAAAGGAATCCTCATTATTAAATATACCCGTATAAATTAAAAAACGGCAGAAAATTGTATATTTTTAATAATTTTACTTTATTTCTAATTTTAGCATCTGCATTTACAGATTCCTATTCGGGAGAAAAATTGATCAACCATTTATAGTTTTGTTCCTTCTATAAAAAATTCAAAGAACAAAACTTTTTTATTTAAAGCTACAGTTTTTAGCAAAAAACATTATTATATCATTAAAAAATAATTCTTTTTAACGACTTTTTAAAGTAGATATTGTCTAACCTTAGAAGAATTACATCTCTAAAAAATATACAAAATAAGCTAATAAGAGTTCATTTTTCTCTCCATTTTTATAAGAATTCATTTCATAATGGGAAATTTTTAAATAAGCTTTCAGTTTATATAGAAGAATATTAGGTATTTTTGTAAATACTAAAACCTATGAAGAATGCTTATTTTATAGGATAACGAGAAAGAAAATCGATAACTCCTTTTTTATAAACTTTATCGCCTACAGCAAGCATATGATCACGACCAGGAATTGATAAAGCTTCACCATAAGGCAACAAGGCTGCTAATGGCTCTGCAGCGCCACCAATTTCATCTAATGAACCAACGGCAACAAGTGCAGGTTGTTCGATTTTGTAAATTTCAGATGCCGTTAACTCCTGTTTTGATGTGATAATACAAGCAGCCAGAGCACGTCTATCGCTTTTCGTTTGATCAGCAAATTTACGGAACATTAAACCGCGCGTATTGGTAATGGTAGAAATATCTTCCGCTAAAAGAGCTTCAGCCACAGGCTCCCAATTTCCTGCTCCCGTTACCATACCAATACCTAAACCACCAAAAATAACGCTGTTCACATATGTTGGATGCAAAAGAGCCATAAAAGCACTAATACGAGCTCCCATAGAATATCCCATAACATGGGCTTTAGATAACTCTAAATGCTGTAGTAACTTTATCGCATCACCAGCCATAGCTTGAGGTGTATAAAAAGCAGGATCATAACTTTTAACTGAATCTCCGTGACCGCGATTATCAAGAGCAATAACACGATATCCTGCTTCCGTGAGAATACGAAACCAACCTGTCGCATACCAATTCACCCGTGCAGAAGATCCAAAACCATGGATCAACAAAACAGGAGCGCCTTGCCCTTCTTCTCGATAAGCAAATCGCAAACCATCATATTCAAAAAAACGAATATCTTCAGCGGTCATTTTTTATTGCACTTTCCACAAAGTACAGGATGAATAACACGTTGCCCTTTTTGTATCTGTTTTTCAGAAACTTCACCAGCATTAATTTCAAGTGCAAAAGTTGCAGGAACTCCTGAGGAAATAGTGTTTGTTGAAAATGGAGAAGTATTTTCAATAATCGATACAATAATTCCCTCAGAGTTTAAAAAAATCATATCTAAAGGTAAAGGTGTATTTGCCATCCACATAAAAAACTTCTGCTCATCTCCCGATAGATAACCTTTTTGCTGCTTAAAGAGCATTGCACGATCGCGTGGAAAATCAGTCCGATACATTAAACCAGCTGCTGCTTGAGATGGTGTAAAAGCAAGCTCTACCTTATAATAAATCGCACCTTGCTTTGTATGTATTTCTAAAGGAATTGGATGAACGGGAATCTCTATGGGCTTCTTTGCTAAAACAACATGCACGTTTAACATAAAAAGTATCGCCAATAAAATGATATGCTCTTTTTTAAAAGGCTTTAACATTCTTGTCTCCACCACAGAAAAATTTCAAACTTTGTTTCTAAAATAAAAAGTGCTAAAAAATCAAAAAAAAGAGAGCTGTTTCATTGTTTTTCTCTATTTTTTCTCAACACAATAGGAGCAATTTTTCCATTTGGTTTATCGATTCACGAGAGTCATATTTTCTTGAAATATATTTACCTCTCTAGCTTTTTATGCAATAATTACCTTTAAAAAACACAGAAAACATACTGATTTTACTAGTGAAATTCAATGCACAATAATTTAATGCGTAGAAAAAGGAATACCTATATCTGGATAAATTTCTGCTGTCATTAAACCTTTTTCCCCTTTTCCAAAACGCACAAGAACAACTTGGCCCGAACGAAGCTCTGCTAAACCAAAACGGCGCAACGTCTCCATATGAATAAAAATATCTTCTGTTCCTTGTCCACGGCTAAGAAAACCGAAACCTTTATCACGATTAAACCATTTAACAATTGCACGTTCTAGGCCACTTTCTGGAGTCACAACAACATGGGTACGGGCTGGAACTTCTGATGGGTGAACAGCTGAAGAACAATCTATGGATTTCACCTGAACGCACTTTAATCCTCGTTCAGTTTTTTCCACAGCACAAATAACTTTAGCTCCTTCCATCGCTGTTTGAAAACCATCCCGTCGCATTACTGTAACATGCAATAATATATCGGGAAAATGAGGTAAATCAGGTACAATAAATCCATACCCCTTACTACCATCAAACCACTTAATGACACCACTTATTTCAATAATCTCTCCACAAGCACCTATACTCTCCTCAGATAGGGAACAATCCTTTAATGCATCCTTACTCGTCATAATAACGTGATCCTGTAGCTTTTATAAATTGTACGATATTGATTCTCTAAGTTTAAGTAAACATTGCTCTTGTACCAACACGCAAGTCCCAAGATAAGATTTCCCCATATTGTCGTATCTTCTATGTTAACATCAGAGAATATCAACATGAATATTTATAAAACTATTTGATTGTACGCTTTATATATCTTACAAGGAATGCCCTACAAAAGAGATCATATAAAAGGTTTTTTTACATAATGATATTTTCATTAATGTGTAACTTGCATGATGAAGAAGTTCAATATAAGGTGCAAAAACGACAATTCAATTAAGGAAAATGCGCATGCAATTGAAAAAAATCCTTACGACAATCACAGCATTCATGGCATTTACAGCAAATGTGTATGCAAGTGAACCTATCAAAATTGGTGTTTATCTTCCATTAAGTGGTCAAAATGCATTTGGAGGTCAGCTTGAAATTAGAGGTATAGAATTAGCCCATAAAAAAGTTCCAGAAATTTTAGGCCGTAAAGTGGAACTTGTTATTATTGATAATAAGTCTGATAAAGTAGAAGCAGCTAATGCTGTTATGCGTTTAACAGCAAGTGAAAAAGTGAGTGGAATCATTGGCAGCTATGGCTCTTCGCTTTCGTTGGCAGGTGGTGAAATATCTGAAAAAGCAAAGACTCCAACCATTGCAACGTCCTCAACGAGTCCCCTTGTTACACAGGGTAAAAAATATTACTTTCGCGCTTGCTTTATTGATTCCTATCAAGGAGTAGGAATCGCAACTTATGTAAGCCAAACTTTACACGCAAAAAAAGCTGCTATCCTCAAAGATATTTCAAACGATTATGCTATTGGTCTTGCAAGTTATTTTACACGTGCTTTCAAAAAATTAGGTGGTGAAGTTATCTCAAATTTAAACTATAATTCCGGAGATCAGGATTTTTCAGCTGTTCTTACGCAAATTATTGCACAAAAACCTGATATTTTATTCATTCCATCTTATTTTTCTGAAGGTGCTATCATCATGAAACAAGCACGAGAATTAGGAGCGAAGTTTCAAATTATGGGTGGAGATGCTATGGATAATCCAGAAACCATTACGATTGCAGGAAAAGCGGCAGAAGGTTTCTTACATACAACACTTCCCTATAGTGAGGATATGCCAAATATGTCAGTAGCTGCGCAAGAATTCACAAAAGAATGGAGAGAAGCTTACCCTGACAAAGAGCCAAATATCAATTCTGTTTTAGGGTACACGAGTTATATGATGTTTATGAAGGCTATTGAAAATGCAGGTAGCGCTGATCGTGAAAAAATTACTATCGCACTTAGCAAATTAAAAGATTTTCCAACCCCCTTTGGTGATATGTCCATGGATGAAAATCATAATCCTAAAATTCCTATTGGTATCATTAAAATACAGGATGGAAAACGTGTTTATTTAGAAGAAGTTAAACCTGCTTTTTAATTAAGAAGTTTTACTAATGAAAATACAAGAATTGGTTGAGGATCTTTTCTCAACCAAAAACTTAAAGGTTTCTTGTTGTCTTATGTAAATTAACAAATGTGGAAGGATGAGAGATGAGCACTGAAATGTTCATCCAGTATTTTTTTAATGCACTGGCATTGGGATCTCTTTATGGACTTATCGCTATTGGTTATACTATGGTCTACGGTATACTGAGACTCATTAATTTTGCTCACGGTGATATTTTTATGCTGGGAGCATATTTTGTTTTCTTTTCCACAATTGGCTTTATGCCTGCTTGGGCAGCCCTTCTTCTTTTGTTCCTCGCTGCTCTTGTTTATTATTCGGTCTTTGTAGGGTTTAAAAGGCGTCCTCCAATTTATTGGATTGCTGTTTTTTTAATTCTTGCTTTAGGGTTTGTTTATTACTTTAAAATTTCTCCACAGGATTTCACTCCGATTTGGGTTTTAGCGCTTTGTTTTTCCATTTTTATTACAAGTGCAGTGGGTGTTACTGTTGATCAACTTGCCTATAAACCTCTACGCCATGCTCCACGTATCTCGGCATTGATCGGTGCGATCGGTGTTTCTTTTTTTATTGAAAATCTTGCTACTGTACTCTTTAGTGGTATTCCGAAAGGTGTAAAACAACCAGATTTTCTTGTAACACCATTTTTATGGCATCTAGGATCAGACGCAGATGGTATCATTAGAATTGCTCCTATGTCTCTGATTGTTCCCGTTGTGTCATTAATTCTTATTGTATTACTGTTATGGATTATCCATAAAACGAAACCGGGTCTTGCTATGCGTGCAATCTCCCATGATATTGAAACGACGCGTTTGATGGGTGTATCTGTTAATAAAGTCATTGCATTTACATTTGGAATAGGCTCAGCACTTGCCGCTATATCAGGCATTATGTGGTCTTTGCGCTATCCTCAAATTCAGCCTTATATGGGTGTTCTTCCTGGTCTCAAAGCATTTATCGCTGCTGTTATCGGAGGGATTGGTTCGATACCAGGAGCAATGTTGGGAGGATTGTTATTAGGGTTTATTGAAATTATGATTATCGCATTTTTCCCCGCGCTATCTGGATATCGAGATGCCTTCGCTTTCATTTTATTGATTCTGATTTTATTGATATTGCCCACAGGATTAATGGGTAAAAAAAGTCAGGAGAAAATCTAATGGCAAAGTCAGTGACAACTATTTTATCGTGTATAAGTGTTTTAGTTCTCATAGGTTTTTTATTTTATGCTGATAGCCATTTTAATGACTATACGCTTCGTATCATAAATCTGATTGCTATTAATGCGATACTGGCAATTTCGCTTAATTTGATTTATGGTTTTACAGGTATGTTTTCTCTTGGACATGCTGGCTTTATGGCTATTGGTGCTTATGTCTGCGCAATTTTACTGCTTTCTCCTGAACAAAAAGAGATGATGTGGATTCTTGAGCCTATCGCTGAACCATTGTATCATCTGCAATTACCTTTTTTCATTGCTGTTGTTGTAAGTGGTTTGTGTGCCGCAGTTGTAGGTTTATTGATTGCTTTGCCAATATTGCGTCTTGGTGGTGATTATCTTGGAATTGCAACATTGGGTTTTGCAGAAATTATTCGCATTGTCATTACAAATGCAACATCGCTCACAAATGGCTCTTTAGGAATCAAAGGAATACCTCAAAATGCAACATTATGGTGGAACTATGGTTGGCTAGCATTCACAGTTCTCTTTATTGTTCTCTTACTGCGAAGCAATACTGGTAATGTATTACGTGCTATTCGTGATGATGAAATAGCTGCGAAAACTATGGGAATTAACGCTTTTTTCTACCGTAGTTTTTCTTTTACTGTTGGAGCGTTTTTTGCAGGTATAGGTGGAGCATTAATGGCTGCTCTTATTTCAACCATTGATCCCAAAATGTTTAATTTTCTTCTCACTTTTAATATTTTGATGATTGTTGTTGCTGGTGGTTTGGGTTCAATTACAGGGAGTATTATTGGTAGCATTGTTATTACAGTTATGCTTGAATGGCTTCGTATTATTGAAAGTCCATTTGACTTAGGTTTTATACATATTCCAGAAACACCAGGACTTCGTATGGTTGTTTTTTCTCTTTTATTGCTGGTAATTATCTTGTTTTGGAGAAAAGGCTTGATGGGACAACGTGAATTCTCATGGAATGGAATTTATAGCTTTCTGATACGCAAAAAACTTTCTAATACTGAGGGAAATCTATGAACGACACCATCCTTTCACTCAACGAGATCGTCATGCGTTTTGGCGGATTAGTTGCTGTAAATAATATTAATATGGCAATTAAACGAGGAAGTATTACTGGATTAATTGGTCCCAATGGTGCTGGAAAAACAACAGTTTTCAATATGATTTCGGGATTTTATGCCCCTACGAGCGGTATTATTCTTTTTGATGAGCAAAAAATTTCTGGAGCACCTCCTTATATTATCTGCAGACGCCATATCGCCCGAACATTTCAAAATATTCGTCTTTTTTCAGGGTTAACGGTTTTGCAAAATGTTATGGTGGGGGCGCATGTTCGACAAAAATATCCTTGGTTTTCTTCAGCTCTATTTTTTTCAAAAGCAATGAAAGAAAAAAAAGAAATTTATAAAAACTCCATGGAGCTTCTTGAACGGCTACAACTTGATCACCTTGCCAATCAATCGGCAACAGCTTTACCTTATGGTGTGCAGCGACGTCTAGAAATTGCACGTGCGTTAGCCACAAAGCCCAAATTGCTTCTTCTTGATGAACCTGTTGCTGGCATGAATCCACAAGAAAGCGAAGATCTTAAAGAATTTATAACAAAAGTGCAAAAAGACTTTGATCTTACAATTCTTCTTATCGAGCATGATATGAAAGTGGTTATGGGACTTTGCCAACATATTTTAGTCATGGAACATGGCTGTTGCATTGCCAATGGTACACCAGATGAAATTCGTAATAACCCTAAAGTTATTGAAGCTTATCTTGGCGGAGATGTGTATGGATATTCTTAAAATAAAAAATCTTCACGTTCATTATGGTGCCATTAAAGCTGTCCAAGATCTTTCTATGTCCATAAAAAAAGGAAGTATTGTCACTTTAATTGGCGCCAATGGTGCAGGAAAAAGCAGTATTGTACGTTCTATTACAGGACTTAATCGCTCTGTGTATGGAGAAATTACCTATAATGGCAAATCAATTATTAAAAAGTCACCAGAAGAGATTTTGCGTTTAGGGATTGCTCTCAGTCCTGAAGGGCGTCGTATTATGCCTCATCTCACTGTTTTAGAGAATCTCCATCTAGGTGCTTATATCCGTCATGATAAACAGGGAATTTCTCGTGATATTGAATGGATATTTGATCTTTTTCCGCGCCTACGTGAAAGATCAAAACAGTTGGGAGGAACAATGTCAGGTGGGGAACAACAAATGGTTGCTGTAGGCCGCGCACTCATGAGCAATCCTGATATGGTCATATTAGATGAACCGTCGTTGGGATTAGCGCCCCTTCTCGTTCGGGAAATTTTTTCAATTATCCGAAAAATTAATGATATGGGAAAAACTGTTCTTCTTATTGAGCAAAATGCATTTGCTGCACTTTCCATAGCTGACTATGCTTATATTTTAGAGGTAGGGCATATTTTATTTCACGGTGAAGGTAAAGCTATGCTTTCTGATCCACGTGTTAAAGAAGCCTATCTTGGTGGATAAAGGCTACAAATTAAGGAAATAAAGTTCTCCCCTCCTCCTTTTAAAAAAGCATCTCTCTATTTAATGAGAAATGCCTTTTTGCGCTTAACTATGATATCCACCATTTTTCTGCACAGTATACTCCTGCTGCTTGTTCAATAATGTGCGCTATCTGAAAAATAACTTCCTCAGAAAAAGGTTTACCAATCAATTGCAGTCCTAACGGTAAACCATTTGATGACAGACCAGCAGGAACAGAAATTCCTGGTAAACCAGCCATATTAACTGGTACCGTAAAAATATCATTAAGATACATTGCGACAGCATCATTTTTTATTTTTTCATCAGCAATACCAAAAGCAGGTGTTGGTGTTGCTGGTGTCAAAATAGCATCAATGCCTGAAGCAAAACATTGGTCAAAATCACGCTTTACGAGTGTTCTTACTTTTTGAGCTCTTAAATAACAGGCATCATAATACCCAGATGAAAGAACATAAGTTCCAACCAGAATGCGCCGTTTGACTTCATCTCCAAAACCAACAGAACGCGTATTTTCATACATCTCAATGATGTCTTTTCCAGGCATGCGCAAACCAAAACGCACACCATCATAACGCGCTAAATTAGAAGAGGCTTCTGCAGGAGCGATAATGTAATAAGAAGGTAGAGCATATTTTGTATGGGGCAAAGAAATATCTTTAATCTCAGCACCTGCTTCTTTTAACCAATTTATTCCTTTTTGCCAAAGCTCAATAATTTCTGGAGACATTCCATCTACATGATATTCTTTTGGAATACCGATTTTCATTCCTTTGATTGATTGACCAAGATAACTTTCATAATCAGGAACTGGTAAATTGACGGAAGTAGAATCTTTTTCATCAAAAGAGGCCATTGATCTTAGTAAAATAGCACAATCACGAACATCTCTAGCAACAGGTCCAGCTTGATCAAGAGATGAAGCAAACGCAACAACGCCCCATCGCGAACAACGTCCATAAGTTGGCTTTATTCCTACAGTTCCAGTAAAAGCTGCGGGTTGACGTATTGAGCCACCTGTATCGGTTGCAGTTGCACCAGCACAAATTTGTGCCGCAACAGCGGCTGCAGAACCACCTGAAGAACCACCGGGTACGAGTTTTTCATTTGAGCCTTTTTTTTTCCATGGATTAATAACGGGACCATAATATGATGTTTCGTTGGATGAGCCCATAGCAAACTCATCCATATTAAGTTTTCCTAACATCACAGCACCATCTTGCCATAAATTAGCCGTGACAGTTGATTCATAGTGCGGTTTAAAACCATCAAGGATATTTGAACAGGCTTGAGTATGAACACCATAGGTTGCAAAAAGATCTTTAATCCCCAAGGGAATTCCTTCCAAAAGCCCTTCCTGCCCTCTCGCTAAGCGACTGTCTGATTCAGCAGCCATTTTCATTGCCTGTTCTGCTGTTATTGTTACATAAGCATTCAAAATTGGATTAGCTGATTCTATTGCTTGTAAATAAGCTTCCGTTAATTCTGTTGCTTTGAGATTTTTCTTTATTAAAGCATCACGAGCTTGCGCAATTGTGAGAGTTGTTAAATCAGTCATATTGGTTCTCAAATTTCAAAAATATAAAAAGTTACTCAACAATTTTTGAGACAAGAAAAAAATTTTCTTCTGTAACAGGGGCATTGGCTACAATATCTGCTGCTTTATCGCCATCTGTAACACTATCTTCACGCATTCGTAGAGTCATCGGCATCACAGAAGTTAATGGCTCAACTCCACTGACATCAACTTCATTCAATTGCTCTACAAAACCTAAAATAGCATTGAATTTTTTTGTCACAGGTTCTATCTCATCATCGTGGAGAGCAATCCTTGCTAAATGTGCTATCCGCTTGACTGTCTCTTGATCAACAGACATACTCTTTACGCCTTTCTGCTTTTTTGTTTATTTATTGATCTTTATTCTGGCTATACAAGGCTGCACTTGTAAGTGCAAGAATATTAGATAACATGAATAAAGAATATAACTATAGATCTGAAACATTAAAAAACGTATTATACCTTTATGACTGTTATTAATATAGATGAAGTTATAACACATCTTTTGCCTAGACAAACGATAGCAGGCTTAGATTTAGGGACAAAAACGATCGGAATTGCGATTTCTGATAGGGGGTTGATTGTCTCAAATCCGCGTCCTGTATTACAGCGAAAAAAATTTACAGAAGATGCTTACACACTTATTAAAATTTTTGACCGTGAAAATGTAGGTGTTATTATCATTGGTTTACCTCTTAACATGAATGGAAGCAGTGGCTCTCGTGTTCAAGCAACCAGAGCTTTTGTGAGCAATATGAAAGCTTATACAAAAATTCCATTTGTTTTTTGGGACGAACGTTTATCAACAATTGCTGCAGAACGGTCTCTTTTAGAAATGAATGTATCGCGCGCTAAAAGAGTAAGCCGTATTGATTCGGCAGCCGCCGCTTTTATATTGCAAGGTGCTCTCAATAGAATTCAAAACTTTCATCATATGGAAGGATAGAGGACATTGAGCAAATGCCCTGCATTATATCGCGCAATGAGCATCCCGTAAGAAGATCTCCATTGTCCCCCAAGGCGGCTTTCCATATAGGCATTCGCAACATGTTCTATGTCCGTAGAACGTAATGCTGCTGCTGCTGCTGCATAAGCTACTTGTTCAACAAAAAATCTTCCTGCACCTTCATTTGCTGATGCCATATCACCTGCTGATTTAATAATTTCAATTGCTCGGGGTCCCGCTGGTCCAATATCAAGAGCAATTTTTTCCAACAATTTCTGAAACAATCCCGGTGCTTTTTCACCAATAAGGATGGCATCCTTTACCAATTGATTAGCAGAACTATTTCTCACAATTCGCGCAGGCCCATTATGCAACATTTGTGATAATGGATTATTCTCTATAAAACTTTCAATACCAAGTTGTGCAATAATTTCACCAATAATAGGCACAACCAATTGACTTACATGATAAGCAATAATAGGTGTCATAATGCGGGCAAAAGCTGCTTCAGAACGGTCATTTGCTGCATTGTCAAATGCTCTTGCTAAACGCAAAACCAATGCTTGTGAGGCAGCTATATCTAATGCAATATCTGCAAAAATACGTTCTGTCAGTGGAGGTAAAGGCTGATTGGGCATTTTTTTCCGGAAAAAATCCATACCAAATTGAAGAGCCGCTCGTAAAACACCTGCCGATATGACAGATTGATCGAAACGCATCATCGTCTCGATATCTTTAATAACTTTAAGCCCTTCTCCAGCATTTCCCAAAAGCCAGCCATAACTGCCTTGGAAGTCGACAACCCCCTCTGGTGTTAAAAGTTCTCCAGAACGCTGAATTAAATGACGAATCGATATAGATCCATTTAATGCGCCATTTTCTTGTATGCGTGGAATAAAAAAACAACTTAAATGACCATCTAAATCTGCACTAACAAGATATCCGTCAGCGGTAGGATTAATAACGTTGGTTTTTACAACATTTAAACGATATAGATCACGTTCCATACTTTCATCGAAAGAAATTTTCTTAACACTTGGAAAATTGAAAGCGTATTTTTCAATATCGTCAAATGCACAAGTTAGAGAAGCAGCCTTTTTATGATGAATAGGCTTTGATGAGGAATCATATTGGCGTGATAAAAGGACATGTTGCCATTTTTTGAAGAGCTCAATATCACTAATTAAAACAGCAATAGCTGCACTCGTTATGATAACTTCATTCAAATGTCCTGTTTCTAAACCAGCAGATAAAGCTAAACGAATCGCACGCGCTTGATAGCGTACTCCATTTTCTGAGCTCGTATTTTCCCAAAGCGAGGTAACCAAACCTGCTTGTCTAGAATATTGTTGAAGAGCTTGATAGGAAGAATGGATCTCTAATCTTTCTGTTGGTTGCCCCCATTCATCATTATAGCATAGTAAAGGCTTATAATGATTCGCTAAGCAAGAAAGTTTCCATGCTTCTCGACTCGCGGCAAAATCCCCTATTTCTTCAAAACTTGCTAACAAAAACTTAGGCAAAGTAGAAGCAATACGAAACATAAGCGTATCGCTAAGAAATGTATTTTTTCGACGAGTATTTTGCGCAGATACAGCACTCATAGGTATATTCCTACATTCAAATCATTCATATCATAGACTATTTGTCTTTTTAGAGTTAAGAAACATTTATCATATTCAAACAAATGCTTGTTTAACCTGTTTAGAGAGAGATAAAGAAGAATGCTATGATGCAAGATAATTTTTTTCCACTTTTCCCTCATCAACATCTTTTAGCTATTAAAGATCTAAGTGTACAAGATCTTAATACATTGCTTGATCGTGCAGAAGCAAATGTTATCCTTTCTAACAAAATTGATAAAATAAAATCTACTTTGCATGGACGGACTCAAATTAATCTCTTTTTTGAAGCCTCTACGCGAACACAATCTTCTTTTGAATTAGCGGGTAAAAGGCTAGGTGCACACGTGATGAGTCTTGCGATCGGCAACTCATCTGTAAAAAAAGGAGAAACATTACTTGATACAGCTATAACTCTCAATGCGATGAAGCCAGATATACTGGTTTTTCGCCATAACAGTGCAGGAGCGGCAGCTTTATTAGCACAAAAAGTTGATTGTTGTGTTATTAATGCAGGTGATGGTGCTCATGAACATCCAACCCAAGCTTTATTAGATGCTCTAACCATTAAAAGGACAAAAGGTCGTATTGAAGGATTAACTGTTGCGATTTGCGGAGATATCTTACACTCACGTGTTGCCCGTTCCAATATCCTGTGTCTCAATGCTTTGGGTGCTCGTGTTCGTGCTGTTGCTCCTTCAACACTCTTACCCGCAGAAATCGCTCATATGAGTGTTGAGGTTTTTAACACGATGAAAGAAGGTCTTAAAAATGCTGACGTTATCATGATGTTGCGCTTACAGCATGAACGGATGACAGGATCTTTTATTCCTTCTACGCGTGAATATTTCCATTATTTTGGCTTACATAAAGAAAATTTAGCCTATGCCAAAAATGATTCTATTATTCTGCACCCTGGACCAATAAACCGTGGTGTGGAGATTGCATCCGATATAGCAGATGGACCACAAAGTATGATTCATACACAAGTAGAAATGGGAATTGCAGTGCGTATGGCTGTCATGGAGGCTCTATTAGATTCACGCGCAAAGATCAGTGGAGAAAAAAAATGATAAAACCAGTTGTTTTTCAAAATGCTCGTATTATTGATCCTTCGCGCGCAATCGATGAAATTGGTACAGTTATTATTGAAAATGGACGAATTATAGCCGCTGGAAAAGAGGCTCTGAATCAAGGATTTCCTGAAGAAGCAGAAGTTATTAACGCACAAAACAAAGCAATTCTCCCTGGACTTGTTGATGCGCGCGTTTTTGTTGGAGAATTAGGGAATGAACATTGTGAAACAATTGCATCAGCAAGTCAAGCGGCCGCAGCAGGTGGTATTACTTCCTTTTTGATGATGCCAGACACGCACCCAGTCATTGATAATATTGCTCTGATTAAATTTATTACGCATACAGCACAGGAAATGTCATCGGTCAATATTTATCCTGTTGCTGCCATCACACAAGGTTTCAATGGACAAGAAATAACTGAATTTGGTTTGCTCAAGGATGCAGGGGCTGTTGCTTTTAGTGAAGGAAAAAAAACACTTCAAAATTCATCTGTTATGCGACGGGCAATGAGTTATGCACGCGATTTTGATGTTCCATTGATGCATGAAACGCAAGATAAAGATCTTACAGGGCAAGGTGTGATGAATGAAGGACTGCTTGCCAGTTGGCTTGGTCTTTCTGGCATCCCACGCGAAGCAGAAGTTATCCCACTTGAAAGAGATCTGCGATTAGCAGTATTAACGCAAACACGCTATCATGCTGCTCAAATATCGACAGCACTCTCTGCTGATGCACTTCGTTTAGGTAAAAAACGCAGTGAGAAAATTTCAGCGGGTGTATCTATTAATCATTTATCTTTCAATGAAAATGACATTGGTGAATATCGCACCTCTTTTCGCTTAATGCCCCCATTGCGTACAGAAGAAGACCGTATAGCAATGATTGAAGCAATAAAGGATGGGACTATAGATGTTGTTGTCTCTTCTCATGATCCTCAGAGTATTGACAAAAAACATTTACCATTTAATGACGCGGCAGTTGGCGCTATTGGTATGGAGACCTTATTGAGCGCAGCTTTACGCCTCTATCATGATGAGAGCTTATCTCTTCTACGGATAACGGAACTTTTGTCAACGGCGCCTGCAAAGCTCTTTGGACTCAATGCAGGAACACTCAAAAAAGGTACTCATGCAGACCTTATTGTGGTTGATCTTGAAGAACCATGGGTTGTTTCAAAAGAGAAGCTCTATTCACATTCAAAAAATACCCCTTTTGAGAATGCACGTTTTCAAGGACGCGTGCTCCAGACTTTTGTGAAAGGGAAAAACGTTTTTAAACTTGATCAACAAACTTAATGAGATTCTTAATGAATGAAGCAGAAATATTTTTTCAGTTCACTCCATGGTTTATTTTCCTCATATCTTATCTCATTGGCTCGATTCCATTTGGGCTTCTTTTTACGAAATTGTTCAAATTTGGTGATATAAGAACAATCGGTTCCGGCAATATTGGAGCAACAAATGTTTTACGAACAGGAAATAAAAAGCTTGCTGCTCTAACACTTCTTTGTGATATGTTAAAAGGAACTATCGTTGTTTTCGTTACAAAATTTTTTAGTGATCCGCTAGACAATAGTATTCTTATTTCTCTAGCAGGCTTTTTTGTTTTCTTAGGACATCTTTTCCCCGTATGGCTTAAATTTAAAGGCGGCAAAGGTGTTGCTACCTATCTAGGGGTGTGCTTAGGAATCTATTGGCCTGCAGCAATTATTTTTATTATTGTATGGAGTGCGATTTTTCTTCTCATGCGTTATTCTTCATTATCTGCGCTTATTGCTGTTACGATCACACCGGTATTTGTTTTTTATTTTTCCGCTTCTTATTTCTGTTGTATGCTGATTATGATGAGCATATTTGTTTTCATAAAACATTATGCAAATATCGGTAGATTATTAATTGGGGAAGAAAATAAGATTGGTACGAAAAACGGAGATAAATAAAGGAATCCTGCTTACTGATCGTCAACGTCTAAGCTGGTTACGGTTATTGCGCAGTGAAAATATTGGAGCTGTTAGTTTTCGCAATCTCATTGATCATTATAAAACAGCAGAAAATGCTCTGGCAGCGCTGTCAGAGCTTAGTAGAAAAGGTGGTGGTTCTGTATCTATTAAAATAGCAAGCTTAGAAGATGCAGAAAAAGAAATGCAAGAAGCTGAAAGATTAGATGTCCGGTTTATCGGTATAGGAGAACCAGATTATCCAGCTTTTCTTAAGGTTACAGAAGCTCCTCCGCCGCTTATTGCTATCAAAGGTAATGTTGCAATTTTTCAAAAAACTTCTATTGGAATTATAGGTTCTCGAAATGCTTCAGCTGCGGGAAAAAAGCTTACGGCTCAATTTGCGCGTTTTCTCGGAGAAGCAGACTTTGTAACAATTTCTGGGCTTGCTCGTGGAATTGATAGTGTTGCGCATCAAGCAAGTTTAAAAACAGGAACTGTTGCAGTCATGGCTGGAGGAATTGATCATATCTATCCTCCTGAAAATAAAAAGTTGCATGAAGATATTATTGCCAACGGTGGAGCCATCATCAGCGAAATGCCCATTTCTTGGCAGCCGCGTGCTATCGATTTTCCAAGAAGAAACCGTATTATTGCAGCTTTGTCACTTGGTCTCTTGGTTGTAGAGGCAGCCCTGCGCTCAGGGTCCTTAATTACCGCACGTCAAGCAGCTGAAATGGGACGGTTAATTTTTGCCATTCCCGGTTCTCCACTTGATCCAAGATCTGTTGGTACCAACAATCTTATCAAAGACGGAGCTCTACTCACCACACATCCTTCTGACATCATAGAAACACTTACGCCATTAATTTCACCGCTTCCAAATTCCCAACTCAATTTTTTTGAGGAACCATCCTCTTTACAACTTGAAAAGGAGAATTTTAATTTAGCAGATAAAAAAAACAACAGCCTCTCTTTAGCAGATGATGATGCAGCACGCGCAGCAGTTCTCTCCGCTCTTTCAACAACGCCAATCGATTTAGACACACTCAGTATCCACTCAGGTGTTTCACTCCCAGCTCTCTACCTCTTGTTGGTAGAACTCGACCTTGCTGGAAAGCTTATTCGACACTCTGGTGGTTGTGTGTCATTGTCGAATCTTGATCTTCCCCAAGAGCCTCAGCACTATTAATAATGCTTTGCCCTTCTTTGGCAACCATATCCAAAAGCAATGCTAAAAGCGGACTGTGCGCCTGACGCGCCATCTGATTCATTTGCTTTGACATGTCTGTAATATATTGGATAACTTTTAAATGATTTATAAACATAATCCTCTATCCTTGAGCATTTCCCCTCCTACCTCTCAATAGACGTTATTTTAGTATTTCGCCGTATGTTTTTGTAATAACAGTGGAAAATAAATCGTGTAATTCTATATAGGGTGTACTCTAATAATGACAATCATAAGTTGTACAATATTCATGTTTTTTATATGGCTAATATTTTTTTATGTGCTCTTAAGTAATTGGCATTAGCTATTCGCGTGAAAGGCGTTTATAAAAAAATTTTTATTTCAATATTTGGGTAAAATTATGAATATCGTTATCGTTGAATCTCCAGCAAAAGCAAAAACAATTAATAAATATCTTGGGTCTCAATACAAAGTTGTCGCATCATTTGGACATGTTCGTGATTTGCCTGCAAAAGATGGTTCTGTTTTACCGGATCAAGATTTTTCTATGAAATGGGATATAGATTCTGCTGCCGCTAAACGTTTAAATGAAATAGCAAAAGCTGTTAAAGAAGCCGATAGCCTTATATTAGCAACAGACCCTGATCGTGAAGGGGAAGCTATTTCATGGCATATTCTGGATGTTCTCCGTCAAAAAAAAGTTTTAAAAGATAAACCTATTAAAAGAGTTGTTTTCAATGCCATCACCAAAAAGTCTGTGCTTGATGCTATGAACAATCCACGTGATATTGATACATCGCTTGTAGATGCTTATCTTGCGCGTCGTGCTCTTGATTATCTCGTTGGTTTTACACTTTCACCTGTTTTATGGCGTAAACTTCCTGGTGCGCGTTCAGCAGGACGCGTTCAATCGGTTGCTTTGCGTATTATTTGTGATCGTGAATCAGAAATAGAACATTTTATCAAAGAAGATTATTGGTCCATTACAACACAGTTAAAAACCATCCGAAATGATAGTTTCCAAGCAAGATTGACAATGTTTAATCAAAGAAAAATAGGCAAGCTTGATATTCAATCTCAAGAACAAGCAGACCAAATTCGCTTTATGTTGGAGCAAGCCCAATACCATACACTCAGTGTTGAAGCAAAACCTACAAAGAGAAATCCTTTTCCTCCATTTACAACCTCCACACTACAACAAGCAGCTTCTTCAAAATTAGGATTTTCAGCTTCTCGCACTATGCAAATTGCCCAAAAGCTTTATGAAGGCATTGAAATTAACGGTGAAACGGCAGGGCTTATTACTTATATGCGTACCGATGGTGTGCAAATAGCACCTGAGGCTATTGATTCAGCAAGAAAAGTTATTCATGAAACTTTCGGAAGAGACTATATTCCTGAAAAGCCACGTTTTTATTCAACAAAGGCAAAAAATGCACAGGAAGCACACGAAGCGATCCGTCCAACAGATTTTCAACGCAATCCTAGTCAAGTCCGTAATTTTCTCGATAGCGATCAAGCAAAGCTCTATGAGCTAATATGGAAGCGTGCTATTGCCAGCCAAATGCGTTCTGCTGAAATTGAACGTACAACTGTTGAAATTGAAGCACAACAAGGAGAAAACCATGCAAATCTACGAGCAACAGGATCTGTTATTCGCTTTGATGGCTTTATTTCCGTCTACACGGATCAACGAGACGAAGAAAATAATGAAGAAAATGAATCAACACGTTTACCACAAATAAACACTGGTGAAGCACTGACAAAAGAAAAAGTTGAATCTATACAACATACCACAGAGCCCCCTTCTCGTTATTCTGAAGCTTCATTAATTAAAAAGCTTGAGGAGTTAGGAATTGGTCGTCCTTCAACTTATGCATCCACATTGGCGACATTGTGTGACCGTGGATATATTGTCATTGATAAACGAAAGCTTATTCCCGATGCTAAGGGACGTATTGTTACAGCCTTTCTTGAAAATTTTTTTAATCGCTATGTAGAATATGGTTTCACAGCAGATCTTGAAGAAAAGCTGGATCTTATCTCTGATGGCAAACTTTCTTGGAAAGACGTATTGCGAGATTTTTGGGATGGATTTAATGCATCTATTATCAATATCCAAGAACTCCGTATAACTAATGTTCTTGATGCTTTAAATGTAACATTAGCACCTCTCGCTTTTCCTGAACGCGAAGATGGAAGTGATGTACGTTCCTGTCCTCTTTGTAAAAATGGTCAATTATCATTAAAACTTGGGCGTTATGGTGCTTTTGTTGGTTGTTCCAATTATCCCGAATGTAAATACACACGCCAACTTGGTACAGATACTGGAGAAGAGAATGAAGCTATACGCAATGATGAACCTGTTATACTTGGTATTGACCCTGAAACAGGAAAAGAGATCTCTCTTCGTAATGGCCGCTTTGGTCCCTATATTCAACTTGGTGAAAGCAAAGAAGTTAAGCGTGCAGGACTACCAAAAGAATGGCAGGCAGAAAATGTAACCCTTGATAAAGCCTTGGCTTTACTATCCCTTCCCCGTGAAATTGGCATTCATCCTGAAACCGGAAAAACAATCACGGCTACGATTGGACGATATGGTCCCTATCTTAGCCATAACGGAAAATCTGCGCGCCTTCTTCATGCAGATGAAGTTTTTGATATTGGTATCAATCGCGCTGTTACAGTATTAGCAGAACAACAAGAAAACAAAACCAGGCAAAGCAGAACAACACCTGAAGCATTGGCAACATTAGGAGAGCATCCCGAAGGAGGAACCATTACCGTGCGCAACGGGCGTTATGGTCCTTATGTCAATTGGGGTAAAATTAATGCAACATTGCCAAAAGATAAAGATCCCATTAGTGTAACACTTCCAGAGGCACTAGAACTTATATCGGCTAAAGCATCGAGTAAAAAAACAACTTCAAAAAGAGCTTCTTCTAAAACAAAAGCAAAAATAAAAGAGATATAAATTTTGGCTAAAGGTGAAAAAAACATAAAATATCTCTCTTCATTCAAGGGGAAAACTTTTCCCAATAAGGAAGCAATTCTTTCCTTTATAATTGAGAATCCTAACCACTCAAGTAAACGAGAAATCGCCAAAGCTTTTAACTTAAAAGGTGATTCTCGTATTTTGCTTAGAGATATGTTACGTGAGTTGAAGGATCAAAATCTTATATCTAAACACCGCAAAAGAGCAATAAACAAAGGAAAATTACCTCCTGTTACTTTAGTAAAAATTAGCGGACGTGATAAAGATGGAAGTTTTATTGCACAACCTCTTGAATGGGAAGATTCTCCAAAGCCCAATATTGAAATACACTCTTTTCATCACATAAAAGGAAGTAATATTGGTGTTGGAGATCATATTCTTGTAAAAGTTTTTCGAAATAAAAATTCTGAAAGCTCAAGCCATCCTTATACGGGACGAATTATTCGTAAAATTGATGTATCTCCCAAAAGCGCATTTGCTATTGTACGAAAATTGGAAAATAATCAATGGCGCCTTGATCCTATAGACCGCAAAACCAATGAACTTATTGTTGAAATGTCTCCAGAAATGAAGATTGAAACGGGTGATCTCGTTGAAGTCGAAATAAAAAAAAATACTGGTTACGGATTAAAGAGCGCAAAAATAAAGAATGTTTTAGGGCACATTAAGAGTGAGAAAACACTCTCAATGATAGCGCTTCTTTCGAAAGGAATTCCTTATATTTTTCCTGAAAGTGTTCTTGAGCAAGCCAAACATATCAAAGCTGCCAATATGGATAATCGTGAAGATTGGCGACAATTACCCTTTATTACAATTGATCCACCAGATGCAAAAGACCATGATGATGCAGTTTATGCAACCAAGGATAAGGATCCAGCAAACAATGATGGTTGGATTATTATTGTAGCCATCGCAGATGTTTCTTACTATATCAAAACAGGAAGTGCTTTAGATAAAGAAGCATTGAAACGCGGAAATTCTGTTTATTTTCCCGATACTGTTGTGCCAATGCTGCCTGAACGCCTTTCTCATGATTTATGTTCTCTACGTGAAGGAAAAGAACGGCCAGCTTTAGCAGTTCGTATGATTTTTGATGCAAACGGTAATAAACGAAAACATAGTTTTCATCGTATTATGATGCGGGTAAGAGCTAAATTTTCTTATCAAGAAGTGCAATTGGCAAGAAAAGAACATATCAATGAAAAAAATGCACCTTTACTTGAGAATATCTTACACCCCTTATGGGAAGCCTATGCATGCCTTAAAGCTGCGCGAAATCTTCGACAACCACTAGAATTAGAAATAACAGAAAAAAAGATTATTCTTGATCAAAATGGATGCATCCAAGATGTTGTGAGTGAAGAACATCTAGAAGCACATCGTTTGATTGAAGAGTTTATGATACAAGCAAATATTGCAGCTTCTGAAACCTTAAAAGAACATCATCAGCCCCTCATCTACCGTATTCATGAGAAACCCTCTCTTGCCAAGCAAGAAATATTGCGGAATTTTCTTCAAAGTTTAGGAATATCACTCGCTCGAAGTGCAGAACTGACATCAGCACGTCTTAATAGAATTTTAGAAAAGGTCGCTCATACTCAACAACAAGAACTAGTCAATCAAGTTATTTTGCGTTCACAATCACAAGCAGAGTACAACCCTAAAAATAGTGGCCATTTTGGTTTGAACTTGCAGAACTATACACATTTTACATCACCAATCCGTCGTTATGCTGATCTCATTATTCATCGAGCACTCATTAAAGCTCTCAAATTAGGAAATGATCAATTAACAGAGACACAAGAACAAAATCTTGCAGAAATTGCTACGCAAATTTCTTTATATGAGCGCCGTGCGATGGTAGCTGAAAGAGAAACGATTGATCGGCTTGTTGCTCACTATTTAACGAATAAAATCGGTCGTATTTTTACAGGTCGCATTTCCGGAGTTACAAAAGCAGGTCTTTTTATCTCACTTGATAAACTCAATACAGATGGTTTTGTCCATATTTCTACACTTAAAAATGATTATTATCATTTTGATGAAGCACAACATGTTCTTGTAGGACAGCGTAGCCATAAAGGCTATCAACTCAGTGATGTTGTAGAAGTAAAACTTATAACGGTACAACCTTTTGCTGGCGCTTTATGCTTTGAGCTCTTAACAAAACCTCGTCCAATAAAATTTTCACCGACATCCTACCATAAAAACAAATTAAAAAAACAAAAATATACTTTTTATGGGAAAAGAAAAAATTAATTAAAAATAAAAAGTAAAAAACATTTTTATAATTTTCGTTGTATTATTTTTTATTTTAAAGTCTAAAAATCTTTATTAAAAATAATTAAACCTCTTGTTTCTCTCTTTAAAAGCATATAAATAATAATGACTTAAAGCTAAGAAAAGACCTATAATATGTAGTATTTATATTATTTTTATGTTTTATTTAGTATATAAAGGTATGTGATTTATTTTATAAATATAGTAATTTTATAAAAATCTTGCAGGTTTTTTATACTTAATAGGTGAGAAAATCTGCAAAAGAGAGCTTGGGCTTTTTTCATTTCAGCACACCTTTTTATTATTCGAATAAACAAAAGTATCTTAAGTCATTCTCATGAAAAAAAAAGCTTTTGACTCTCAAAATAATTCTTTGCGTGCCATTATTGCAGCTATTGCAACCATTGGTACCGTTGGAACAGCATTGGGAATGGGAACACAACTTGTCTCTTTTCTTATGGCAGAAAAAGGACTTTCCAACAGTACAATCGGCTATAGTGGAACTGTTGGTGGAATCGCCACAATTATTGCAGCTATTTTTACGTCTCGAATCGCCTTATGCTTAGGAATTTCTCAAACAATATTGCTTATGATGGCTATAGGATCTTTAAGTTTTTTAGGATTCTATTTTTTCGACCCCTTATGGGTTTGGTTCATTTTAAGGTTTATATTACATTTCACTATGACAGTTATGTTTATCCTGTCAGAGTTTTGGATCAACAGTTGTGCTCCCCCTAAAAAACGTAGCTTGGTTCTTTCCATTTATGCTATTGTTTTAGGATTAGGGTTTGCGGTAGGTCCAACGTTGCTAGCAAAAGTGGGAACACAAGGCTTTATTCCTTTTGCTGTTGGCTATAGCCTTATTATACTTGCTGTTATCCCAATTCTTGCGGCTTGGAAATTAAGTCCAGAATTTCAAAAAAGCCAATATACGCCATTTTTTCGTTATCTTTTTTATGTTCCAAGTGCCATGATGGCAGTGTTTGTTTACGGTGCTATTCAAATGGGCGCATTAACTCTTATAACACCCTTTACTTTATCCATTGGCTATAATGAGCATGAAGCAGCACACTTTATGGCAACGCTTGCACTTGGGAATGTTTTGCTCTTAATTCCTATCAGCATTATAAGCGACTATGCCAAAGATCGACGTTATCCACTAATAAGTTGTGCTATCCTAGGTCTTGTGGGAACTTTTATGGTACCATGGATCACTCAATATCCATGGGTTCTAATGCTTGATCTGTTCCTTCTTGGTGGTGTATCAGCTAGCCTTTATACAATTGCTCTGGCACATCTAGGAGCACGTCTTAAGGGCCAAGAACTTGCTGCTGCTAATTCTGCCTTTATTTTTTGCTATGGAATTGGTATGCTCATCGGGCCAACCTTTATTGGAAAATCCATGGATATTTTTAATCCTTTTGGTTTTTCAATAGCTATGGCTGTTTTTTTCGGTTTATATGTCATTTTGGTATTTATCCAACTGATGAGAAAATTAATCAGCTCTTGACTTTTTTGAGAACATCCGTAGTGTTGCCGGAAAATCTGATGATGTCGGAAATAAGTTTTGAAAGCAATAATATTTTTTCAGTATAAATAGGGTATTTACATTATGGCTAAAGCAGCAACCATTAAGATCAAGCTTTTATCAACTGCAGATACTGGTTTTTTCTATGTAACAAAGAAAAACAGCCGCACAATGACAGATAAAATGAGCAAGCGTAAATATGATCCAGTTGTAAAAAAGCACGTTGAATTTAAAGAAACAAAAATTAAATAAATAAAATTATTATTGAATTGATAGATTTTATACTCCAAAAGAAATGTGGGAGTATTGCTCTTCAAAGTTATTTTTTGAGGGGTGTTTTTTTATTTCCTTAAGTTTAAAAAGTTTACTTTAAACTTTGTACGTTTTGTACGGATTTGGATTAAGTTGATTTATTATTTAAGTTGCTTACATATATTCTGCATGAGTATTTGATTATTGTGATATCTAACGAAAATTTTGTCATTAAAACGAGATATTGTTTCGTCATATGAATAAAGCTTCTCGGATGAATTATAAACAATACTAAAATAGAGTTATAGTAATGTTAGCAGTTTCTTTATTTCATGAAAAAATCTTTTTCTCATTTTAATCTAAGAATCTTTAATCTAAAAGTTATCGGTTTCAGTATTTTTGTCGCTGCCAGCATTCTTATCATTATGTCAACTTACTTTAAGAAAACTCAGCAGTTGCCTCAAAAAGAAAAATTTTCTTCTCAAAACTCTGTTAAAGGAAATGCTTTAATCATTGATGGCGATACCATTATGATTTCTTCAATTAAGATTCGACTAGCTGGAATTGATGCTCCTGAACTCCACCAATTTTGTGGAAAAAAGGAAGCACGCTACCCTTGTGGGCTTGAGGCAAAGAAATATTTAGAACAATTATTAAAAAATCAAACTGTTATATGTCACTGGCAAAAAACAGATAAATATCGCCGTATTCTTGCAACATGTAAAACAAAACAAGTTAGCAATATCAACGCAACACTTGTACAGAATGGTTGGGCTGTAAATTATTATGAATACCCCAAAGAAGAGCAAGAAGCGAGAAGGAAAAAGAAAGGAATATGGGCATCAAGTTTTCAACGACCAAAAGAATGGCGCAAAGCAAATCCTCGCACAGAATAAGAAAAATATTTTTTAATTTTATTTACTAATGAAACAATATAGCCCAATTATCAAACTTGAAAAAGAGATCTATTCCTGTCGTGTTTGCGTCCAACAACCCCATTATTTTCCTCCTCTTCCTCATGAACCAAACCCTGTCGTTTATTTATCCGATACTGCTTCGATTGCAATTGCAGGCCAAGCACCAGGATTGCGTGTTCATGAAACTTCTATCCCTTTTAATGATCGTTCGGGCGAAAGATTGCGTAATTGGCTGGGTGTTACAAAAGAAGAATTTTATAATAAATCTCTCTTTGCTATTGTTCCTATGGGATTTTGTTTTCCAGGTTATGACAAAAATAAAGCTGATTTACCACCAAGATGTGAATGTCGAGAAATATGGCATGAAAAGA
The DNA here is from genome assembly GCF_042196685.1 of Bartonella sp. AC329YNZD. NCBI lineage: Bacteria > Pseudomonadati > Pseudomonadota > Alphaproteobacteria > Hyphomicrobiales > Bartonellaceae > Bartonella > Bartonella sp. AC329YNZD. The sequence continues at coordinate 9,397 of NZ_JBHIQS010000006.1, read as the reverse complement.
TATTTCAGGCAATGCCTCAAATAAAGCTTGTTCTTGCCATTGGTCGTTATGCGCAAAAGTGGCACATTACAGAATTAAAACATAAAACCGTTTCTGCAACTGTTGGTGATTGGAGAAATATTCTTTCCATTCCTCAACCTCGAGGCTATAATGTTATGCCTTTGCCTCATCCGTCATGGCGAAATACTTCTTGGTTACAGAAAAATCCATGGTTTAACGATGAGCTTATTGTATATCTGCGTCGTTTAGTGCGTAAATTTTTATAAATTAAAATATTGAGAAAAAATATGGATCGTCTTGACCGAAAAATTTTACATCTTTTGCAAGAAAATGCGACACTTTCTGTTGCTGATATTGCTAAAAAAGTGGGACTTTCGACCACTCCTTGCTGGCGTAGGATTCAAAAACTTGAAGAAGATGGCGTCATTCAACGTCGTGTTGCTGTTCTTTCTCCAGAAAAAGTAAACGCACACGTCACTGTTTTTGTGTCTATTCGCACAAATACACATAGTCATGAATGGTTTAAGCGTTTTTCAAAAATTGTGCAAGAATTCCGTGAAGTCATTGAATTTTATCGAATGAGTGGAGATATTGACTATTTATTGCGTGTTGTTGTGCCCAACATTGAAGCTTATGATCTTTTTTATAAAAAATTAATTTCTAAAATTGACATCCGTGATGTCTCTTCTTCTTTCGCAATGGAACAGATTAAATATACAACAGAACTTCCACTTAATTATATTAAATTACACGACAAGACGCATGAACAAAGCTCTTAAGATTTTTTATATCCGTCTTATGATCTTTTAGGCATTCAAACTTTCTTGTTCCAAAACCGCCATTTGTGCATGAGTTAAAACAGCAGCTTTGACAATACCAGCTGCCATAGCTGCTCCTGTCCCTTCACCAAGACGCATCCCCAAATCTAGAAGTGGTTCTTTGCCAATTTTTTGTAAAAGTTTACGATGGACTTTTTCAGAAGAAACATGTCCAACGAGAGTATGATCAAGAGCTTTTGGATGTATTTTATAAAGGACCGCTGCCGCTGCTGTTGCCACAAAACCATCTAAAATAACGGGTATCTTTTCCATTCTTGCCGCTAAAATAGCACCAACCATAGCAGCAATTTCACGTCCTCCTAAGCGACGCATTATCTCAAAAGGATCATTTAAATGCTCCTTATGCAAGGAAACTGCTGCCTTAACCGCTGCTATTTTACGCTGATAAAAATCACCCTCCGATTCTATATCATGTCCTGTCCACTCTTCAACGTCTCCACCAAACAATGCTAAACATAAAGCTGAAGCTATTGTTGTGTTTCCAATTCCCATTTCACCAATACATAAAAGATCTGTTCCACCAGCAATGGATTCCATTCCAAATGCCATTGTAGCAGCTGCACTTCTCTCGTCCATTGCAGCATCCTTGGTAATATTCATTGTTGGATATTCCAATGCTAAATCAAAAATTTTTAATCCCAGATCATAAGCGATACAAATTTGGTTGATAGCAGCACCGCCAGATGCAAAATTTTGTACCATTTTTTGTGTCATAGATTGTGGAAATGGTGTAATATTCTCCTCTACAATACCATGGTTTCCAGAAAAAATAGCAACCAAAGGTCGCGTTACTATAGGTTTTTCTGTACCTCTCCACCCCGCATACCAAACAGCAATATCTCCTAGTTTTCCCAATGTTCCTTGCTCTTTTGTTAAGTTTTTTTGCCGTTTTTTTGCCAAAATTATAGAAAACTCATCAGCAACAGGTAAATTTGTAAGCAAAGCACGAAAATCATCAAATGGACTAGCGATCATAAGGATACCTTTTAAAATCTACAATGTTTATGAAAATCACGTCATATATACAGGATATGAATAATTTATTGTTTTTTTAACAGTGCTTTAAAAATGTTAAATACTATGAAAGCAATAATTTCTACATTCTATTTTCTACCCCAATAACAAACGTGCAAGATTCAAAATGTTATTAATATCTTATGACTACCTTTACAGTGATACCCTTAAACTATTTTTTATTTAATAGGCATAATCAGCATGCCGTTTAATATATAAATTCTAACATTCTTATTCATAATAAAAGTTATAAACTTTCAAAAACTTATAAAATTAAAGGGATCAAAATTATCGCAAAGAAATCAAAACGCAAAGGATCTCAACTTCAATATATGTTAATTGTCTGACTGTTATTAAATGAGAGCATAAAAAGCTTCTTTTAAAGTACATATATCTGCGTTTGGTTTTATCGCATCATTTGATAGTATTTGCCGCCATCGACGTGCCCCACCCCGCCCATGAAATAAACCAATCATGTGACGCGTCACATGAGAAAGCCGTCCCCCCGATGCAATATGTCGAGCTGCATAATCACACATAACCTCAATAAGATCACTCTCACTTAGACTATTCTGCGACTCACCATAGAGTTCAAAATCAATATGTTTTAACAAAGTTGGATCATGATAAACTTGGCGACCAACCATGACAGCATCACAGAAAGTTAAGTGTTCTTTGGTCTCATCAATCGATTTAATTCCACCATTTATCCCAATGAATTTATGAGGATATTGACGTTTTAATTTGTAAACCCTTTCATAATTAAGGGGCGGAATATTGCGATTTTCTTTCGGACTCAATCCTTGTAGCCATGCCTTGCGTGCATGTATCCAGAGCGCATCACATCCAGCATTCCAAACTTGATTAGCCAAAAGATCTAATGCTAATTCTTCATCTTGTTCGTCCACTCCAATCCGACATTTGACAGTTACAGGTATAGTAACCTCTTGTTTCATTGCTTCTACGGCATTTGCCACAATGTCTGGATGTAGCATCAAACAAGCTCCAAAGACACCTGCTTGAACACGATTTGATGGACAACCAACATTGAGATTTATTTCGTTATAGCCAAAATCCTCAGCAATTCGTGCAGCTTCTGCTAACTTTTTCGGATCTGCCCCCCCTAATTGTAATGCAACTGGACGTTCTTTGTCGCTAAAAGCCAACAATTGTTCACGAACACCATGAATGACAGCATCTGCTACCATCATTTCCGTATAAAGGAGAGCTTTTTTCGTTAAAAGACGATAAAAAAACCTGCAATGTCGGTCTGTCCAGTCCAACATTGGTGCTACTGCAAATTTTATAGGCGATGGAAGGTTGTAAAATATCATGAGGGTATTACTCTCATGTCCCTATAGCTCTCTCTTTATACATAGAAAAATACTTACTTTTAGTTTACGGAAAATTTTATTCTCTTATACTATCATGAGTATAATAACAGCTCATTATTTTCAATTGATATCAAGGTTTACTACAATCAATCATGCCAAAACACAATATCGCATTTCTCATAGATTAGTGTTCAGGTATATAAACATGAAAAAAGAAGATTTTTACTATAATATAAAAAACTCATTTATAAGTTCTTCTTACGCTCTTCAAGTCTCTCCCCTTACATGATTTAGTACAGCGTTTAAGATAATAAATGCTAAACTAACACATTATACAATTTTTCATGATCGATTTAATTTTCTTTAGATTTTTTAACTCATTGTGCAAATAAACGCTAAAGAAAGTAGCTTTATCTTCTCCTAAAGAAGAAAAAACCTTATTTCATACGAATCTAATTATAAATCATTTTTTATCAATGAGTTCTTTTTGGTAATATTCTTAGATTTCACTTTATAAAATAGACAAATTTCATCTTAAATATTCTATCTAATTTTGCCATTTTGTGATTCTTGCAAAAAAAAACTAAAATCAGGGTATAGACAGCCATTGCCTTTTTAATATCTATAACTGATATCAGTATCTCTTGAAGGAAAATATTTACAATATTGCAGATAAAATCTGTAAAATGAAATGATCATAAACGTTGTTCAATCTCTTGTTGGCTTTGCATATAGGAAGAAAGAGTATCAACCTCTTGTTCATTAAATAGGAGCCCCAGTTTTGAACGACGCCATAACACATCTTCACATACTTTAGCCCATTCTTTTTCCATCAACCATTTTACTTCTACTTCATAAAGCCCATGTCCAAAATTTTTTCCTTTATTTGCCTTACCATGTGCAAAGATCAGCAATGCTTCTGTACCGTAGGAGCGTGCAAGCCTGCGATGTGTAAAAACATCTAAATCTGGCATTAAAAGAGCAATCCTATTTTCGATTGTATCTAATTTGTTATAGGGGAAATCTCCCCCTGGAAGTACTGCCTTAGCCGTCCATGATGCTCCCTTTTTACCAAGTGCTTTTTCAACAAATTTCATCGCATCTTCAGCTAACTTACGATAAGTTGTAATCTTTCCACCATAAAGATTAAGTATCTTTGGTGTCGTTCCTGTTCCCATTTCTTTTAAAACATAATCGCGCGTAATTTCTTGTGCTTTTGAAGCTCCATCATCATAGAGTGGACGAACTCCAGAGTAAGACCAGACAATCGTTTCAGGTAATACTGGTTGTATGAAATATTCACTGGCTGCTGCACAAATATAATCAATTTCTTTATCAGTAATATGAACGTCAGCCGGATCTCCTTGATAATTACAATCTGTTGTTCCAAGCAAGGTAAACTCTTCTTGATATGGAATAGCAAATATAATACGCCCATCACCATTTTGAAAAATATAAGCACGATCATGAGTATAAAGTTTGGGAACCAAAATATGAGAACCTCTAACAAGCCGTATTGGCGTATGTTCTTTACAGTCTAATACGCTTTCCAAAACATGATCAATCCAAGGTCCTGTCATATTCGCAACATAAGAAGCAGTGACATTATATTCTTTACCGCTTAACTTGTCTTGAAGAAAGATACGCCATTTTTTGTCTTCTCTTTTTAAAGATAGAACTTTTGTCCGTACTTTTATATCAGCTCCCCACTTTTCTGCATCACGAGCATTGGCAATGACTAAACGCGCATCATCTACTCTTGCATCAGAATATTCAAAACCTCTCTGATATTCTTTTTTCAGTGTAGAGCAAAACTTTTTTGAAAAATTAATCGTTTTACTGCGCCACAATTTCTGATTCCAGTTCCCTAAATAATCATAAATAAAAAGTCCAAAACGCAATATCCAAGCAGGACGCAATTCTTTATGATAAGGAAGAAGAAAACGTAAAGGACGTACAATATGTGGAGCTATACGTAAAATGATCTCGCGTTCTTTGAGTGCTTCACGAACAAGTTTGAACTCATAATGTTCAAGATAACGAAGACCACCGTGAATAAGTTTTGTTGATGCACTTGAAGTCCCTGATGCAAGATCTTTCATTTCAGCTAATCCTACTTTAAAACCGCGTCCAGCTGCATCTCTTGCCAATCCACACCCGTTTATCCCTCCCCCAATGATAAACAGTTCATAATGTGTTGTGGTTTTCATAATTTCACTTTTCATTATTTAATTTTGTTTCTCAGTCCTCAATAAAGCAACAGGAAAAAATAATACAAGTGTTCTTCATTGTATTATCAACGTACTTATTTCCTAAAATAAACACGCACAAAAAGCTTTTTATACCCTTATACATCAAAACAACATTTGACAAATTAAAGAGAGGATTTTTTATCCTGTAGGCAATATAATCTTTGCAAATGTACATCATATGAAAGCTTTTTAGAGAAAAATTAATGTTTTTTATCATTTGAGAATACATACATAGCTAAATGCTTTATTGCACATAGAGAACGCTTTTCATATAGTTTACTCAATGACACAATAGAAAATGTAAAGGTATACAGATGACTCATCAACCTGAAAACTCGAAAATAACACTTGTTTCAAAAATTTTAGTCCCAGTTATGTTGAGTATTTTAACCTTTTTACCTTCTTTATCAAACGCAACATCACAGCAGACAGTAACCAATCATTTAAGCTTAGAAAAACTTAAAGCACAACTTTTAGAAGATTCTAGCTTTTTATCTAAGCTTAAAGAAAAAATGACACCGCATACTGATTCTCAGCATATTCAACAAATTGTTAGAGAGTATCTTCTTACTCATCCAGAAGTTTTGATTGAAATGCAGCTTATCCTTCAAGATAAGCTGGAAAAACAAAATGAAGACGAAAGTCAAAGCTCAATTATTCATTTATTAGAAAAGGAAATTTTTCACTCTCCTCATGACGCTGTTTTGGGGAATCCAAATGGTAAAAAAATACTTGTTGATTTTTTTGATTACAATTGCAGATTTTGTAAAAGTGCCTATTCAGATATAGAAGACTTGATAAAAGAATATCCAGATCTACGGGTTATTATCAAGGATTTACCGATTTTGGGATCTGATTCTATGGCGGCTCATACCGTTGCTTACGCATTTCGAAAACAATTTCCAGAAAAATATCCTCAGTTTCATAAAAAGCTTTTAATGCATCAAGGGCGCGCAAATGAAGCTAAAGCTATAAAAATAGCTGTTTCATTAGGAGCAGATGAAAAAAAACTCCGTAATGCAATAAAAGACCCTAATCTGCAAAAAGCTTTTAAAGAAAATATTCACATTGCCTCTACACTTCATATTACGGGAACACCTTCTTATATCATTGGTAATAAAATATTCATCGGCGCAGCCAGACAAGATATTCTAAAACAAGCGATAGATAATACACAGTAAATACCCTATTCTATACCTGATTAGTTTTAGGAAGAATACTGTAAATGAGGTAATTTTATGCTTTCTCTTTTTTGACAACAGGCTTATAAATGCAATTTTGCGTAAAGCAGATACGAGTTTAAAATTGCAAAATATAATGAATTTAAAGGAAATAAATATCTTTAAAGCTTCAAAAGATATCATCCCTAATCTAGAGATATTCTGTCATAAAACGAAATAATGACGATCTTCATTGATCAAGGAGTTAGAAATAAAATGGCAACAAAAAAAATGGATTTGGCAAAATATACCGCAATTGATACGAACATTATTCGTGATCTTGCTGAAATTTTGAATGATACAAATTTAACGAACATTGAAGTTGAACAAGGGGAGCTTCGTATTTGTGTCTCACGCCAAAATACCTCAACTTCTTCCGAGCAAGCGATCTATGCTCCTGTTTCTACTCCTACTTTTTCTGTAACATCTTCTCCAGTTCCAACAGCTGAATCTCCTATACACTCTATCCAAGAAGATAAATCAAAAAACACAATAACCTCTCCAATGGTTGGAACAGCCTATCTTGCACCTTCACCAGGCGCACAACCTTTTGTAGAAGTAGGACAAAATGTTTCTGAAGGGGAGACATTACTTATTATTGAAGCCATGAAAACAATGAATCAAATTTCATCACCGCGCTCCGGTACGGTAACCACTGTTCTTGTCAAAGATGGTCAACCTGTTGAATTTGGTGAACCACTTATTGTTGTTGAATAAAGCGAGGGGCAACCATGATTCGAAAAATCCTCATTGCTAATCGAGGAGAAATTGCTCTTCGCGTTTTACGTGCATGTAAAGAACTTGGCATAAAAACCGTGGCTGTTCACTCTACCGCTGATGCAGATGCAATGCATGTTCGTCTTGCTGACGAAAGTGTTTGTATTGGCCCTCCTCCTGCTCGCGATTCTTATTTGAGTATTCAGCAAATTATTGCTGCTTGTGAAATTACAGGAGCGGATGCTGTTCATCCAGGTTATGGCTTTCTTTCTGAAAATGCAAAATTTGCAGATGTTCTAGAAGCCCATGATATTACATTCATCGGTCCAACAGCTACTCATATCCGAATCATGGGCGATAAAATCGAAGCAAAGAAAACCGCCAAAAAACTTGGTATTCCTGTAGTTCCAGGTTCAGATGGAGCAGTCACTGAAGAATCAGATGCTTTACGCACTGCTCGTGAAATTGGTTATCCGGTTATTATAAAAGCTTCTGCCGGTGGTGGCGGACGTGGTATGAAAGTCGTTCATTCTGAACAAGAATTTTCTATAGCTCTCAAGACAACGCGTTCAGAAGCGAAAGCTGCTTTTGGTGATGACGCTGTTTACATAGAAAAATATTTAGAAAAACCCCGTCATATTGAAATTCAAGTCATAGGTGATGGTGCGGGAAATGCTATTCATTTAGGAGAACGCGATTGTTCACTTCAACGACGACATCAAAAAGTATGGGAAGAAGCTACGTCACCTGCACTTAATGAAACTGAACGGAAAAAAATTGGAAGTATTGTTGCAAATGCTTGTGCCCAACTTGGATATCGTGGAGCGGGTACTATTGAATTTCTTTATGAAAATGGCGAATTTTATTTTATTGAAATGAATACACGTTTACAAGTCGAGCATCCTGTAACTGAAGCAATTACAGGTATAGATTTAGTCCACGAACAAATCCATATTGCATCAGGCTGTAAACTTTCAGTGACACAAGATGAAGTCTGTTTTTCTGGTCATGCCATTGAATGCCGTATTAATGCAGAAGATCCCATTAATTTTACGCCATCACCTGGAACCATTACACATTTTCATACACCTGGAGGTTTAGGGATTCGTGTTGATTCAGGCGCTTATTCAGGTTATCGTATTCCTCCTTACTATGATAGCATGATTGGAAAGCTGATTGTTCATGGACGTACCCGTTTAGAATGTATGATGCGCTTACGGCGTGCTTTAGATGAATTTGTCGTCGATGGGATAAAAACTACACTACCTCTTTTTCGCGATCTTATTAATAATCAAGATGTTGCTGATGGTAATTATAATATCCACTGGCTAGAAAAATACCTTGCTCATCAGTCCATGTCTTCAGATTCGTAAGTTCAATAGCGAAATAGTGAATTTTCATCATAGGTTCTATAAAATATTAACATAAGGATAATTCCAACGTTGCTGTAAAAAGTGTTAAAAAAGAAATGAGCTGATTATTTTTTATTTGTTATATAATTTTCTTTTAATATACACAAAAATTGATAATTTTCTGTTTTCCTTTTTGTGAGTTTGTGCTAACTGCTACATAGTTACGCCCTTATAGCTCAGTTGGTAGAGCACCTGATTTGTAATCAGGGGGTCGGGAGTTCGAGTCTCTCTGGGGGCACCGTTTTTTTTATTTGAATAATAATTTATTGATTTTACATATGTTTTTTTAAGTGAGGGATACCTTAATAAAGTTAAGGGAATAGGATTTTTAACATGTCTCTTAATTATTACGAATCAAGAGTTCTTTTCGGGGTGGTTTTTTAGTAAATCCTGATGTCCAAAGGGTCTCAACTTCTAAAAAGTCAAAATCCTTAAAGATCTCTCGAACCGCATCACAATCATTCAGACTCAAGACAAATTTTCTTTAACAAAATTCCCAGAGCTGTAACACTTCTTCTTTACAAGATAAGGCGGGTCTAGGTAAAATAAACTGTCGGGTGCATCAAATAGCTCGATAACCCGCTCTCACGATAAATTTAAGATTGTCGT
>NZ_JBHIQS010000005.1:0-128058 GCF_042196685.1 Bartonella sp. AC329YNZD | reverse complement strand
GGCTTCCCACCGACCTTATTCCATTTCTGTAATTCTAAGGGTACAGCTTCATAATCACCTTGATTAAGCTTCTTCAAAAGGCTCGACTTGCAAAAGGCTGCTGTTATATTATATCAATACGTGTTATAATAAAGAATTCAAAATAAATAGTAAGGAGTTATTTTATTATAAATTTAAATTTTATTCTTATATAAAATCAGTAAATACTTGTTTTTATATAATAATTTTATAAATATAAGTAATAGTTCTGAAATAATAAAGATATTTTCTAAACAAACTGTTGTTCTGCCATTTCTACAAGCTGCATCATAATTGTTGTCGCTCCAATAAGTCTTTCATCAACGCTAGCCCAATCTCGAATAAGAGCGATACTTTGATCTGGACGAATTTTTGCCATTGAACCTTGTTTTCCTATCCACTGAACAAGAGCAACACTATTTGCGAAATAGTTATTACGAAACTGTATAACAATCCCCTTTGGTCCTGTATCTAATTTCTCTACATGCGCTTTTCGACACAATGTTTTGATATAAAAGACTTTAAGAAGGTGTTGAACCTCAAGGGGTAAAGGACCAAAGCGATCGATTAACTCTGCTGCGAATTCATCAATTTGTTCTAAATTCTTAAGTTCTGTCAAGCGTCGGTAAAGCCCCATACGTAATGATAAGTCAGGAACAAAACTTTCTGGTATCATCACGGTTGTACCAAGTGAAATTTGAGGAGACCATTGTTTATCCTCACTTTGCTCTCCATCTTTTAATTCAGCAACAGCTTCCTCAAGCATTTTTTGATAAAGTTCAAAACCAACTTCTTTAATATGCCCTGATTGTTCTTCTCCTAAAAAATTGCCTGAACCACGAATGTCCATATCGTGGCTTGCTAATTGAAATCCAGCGCCCAGTGTATCAAGAGATTGTAACACTTTAAGACGACGATCAGCTGCAGGCGTTAAAACTTTACCAGAAGGAAATGTAAAGAGTGCATAAGCACGTTGTTTTGAGCGCCCTACCCTACCACGTAACTGATAAAGGGCAGAAAGGCCAAACATCTCAGCACGATGCACAATTAGGGTATTGGCTGTTGGAATATCAAGACCGGATTCAATAATGGTTGTCGATAGCAAAACATCATATTGCCCATCATAAAATGCATTCATAATATCATCAAGTTGTACAGCCGGCATTTGTCCATGAGCCACAACGAATTTGAGTTCTGGCACATGTGTTTTGAAATATTCTTCTACAAAAGCTAGATCAGAAATACGAGGACATACATAAAAACTTTGTCCACCACGATAATATTCTCGAAGCAATGTTTCGCGTATAACAAGTGCATCAAACGGTGCAATAAAAGTACGAACCGACATTCTATCAATAGGGGGTGTTGTTATTAATGAAAGTTCACGTACCCCTGATAATGCTAACCCTAAAGTGCGTGGTATAGGGGTTGCTGAAAGTGTGAGAACATGAATGTCACTTTTAAGCTCTTTTAAACGCTCTTTGTGTTTTACACCAAAATGTTGTTCTTCATCAATGATAAGAAGCCCTAACCGTGAAAAATTGACTGCATCACTTAATAATGCATGGGTTCCAATGACAATATCGATTGTACCATCTGAAATACCTTTTTTAACTTGTGCAAGCTCTTTCGTTTTTACAAGCCTTGAAGCATGACCAATTTTAACTGGCAATCCTTGAAAACGTGAAATAAACGTCTTATAATGTTGACGTGAAAGCAATGTTGTCGGTACAACAACAGCAACTTGATATCCATTTAATGCTGCAACAAAAGCACTGCGAATGGCTACTTCGGTTTTTCCAAAACCAACATCACCGCATATCAAGCGATCCATCGGTTTGCCTGATGCTAAATCGTCCAAAACAGCATCAATTGCATTCATTTGATCTTCCGTTTCTTCATAGGGAAAGCAAGCAACAAACTCATCAAATAGTCCAGCTGGTGGAAATACAGCAGGTGCAGCACGTGTCATACGCTCTGCAGCTATACGGATTAATTGCCCTGCCATTTCCAACAAATGTTTTTTAAGCCGCGCTTTACGTGCTTGCCAAGCAACACCCCCTAATTTATCTAAAGTTACCTCTGTTCCTTCTGAGCCATAACGTGAGAGAAGCTCAATATTTTCAACAGGTAAAAAGAGGAGATCACCTCCAGCATATTTAATTTCAAGGCAATCTCGTAAAATTCCAGTGGTTGTGATGGTTTTAAGACCAACAAATTGGCCAATACCGTGGTCGATATGCACAACAATATCACCAGAATTTAAAGCAGAAATTTCAGAAATAAAATTTGTATTATTCTTACGCCGCTTTGGTGATCTGATGAAGCGATCACCTAGGATATCCTGCTCTGCTATAATAGCTAAATCTTCAGCCTCAAAACCATGTTCTATCATGATAACAGCTGCTAATATATGATCTCGTGGTGTTACTTTGACAGTTTGCAAGGATTTTACAACATCTATTTTTTTCAATCCATGCTCATCAAGAACTTGCATCAAACGATTGAGAGACCCTTCACTCCAACACGCTAAAAGTACTTTTTTGCCAGCAGTGCGTAAAGAGGCGATATGATCAATAACACTTGAAAAAACATTTTTTTCTTGCGCATTACGCTCTTTTACAAAATCATATCCCTGTTTAACATTGGTGTGAATAACTGTTTGTTCCAAACTTTGTGGAATATTAAAAGGTGAAAAATCAATACGCTGTGAAGATTGTTGCACACATTCTAAAACACGCTCTGGCGTTAAATAAAGAAGACTAGGGTCTATTGGATGATAAGAAGTAGAAACTTCTTTATCATTTTCGCGCTCTTTACGCGCATTATAATAGTCTTCAATAAGGCGATAGCGCTCAATGAAAACTTCTTCTATAAGATGCTCAAAAACAAGCGGTAGGTTGCCACAATGGTCAAAAAAAGTGTCAAGGTTTTCATAAAAAAAAGGAAGCCAATGTTCCATACCGGCAAAACGCCGACCTTGAGCAATTGCTTCATAAAGCATGTTATTTTTTTGTGATACACCAAATGTACGGGTATAATTGCTTTTAAATCGGCTGATGCGTTCTGGTGTAAGAACAACCTCACTCATTGCCTGCAATAAAAGTTCAGTTTTTTGACGTGTTGTCCTTTGACTTTCTGGATCAAATACGCGGATACTTTCCAGGGTATCTCCAAAAAAATCAAGACGTAAAGGTTCAATATCCATAGGAGAAAAGATATCAAGTATTCCTCCTCTTACAGCAAACTCACCAACATCACGGACAACCGTAACGCGTTCAAAACCATTGGTTTCTAGGAATTGAATTAGATTCCCCATGTTATTGTGTTGGCCAACATGTAAGTGAATAAGCTGAGCTTCTACCATTTCACGAGGAGGCAACTTTTGCATAATTGCATTTGCTGTTGTTAATATAATTGCAGGATGTGGATTTTGACGTAAATTTGCTATGCGTGCCAATGCTGATAGTCGACGGGCCATGACAGCAATTCCTGGTGATACGCGATCATAAGGCAAACAATCCCATGCAGGAAATTGAAGTACGGGTAAATTGGGTTCAATAAAATTTAAAACTTGTTGTAAATGCGCAATTTTTGTTCCGTCATGAACAACATAGAGGAGCGGTTTACCTTGTGCAATTTCTGAACTTAACTTAGCAAGCGCAAAGGCTTCAAATCCATCAGTAACGCCATCAAAAATCATACGAACAGAACTGTTTTGGGGAATAACAATTTTTTTAAATATAGGCATTGGGATCAATAACTTAAGCAAGTACGATAATTAGCAATATCACGAAAAAGTGGACTATCAATTTCAGATGGCGGTGAAATTTCTCCAGTAATCCATGTGAGTAAATCACGATCATCAAAAGACATAATATACTCAAGCTCAGAGAGGGTTCTATCATTCATTCCAGTAATATGAGCATCGACATAATGTCCAAAAATGAGATCCATTTCACGAATACCACGATGCCATGCACGAAAAATCAAACGGCGGCGACGCGCATCCAATTGATTTTTGTCATCGACAAAAACTGTCATAAAAAAATCTCCTTGAATAAAGTAATATAAACTATTCAATTTGTCGTATAAAATTTGTACCTTGCTTTTAAGGAAGTTCTATAATCTTTTGTTCTTTAAGTGTAATTCGACGATGCATTTGCTTAGCCAAAGCGTAATTATGTGTTGCAATAAGAGCAGAAAGACCAGACTGACGAACCAGAACAGATAAAGCTTGAAAGACGTAAGCTGAAGTTACTGGATCAAGATTTCCTGTAGGTTCATCGGCCAAAAGAACAGAAGGGCCATTTGCTACTGCACGTGCAATAGCAACACGTTGTTGTTCTCCTCCTGATAACTCTGAGGGACGATGGTTAGCACGATGCGAAATACGCAGATACGTCAATAATTTACGCGCACGATCTTCTGCTCTGGACTTTTTTAATCCTGCTATCATTTGCGGTATCATGACATTTTCTAAAGCCGTAAACTCTGGTAGTAAATGATGAAATTGATAAACAAAACCAATATCATTTCGTCTTATAGCTGTTCGCTCACTATCAGAACGCTTTGCACAAGAAACACCCCGTAACAACACATCACCAGCTGTTGGTTTTTCTAATAATCCAGCAATATGCAGAAGTGTTGATTTTCCAGCACCAGATGGTGCAACAAGTGCCACAAGCTCTCCCCTATTAAGGATAAAATTTGCTTTATTTAAAATAATGAGCGGCTTATCACTCTCAAAAAATCGCCTTTCAATCTCTACAAGTTCTAAAATAGCTGTCATTATTCATACCTCAAAGCTTGTACGGGATCTAGCTGAGCAGCACGCCATGCTGGAATGAGAGCAGCAAGAAATGACAAGAATAAAGCCATCATAGCAACCAAGATGGTCTGTTTCCACTCAATTTGTGCAGGCAATTTTGTCAAAAAATAAAGTTGGGGATTAAAAACGTCGACATTAAATAACCAAGAAATAAAGTCTTGAATATGATTAATATTTACGGTCGCAATAACACCTAAAATTAAGCCCAATATCGTTCCAATAAAACCAATCATCATTCCTGTGATAATAAATATACGCAAAATCGCACTCTGTTGAGCGCCCATCGTGCGTAAAATTGCAATATCATGACTTTTATCTTTTACAAGCATAATCAGTCCTGAAATAATATTTAAAGCAGCAACAAGAACGATCAAAGAAAGAATAAAAAACATAACATTTCGTTCAATTTGTAAAGCTGAAAAAAAAGCCTGATTGCGTGTACGCCAATCAATTAAATAAACCTGTTGATCAGCTGCTTTTTCTACAACAGGTTTTATTTGATCAACAGCATCAGGATTATTTAGAAATAACTCTAAAGACTGAACCTTATCTCCTAAATTAAAAAACATTTGTGCTTCATGAAGAGGCATAAAGATAAATATTGAATCATATTCAGACATACCAACTTCAAAAATAGCAACGACTTTATAAGCTTTCACGCGCGGAGTAACGCCAAAAGGAGTCTCATCACCATCTGGAGTTATAATGCGAAGATCTCTTCCAACTGTAAGTCCCAATTTTTCTGCTAAGCCACTTCCAATTGCAACCCCTTCTTCTTTATCAAACTGAGAGAGCGATCCTAATTTAATATTTTGAGAGACTGTTTTAAGCTTTTCTAAATCTTGTTTGCGCATACCGCGAACTAAAGCGCCAGAGCTTCCTTGAACGTCACCTTGAACAAGCGCTTGACCTTCAATAACAGGTAAAGCAAACTTCACACCATTTGTAGATTCTAAAGAAGAAATAAGAGTTTTATAATCAGAAAAACCAGAATCAACTGTTTGAACAATAAGATGTCCATTCATACCAAGAATACGATTGAGAAGTTCTGTACGAAAGCCATTCATCACCGCCATAACAACAACCAGAGCGAATACGCCCAACATAATTCCAATAAGAGAAATAATTGAAATAACAGAGGCAACGGCATGTTTTTTATTGGGAATCATGTAACGAAAAGCGATCATCCACTCATAAGATGAAAAAACTTTATTTTTCAGCCTCTTCATAACATTTCCTATTAAATTATAGAAAGTTGGCTGAGTACATCTTCAACCTTTAGAGATTTTTTTACACCTGTTTTGCGATCTTTAATTTCAACTTCATTTTGTGCAATGCTGTTAGGACCAACAATGATTTGCGTTGGCAAACCAATCAAATCCATTGTTGCAAATTTTGATCCAGGACGTTCATTTCTATCATCTAATAACGGATCAAAACCAACCTTCTTTAATCCCTGATAGAGAAACTCACATGCCTGTGTGCATTTTTCATCATCGGGCTTCATATTGATAATCCCAAAATCAAACGGTGCCATCGACTTTGGCCAAATAATACCATTTTCATCATGAGAAGCCTCAATAGCGGCCGCAACAAGACGCGAAGGCCCAATACCATAAGATCCCATAGAGACCACATGCTCTTTTCCATCTTGTCCCATAACTTTTGCTCCCATTGGAGCGGAATATTTAGTACCAAAGTGGAAAATATGCCCTACTTCAATACCACGCGCTGAAAGACGATTATGATCAGAAACTTTAGCCCACTCCTCTTCATTATGCATTTCTTCCGTTGCTGCATAAAAAGATGTCCATTGCTTAACAATATCATCTAAAACAGCTTTATCACTGAAATCGATTGAACTATGGGGAACGGTAAGTTCAAGAAATTGTCTATCACAGAAGATAGCGCTCTCTCCCGTTTCAGCCAAAATGATAAATTCATGACTGAGCTCCCCCCCAATGGGACCTGTGTCAGCACGCATGGGAATTGCTTTTAAACCAAGACGAAAAAAAGTGCGTAAATAAGCAACAAACATACGGTTATAAGATGTTTTAGAACCTTCATAATCAAGATCAAAAGAATAAGCATCTTTCATTAAAAATTCTCGTGCCCGCATCACACCAAAACGTGGACGAATTTCATCACGAAATTTCCATTGAATATGATACAAATTAAGCGGAAGATCTTTATAAGAACGAACATAAGAACGAAAAATTTCTGTTACCATCTCTTCATTGGTTGGACCATAAAGTAAATCACGTTTTTGACGATCTTTAATGCGGAGCATTTCTAAACCATAATCATCATAGCGACCGCTTTCACGCCAAAGATCAGCAGACTGAATTGTAGGCATCAATATTTCTATTGCACCCGCACGTTCTTGTTCTTCACGAATAATTTTACAAACTTTATCAAGCACTTTTTTTCCCAAAGGAAGCCAAGAATAAATTCCTGATGTTTGCTGTCGAATCATCCCAGCACGCAACATGAAGCGATGAGAAACAATTTCTGCTTCTTTAGGATTCTCTTTTAAAAGTGGAAGGAAATATTGAGAAAGACGCATTGAAATAATTAACTCCTAATCAGATCTACCATATTGAAACAATTTAATACACCCTCCATTCATCTATAGCCGCATTCTGAATACTTGCAAATATAACGATCTTATTGTTTCAAAATTTATTGTGCTCTATTCTCTATTTTTCTTATTTAGCAATAAAATAAAAATGCTTTTCTCTTTAAATAAAGTAATAGGAAAATTCTTTATTTTGATCGATGTAAAAAAACTGTACAGATAGGTTTTTTTTGCCAAATGTCATGAACAGCTGCTCTTACTGCACGTCGTGTTGCCTCTCGAATAAGTTCATTATTGTTCCGTTTCATCCGTGGGATGTTATAAACTGTATCTTCTACAATATCTAAAAGAATATCTTTCAAATTCTCCCCCTTTCCATTATTTTCAGGTAACCCGAATGTTGATAGACCTATATCCCCCAATAATTCATACTTATTATTTATATGGAGAGAAATAGTAACATGACCAGCATAACTGAGTTTGCGGCGTTCACGAATCCCTAATTCATCTTCATCCCCAATTAGGCAACCATCCTTATAGATACGTCCAACAGGAACTTGATCAACAACTTTTACAGGCTTTGGTGCGAGACGTAACATATAGCCATTTCTGATATCCATAACAGTTTGAATACCTGCTTGACGGGCTAAAGTTGCGTGAGTCTTAAGATGCATTGCTTCCCCATGTACAGGAACAAGTATCTGTGGCTTTATCCAATCATACATCTGTAAAAGTTCTGAACGACGGGGATGACCTGAAACATGAACAAGGGCATCTTCATTCGTAATAATTTCAATACCCAAATCAATGAAACGATTTTGTACCTCAAGAATAGATTTTTCGTTTCCTGGAATACTTCGTGATGAATAAATAACGGTATCACCAGCGGAGAGTGCAATATTCCTCATTCCATCACGTGAAAGTTTAGCCAAAGCAGCACACGGCTCACCTTGGCTTCCTGTGACGATTAAAACAAGATCTTTTCGCGGGATGTAACCATAATCATCTTCTGTTACAAATGGCGCTAAACCATTCATATAACCAAGCTCTTGTGCAACCATAATACTTCGCTTAAGGGAACGCCCAATGACGAGTACCTTACGCCCAGAAGCTTCAGCGGCAATAGCAATAGAACGTATCCGACCAATATTAGAAGCAAAAGTTGCTATCGCAACGCGCCCTTTAGCTTTCAAAATAATTTCAGAAAGACTGGTTTGAACCTGCTGCTCTGATGGAGATATACCATCCCGACACGCATTTGTGGAATCACAAAGTAATGCTAAAACACCTTTTTTGCCTAAAGCACGAAATCTTTTTTCATCGGTTACAGCCCCGAGTGAAGGGGTATGATCGATTTTCCAATCACCAGTATGAATCACAGTCCCCAAAGAGGTTGTAATTGCTAAAGAGACAGCTTCTGGTATTGAATGGTTAACGGCTATAGCCTCTACAGCAAAGGAACCTACCTGAAAACAATCACCAGCTTGAAAAATATTGAGTGAAATTTTTTGAGATTCAAAATCTGCTTGCCTTTTACTTTCCAATAATCCTGCCGTAAAAGGCGTACAGTAAATTGGAACCTGTAACTTTGGCCATAAATCAAGAACGGCCCCATAATGATCTTCATGAGCATGTGTTAAAACAAGACCATGAATATTGTGTTTTTCACTTTCTAGAAAACGAATATCAGGCAAAACAAGATCTGCTCCGGGTAATTCAGGTCCAGCAAAACTAATTCCCATATCAACAAGCAACCATTCACGAAAATTTTCAGGACCAAATCCATAAGCAGCGAGATTCATCCCTATTTCACCTACTCCTCCTAAAGGTAAAAAAACAAATTCATTCTCGTTGGCCGCAACCATAAACATCTCCTAAATCATTAAGATAATCTGATGATGAAATAAAACTTTATCAATTAATACGATTTGCATGAGCAGAAGCAGCTGAACCAAAATGAACATCCCCAGCTGTTATAATGGCTGTTTGACCATTATTTTGTTTTATGATGCAGTTAAAATCACTATCAAGACCATCAAAAATACCCTCGATGACTTTTTCATCATTGATTATTTTGACATGCTGCCCAAGATGAGCAGAGTATAAAAGCCACTTTTCGCGAATTATATTGCGTCCTCCTAATTGTTTCCAAAGGAGATAGTTTTTAGAAAAACACTCCGTCAGAACCGTAAATAACTGTTCTGCTTCAATATGCAAACCAATATTCTTTAAACTTGAAGTGGGATAGAGTGCGTTTTCATAATTATATTTCACATTTATTCCAATACCAATAACCAATGCATATTGTTGTGATGGCAATTTTAAAATCTCGAGCAAAATTCCAGAGCTTTTCACACCTCTGAGCAAAATATCGTTTGGCCATTTTAAGCTCACAATATTGTTTGTTTGCTTTTCATCTTTTATAAATTGTTTTATTGCCTCTGCCACACTTACTCCAGCAACAAAACCAAGTTGAGCAGCAGTTTGATGCACAATATCATCAATTAACAAAAGACTAGAATAAAGGTTCCCTTTAGGACTAGACCAAGTCCTCCCTCTTCTCGCTCTTCCCTGTAATTGTTCTTGTGCAACAATCCAAAGATAACCTTGATGACCAGCTTGTGCTTTTCGTTGTGCAATGAGATTTGTTGAATCGACAGTACTGTGCAATTCAACAGTGTATCCCTGTTTTTGTGCAAAATCTGATAAAATATAAACCATATTCGTTAAAACAATGCTGCTGCTGCTTTTTCTGCTAACTCAGTGAACCAAATTCCAAAAAGCATGTAAAACAAAATAAAGAAAGCAGAAAGACCAAGAAAAAATTGAAGCTCATTCGATAAAGCAACAAAATGCGTTTTTGCATCATCAAACCACATAATTTTAATGACTCGCAAATAGTAAAAGGCCCCAACAACAGACGCTATCATCCCAACGACAGCGAGTGGCGTAAGTCCAGCATGGACAGCAGCAGAAAATGTGTACCATTTCCCCAAAAAACCGGCCATAGGCGGTATGCTTGCTAGCGAGAACAGTTGTATTGTCATTACAACAGCCATAAACGGATTTGTCTTTATGAGACCTGAAAGATCATAAATATTTTCAACATTTCCATTATTCGAGCGCATTCCAAGAATAAAGGCAAATGAACCAATCGTCATTCCAAGATAAATAGTCATATAAAGAATAACGCTTTTTATCCCAAGCATATCTCCAGCAGATAAACCAACTAGCGCATACCCCATGTGACCAATGGATGAATAAGCCATCAAACGTTTAATATTGCTCTGACCAATTGCAGCAAATGCACCAAGTATCATTGATGTAAGAGCCATGAACACCAAAATTTGTTGCCATGCAGGCATAGAGCTATCAGAATGACTTAGTGGAATAAAAGTCATAACCATAAGACGAATAATGAGTGCCATCGCGGCAATTTTAGGGGCACCAGCAAAAAATGCTGTAATCGGTGTGGGCGCTCCTTCATAAACATCAGGTGTCCACATATGAAACGGAACAGCAGAAATTTTGAAAGCCAAACCAGCTAAAATAAAGACAATTCCAAAAATAACCCCTAATTGTACATTCTTGCCTTTTAAAGCAAGAGCAATTTCGTGAAAACCAATTTGACCGGTAAAACCATAAAGCAAAGAAATACCATAAAGAAGCAACCCTGAAGATAATGCTCCTAAAACAAAGTATTTTATACCGGCTTCAGAAGATTTCACATTATTACGATTAATCGCTGCTAAAACATATAAAGCTAAAGATTGCAATTCTAACCCCATATAAAGCGACAGCATATTACCCGCTGAAATCATAAACATCATTCCAAGGGTTGCTAAAAGAACAAGCACTGGAAACTCAAATATATTAAACTTTTGTGCATTGGCAAAACCAACAGACATGATAAGAGAAAAGAGCGCACCAATAAGCATTAAAATTTTCATATAACGACTAAAGGAATCGATAACGAGCGCATTGGTTTGAAATGAGCCATTTTTCGGAAAAACTATAAGAATAACAATGGTTGCCACAAGAAGTGCTATGGCTAAACCTGTCACTGTTAAAGAAGCACGTGTATTGGAATAAACACCAATCATAAGCAGCACGACAGCTCCTAATGCAATTAAAAGCTCTGGAAGAATTAAGACTAATTGCGCTATTATTTCAGTTTGCATGTGCATTCTTCCCTTATCTAGTGCAGTTTATTGATGAGGGTTTCTACGGAAAACGCCGTTGCCTTAAGAATAGGCGTTGGATAGATACCAAAGAATATTGTAAGAATAACCATTGGATAAAGGAGGAATTTTTCTCTTAAAGAAAGATCTATTAATACTTTTAAATTCTCTTTATCCAAGGAACCAAAAATCACACGCCGATAAAGATAAAGAGCATAGGCTGCCGATAAGATAACACCTGTTGTTGCTAAAACAACAACCAATTTATTTACTTGAAAAACACCTATTAAGGTTAAAAATTCACCCAAAAACCCTGAGCTTCCAGGCAAACCAACATTTGCCATGGTGAAAATTAAGAAAACAACAGCATATTTAGGCATATTATTCACTAAACCACCAAACGCTGAAATTTCACGTGTATGCAAGCGATCATAGATAACACCAACACAAAGAAACAATGCTGCTGAAACAATTCCATGGGATAGCATCTGATAAATAGCCCCTTGTATCCCCTGTTCATTCGCAGCAAAAATACCCATCGTTACATATCCCATATGCGCTATTGAGGAATATGCAATAAGTTTTTTGATGTCACTTTGAACAAGTGCAACCAGTGATGTATAAATAATAGCGATAAGCGATAATGTGAAAACAAAAGGCGCAAAATCTGCTGAAGCGATAGGAAACATTGGTAAAGAAAAACGAAGAAAACCATACCCACCTAATTTAAGTAAGACACCAGCTAAAATAACAGAACCCGCCGTCGGTGCTTCTACGTGAGCATCAGGGAGCCATGTATGAACTGGCCACATTGGCATTTTAACTGCGAAAGAAGCAAAAAATGCAAGCCACAACCATATTTGCATATGAACAGGAAACTGATAATTGAGTAAAGTTGGTATATCAAGTGTCCCAGCCTCCCAATACATAACCATAAGAGCAACCAGCATAAGCACTGAACCAAGTAAAGTATATAAGAAAAACTTTATACTTGCATAAACACGACGTGCTCCTCCCCATACACCTATAATGATAAACATTGGAATGAGGCTGCCTTCAAAAAAAACATAGAATAGCATTGCATCAAGAGCACAAAAAACACCAATAATCGCAACTTCTAGAAGAAGAAACGCAATCATATAGGCTTTTAATCTCTCTTTAACATTCTCCCAACTTGCTAAAATACAGAAAGGCAAAAGAAAAGCCGAGAGAACAACAAAAAGAATAGAAATACCATCGACCCCCATATGATAGCTAATACCCCCCCCTAACCAACTGGATTTTTCAACCATTTGAAAATTTTGGTTGCTAGAATCAAATCCTATCCAAATAATTAAAGAAATAATAAAAACAAATAGAGTCGTAAAAAATGCAACATTACGTATATTATGGCGTGCTACTTCACTATCATCTTTGATAAACAAAATCAGAAGAACACCAACAAGCGGCAAAAATGTAACCGTAGAAAGAATAGGCCAATCGGTCATTAGTTTACGCCCCCGATCATCATCCATGTAATGAGCAATGCAACGCCGATAAGCATTGCAAATGCATAGTGGTAAAGATAGCCTGTTTGCATTCGAACAACTCTATTTGTAATATCAACAACACGCGCTGCAATACCATTGGGACCTAGACCATCAATAATCTTACCGTCTCCCACTTTCCAAAGAAAAGAACCAATTCTAAAGGTAGGACGAACAAATAAAAAGTTATATAATTGATCGAAATACCACTTTTGGTAAAGAAAGTGATACACTCCTGGCATAATACGCGCCATTTTCTTGGGAAGAGAGGGAGCCGCAATATAAAATAAATAAGCCAACATAAACCCAAGAATCATTGCTATAAAAGGCGACCATTTTACCCAATTAAAAACATGGTGGGCATCATGAAGGATATGATTGTGGCTGCTTGTAAACAATGCTCCCTTCCAAAAAGTATCGTATAAATCACCAAAAAAATAAGGTTGGAAAATAACACCAGCAAATATTGCTCCAATAGATAAAATAAAGAGAGGGATCAACATCACTGGGGGCGATTCATGTACATGATGCATAACATCAACAGTTGCTCGTGGTTTTCCATGGAACGTCATAAAGATAAGCCGCCATGAATAAAAGCTTGTTAATAAGGCTGCAAAAACAAGAAGATAAAAAGCATACCCTGAAGCAATATTATGGGATGCAAAAGCAGACTCTATAATCGCATCTTTTGAGAAAAAACCCGCAGTCCCGAAAAGTGTTCCAGGAACGCCAACACCGGTCAATGCAATGGTCCCGACCATCATCATCCAATAGGTGACCTTTATATGTTTGCGTAACCCGCCCATTTTTCGCATATCTTGTTCATCAGATACAGCATGAATGACAGAGCCCGCCCCAAGAAACAATAAGGCTTTAAAAAAAGCATGCGTAAAAAGATGAAAGACAGCAGCTCCATAAGCTCCAACACCTAATGCAACAAACATATAACCAAGTTGAGAACATGTAGAATAAGCAATAACACGCTTAATATCATTCTGCACTAACCCCACAGTTGCTGCAAAAAATGCCGTTGTTGCTCCAACAATAATAATCACTGTCAAAGCAGTTGAAGAAAGTTCAAAAATTGGCGACATACGCGCAACCATAAAAACACCAGCCGTTACCATTGTCGCTGCATGAATAAGTGCTGATACAGGGGTTGGCCCTTCCATTGCATCAGGAAGCCAAGTATGTAAAAGAAATTGTGCGGATTTTCCCATCGCACCAATAAATAATAAAAGACATGTAATGGTAATTGCCATCTGTCCATCAAACTGCCAACCTAAAAATGTCATATTTTGTATAAAGCTATTGTTTGCAGCTTTTGCAAAAATAGAGCTAAAATCAACCGATTGAAATAAAACAAAAATACTAAATATTCCTAAAAGAAAACCAAAGTCTCCAACACGATTGACGACAAAAGCTTTCATTGCAGCCTTATTAGCAGAATCGCGTTGAAACCAAAAACCAATTAACAGATAAGAAGCAAGTCCTACACCTTCCCATCCAAAAAACATTTGGATCAAATTATTGGAGGTCACTAACATAAGCATCATAAATGTAAACAAAGAAAGATAAGAAAAAAAACGTGACCTTGAGGGGTCATGATGCATATAACCAATTGAATAAATATGCACTAATGCCGAAACACTGTTTACAACAATAAGCATGACTGCTGTTAATGTATCAATATGTAAAGCCCAGTTAAAGCTTAAGTCACCAACAGTCATCCAATGTAGTACCAATACATCAATCACTGGAGTATGACCAAGTGCAATACTAAAAAAAGCCACCCACGACAATATGGCAACAATCACCATAAAGCTACATGTTATTAATTCACTCGCACGATCTCCTATCGTTTTCCCACCTAGTGCAGCAATGAGAAAACCCAAAAGCGGAAGAAAGACAATCGTATAATACATCACTGGTTAGCCTTTCATTACATTAACATCTTCAACCGCAATGGAACCACGATTACGGAAAAAAACGACAAGAATTGCTAAACCAATGGCAGCTTCAGCAGCTGCTACGGTTAAGACAAATAGAGCAAATATCTGCCCAACGAGATCATGAAGAAACGCTGAAAATGCAACAAAATTAAGATTAACTGAGAGTAATATAAGCTCAATAGACATCAAGATAATAATCACATTTTTTCTGTTGAGAAAAATTCCAGCAATACCAATTGTAAACATCAAAGCAGAAACTGTGAGATAATGCGTAATATCAATATACATCTATATAGCCCCCCTTAAATACCTTTTCCTGATTCAACTTGCTTGATTTCAATGGCACTTTCTACCGTTCTAGAAACTTGCTCTGCAATAGATTGCCTCTTTACTCCTAGTTTATGACGAAGTGTTAAAACAATAGCACCAATCATTGCAACCAATAAAATTATTCCAGCAATTTGAAAATAGAAAACATAATCCGTATAGAGAATATCTCCTAATGCCTGTGTATTTGTTCGCTGCGCTAAATCAGGCATTGGTTGCGTAACATGCGCTCTCAAGACTGGAGAAAAATAGCTACTTACAAAAACAACAATCAATTCTACAGCGATAATAACGCCAATAAGAGCTCCAATAGGAGCATACCGAAGAGTTCCACTCTTTAACTCAGCAAAATCGACATCAAGCATCATAACGACAAATAAAAATAAAACAGCGACAGCTCCAACATAAACAACAAGCAGAATAAGTCCTAAAAACTCTGCTCCTGCAAGTAAAAATAAAGCCGCAGCATTAAAAAATGCGAGGATTAAAAACAAAACAGAATGCACTGGATTGCGTGCTGTAATAACAATAACTGCACTTGTTAGCATAATAAAAGCAAACAAATAGAAAAATGCCGCCGCTAGATCTGTTAGCATAGGCTTCTCCTTAATTATTCAAACAATTGGTATAAACTTCATACCAGATTACAATTTATCGGAAAACTATCCGACACCTCATTTAATGATACACTTAACGATAAGGTGCATCCATCAATATATTTCGAGCAATTTCTCGCTCCCAACGATCTCCATTCATTAAAAGTTTTTCTTTATCATAATAGAGTTCTTCACGTGTTTCTGTTGCAAATTCAAAATTTGGTCCCTCAACAATAGCTTCTACCGGACACGCTTCTTGACAAAAACCGCAGTAGATACACTTAACCATATCGATATCATAACGGACAGTTCTCCGTGTACCATCATTACGTCGCGGACCTGCCTCAATTGTAATCGCTTGTGCAGGGCAAATTGCTTCACATAATTTACAAGCAATACACCGTTCTTCACCATTTGGATAGCGACGCAATGCATGCTCACCACGGAAACGGCCAGATACAAAACCTTTTTCATAAGGATAATTAATTGTGGGCTTTGGTGAAAAAAATTGACGCATAGCTAAGAAAAAAGCACTCACGAATTCCAATAGAAGAAGTGACTTTGCCGCCTGAATGAAACCTGACATCGTAAAATCTCCTCTTAAACGAAATCCGTAAATTTTAAAAAAGAAGCAGTTATCACAACCATTGCTAGTGAGAGAGGAAGAAAAACCTTCCAACCAAGCCGCATGAGCTGATCATAGCGATAACGTGGAACAAAAGCTTTAACCATAGCAAACCAAAAAAATACAAAACAGACTTTTAAAACAAACCAAATGATACCAGGAACCCAATTAAGCCACCAAACATCTAAAGGAGGCAGCCAACCGCCCAGAAATAGAATGGTTGTTAATGCGCACATTAAAACAATCGCAACATATTCACCTAGAAAGAAGAGCATGTAAGGCGTTGAAGAATATTCAACCATATGACCAGCAACAAGTTCAGATTCTGCTTCCACCAAATCGAACGGAGGACGGTTTGTCTCTGCAAGCGCAGAAATAAAAAATATAATAAACATTGGAAAAAGGACCAACCAATTCCAATCGAGAAAACTGTTAAAAGGAAGACCAAGAGTTGTACCAAGCCCGTGCGTTTGTTTAAAAACAATTGTTGTGAGATCTAACGAACCACTTATTAAAATGACACTCACAAGCACAAAACCAATGGAAACTTCATAAGAAACCATTTGTGCCGCCGAACGAAGAGCTCCTAAGAAAGGATATTTTGAATTTGATGCCCATCCCCCCATAATAACACCATAAACTTCAAGAGATGAAATGGCTAAAATATAAAGCAAGCCAACATTAATCTTTGCAACCTCCCAGCCCTCATTGACAGGAATAACAGCCCAAGTTGATAAAGCAAGTGTCGCTGAAACAAAAGGAGCTAAAAGAAAAACACCCTTATTTGCACCTGCAGGGATAATAGGCTCCTTAACAACAAATTTAATTAAATCTGCAAAAGACTGTAACAAACCCCATGGGCCAACAACGTTTGGTCCACGACGCAATTGTACCGCTGCCCAAATTTTTCTATCTGCGTAAAGAAGATAAGCAACTAAGATCAAAAGAACGACTAAAAGAAGCAGTGTTTTTCCAACGATAATAAGTAATGGCAACAGCCAAGTCATAAAGAAATCATACATCATTATTCCTTTTCCTTTGCCTTTACTCTACAGTTTGCGTAACACGGTTTTTTGCAAGAGATGAACATTCAGCCATAACGGCAGAAGCACGTGCTATCGGATTTGTCAAATAAAAGTCTTTAATCATAGAAGTAAATGTTTGACTCTCTAGAGAAACCATTTTTGAACCAAGCACCTTAAGATTACTTATATCAGAAGGCACTATATCATCAACGGCACAAAGATGTGGATAATCATTAAACAAACATTGTCTTAATTGAGAAAGAGAATCAAAAGGAAGCCTTTGTCCTAAAACATCCGATAAAGCACGTAAAATAGCCCAATCTTCTTTTGCTTCACCTGGAGCAAAACCAGCCCGATTTGTCATTTGAACACGCCCTTCTGTATTTACATAAAGCCCTGATTTTTCAGTATAAGCAGATGCAGGCAAAATAACATCAGCAGCATGCGCACCATTGTCACCATGGCTACCAATATAAACTATAAAAGCTTTTGTATCAGCTAATTCTACTTCATCAGCACCAAGTAGAAATAAAATTTCACAGGTTTTTAGAATATTGGCAACCCCAAGCTTAGAAGTAAAGCCTATATCCAACCCTCCAACAGTTGATGCTGCATTATGAAGAACTCCAAATCCATTCCATGTCTCACTAAGAGCACCTATATCATCCGCTAATTTAGCAAGATTTTTTAAAACAGGTAAACCTTCATTTCCTGAAATTGCTCCCTCTCCAATAAGAATAAGGGGCCTCTTTGCTTCTCTTAAGACATTTAAAAAAGCATCCTCTCCCCGAATAAGTGTCGTTAATGTATCACTTCCAGATCCAAGGTAAGAATAAGGATAACGTAAATCAACTTTCTCTCCAATTAATGCAATAGGAAAATTTCCTATTCGTTGGCGCTTTAAAATGCGTGCATTTAAAACAGCCGCTTCATGACGTGGATTAGATCCCACAATAAGCAGAGCATCAGCCTGTTCAATACCTGCAATTGTAGGATTAAAAATATAACTCGAACGCCCAAACTCAGGCGATAAAGCAACTCCTCTTTGGCGACAATCAAAGAGCGTTGAGCCCAACGAACTCAATAATGCCTTAAGGGCATACATTTCTTCAACAGAAGCAAGATCTCCAGCAATGGCTCCAATTTTTTCTGGAAAGATTTTAGAGATCACCATTTTAATTTTTGCAAAAGCTTCTGTCCAACTGACAGGTTGAAGCTTTCCATCTTTGCGTACATATGGCCTATCAAGCCGCTGAGTCCGTAATCCATCCCAAATAAAACGCGTTTTATCAGAGATCCATTCCTCATTTACATCTTCATTCGTGCGCGGCATAATCCGCATAACTTCACGACCGCGGCTATCAATACGGATAGCACTACCAAGCGCATCCATCACATCAATCGATTCCGTTTTGACCAATTCCCACGGACGGGCATGAAATGCATAAGGTTTTGAGGTTAAAGCCCCCACTGGACAAAGATCAATAACATTTCCCTGTAATTCAGATGTCATAGCTTTTTCAAGATACGTCGTAATTTCAGCATCTTCACCACGACCGATCAAACCAAGCTCAGAAATACCTGCAACTTCCGTTGTAAAACGAACACACCGTGTACAATGAATACACCGTGTCATAACAGTTTTGACAAGAGGTCCAATATATTTATCTTCTACAGCACGTTTATTTTCTGTATAACGAGAACAATCTCGCCCATAAAGCATTGCTTGATCTTGAAGATCACATTCTCCCCCTTGATCACATACTGGACAATCCAAAGGATGATTAATGAGAAGAAATTCCATAACACCTTCACGTGCTTTTTTTACCATCTCCGTATTGGTAAAAATCTCAGGCGCTTCACCGTTAGGTCCTAACCGTAAATCACGAACCCCCATAGCACAAGAAGCCTGAGGTTTTGGAGGACCACCCTTAACCTCAACCAAACACATGCGACAATTTCCAGCAATTGACAAAGATTCATGAAAACAAAAACGTGGTATTTCTGCCCCAGCTGCCTCGGCAGCCTGAAGCAGCGTGTAGTAATCAGGAACTTCAATCTCTTTGCCATCAACTTTGATATTTATCATCACCCATCCAACCTGCGGATAATCCACTTAAAATTTGCATTCGGTTGCTCTTTAAAAAATTTTCTATCCCACGACTTCCAAAGCAATATTTTTTCTTTGGACGACATTTCGCGTATATTCATCAATTCTACGTTCAATTTCTGGACGGAAATTACGAATCAGCCCTTGTACAGGCCACGCTGCAGCATCGCCAAGAGCACAGATAGTATGCCCTTCAACTTGTTGAGAAACCTCAAATAAAAGATCAATCTCGCGTTTTTGCGCTCTTCCCTCAACCATACGTCCTAAAAGACGCATCATCCAACCCGTCCCCTCACGACACGGTGTACACTGACCACAACTCTCGTGCTTAAAAAAAACAGCTATACGCCAAATTGCTTTGATAATATCGGTTGATTTATCCATAACAATCATTCCCCCTGTGCCAAAAGAAGACCCGACATCTCGCATCCCATCAAAATCCATAATCGCATCGATCATATCCTCACCACGGACGACTGGACAAGAAGCCCCCCCTGGAATAACTGCTAAAAGATTATTCCATCCACCACGAATACCACCCGTATGTTTTTCAATTAATTCACGGAATGAAACACCAAGAGCGTCTTCAAATGTACAAGGGGCGTTAACATGCCCTGAAACCATAAATAATTTTGTGCCAACATTATTCGCCCGCCCAATTGATGAAAACCACGAAGCTCCTCGCCGCAAAATTGTTGGAACAACGGCAATGGACTCTACATTGTTGACTGTTGTTGGACAGCCATAAATCCCCATATTAGCAGGAAATGGTGGTTTAAGCCGAGGTTGTCCCTTTTTTCCCTCAAGACTTTCAAGAAGGGCCGTTTCTTCACCACAAATATAAGCACCGGCTCCATGATGAATGATAATATCGCAAGCATGCCCATATTTTGTTTTTTTGCCAAGCAAACCTGCATCATAACATTCATCAACGGCAGCTTGTAGCGCTTCACGCTCACGAATATATTCACCACGAATATAAATAAAAGCAACATTGGCTCCCATAGCAAAAGTAGCGATTGCACATCCTTCAATCAAAGTATGGGGATCATGCCGTAAAATATCACGGTCTTTACATGTCCCAGGCTCTGATTCATCAGCATTGACAACCAAATAATGAGGACGCCCATCACTCTGCTTTGGCATAAAAGACCATTTCATTCCGGTAGGAAAACCAGCACCACCACGACCGCGTAAACCCGACGCCTTCACCTCATCAATAATCCAGTCACGACCTTTGTCAATAATCCCTTTCAGACCATTCCAATGTCCACGCGACATCGCAGCCTTTAATGATTTGTCTTTTAAACCATAAATATTGGTGAAGATACGATCTTTATCAGCTAGCATACCCCACCTTTTTTTCTATTGCCCGTAGCATTTTTAGCTTTTCCTCAAATGCAATTTAAAAAAAATCTTGAAACTTTCTACTTTTAATCAAATGTTGTTATAAATGAGTGACATAATGGAATATCTTTTCAAAAAAATTTTTACTAAGATTCCATTCCCTTATTATCCTTTTTCTTTGATCCCTTGAGAGATTTACTTTTTTCTTCATCATCAAGAAGAGATGTTAAACCACTAATTGGCTCCGACGATTTACGACTATTTTGCGGACCAACAGCTATCTCAGGACCCTTTCCCGCCTCAAATGCATCGATAATCTCTTCAAGGCGTTCCGCTGTAAGATCTTCGTAAGTATCTTTAAAAATCATAACCATGGGAGCATTAACACAAGCACCAAGACACTCCACCTCTTCCCATGACAATGTTCCATCCTGATTGGTTGTAAAAGGCTCATGATGAATTTTTTTCTGACAAACTTTAATCAATTCATCAGAACCACGTAACATACAAGGCGTTGTCCCACAAACTTGAATATGCGCTTTTGTTCCAACAGGCTTAAGCTGAAACTGAGTATAAAAAGTAGCAACTTCTAAGACACGGATATATGCCATAGAAAGAATTTGAGCGATATGTTCAATTGCAGCACGTGTCACCCAACCATCTTGCTCTTGTGCACGCATTAATAACGGAATGACAGCTGATTGCTCACGCCCGACAGGATACTTTTCTATAGTATTTTTTACCCATATTTGATTTTCTTTTGTAAAAGAAAACTCTGCGGGCTGATAGATATCATCTGCAAGACGGCGTACGGACATTAGCGATCAACCTCCCCAAAAACAATATCAATCGAACCCAAAATAGCTGTAGCATCCGCCAACATATGGCCTCGGGTTAAAAAATCCATAGCTTGGAGATGAGCAAATCCAGGAGCACGCAACTTGACACGATAAGGCTTATTGGTTCCATCAGAAACAAGATAAACACCAAACTCACCCTTTGGAGCCTCTACAGCAACATACACTTCTCCAGGAGGTGTGTGAAAACCCTCCGTATAAAGTTTAAAGTGATGAATCAATGCTTCCATTGAACTTTTCATTTCGTTCCGCTTTGGTGGTACAATTTTGCGATCCAAACTCGAAACTGGTCCCTTCTTTTCAGTCCCCAGTAACCGTTCTACGCATTGACGCATAATTTTCGCTGATTGACGCATTTCTTCCATACGAATAAGATAGCGATCATAACAATCACCATTTTTACCTATAGGAATATCGAATTCCATTTCATCGTAACATTCATAAGGCTGACTTTTACGCAAATCCCATGGCACACCAGCCCCACGGATCATAACTCCAGAAAAACCACGTGCCCAAGCTTCATCAATACTTACGACACCAATATCTACATTACGCTGCTTGAAAATCCGATTTGGTGTCACAAGCGCATCAAGTTTACCAAGAGAAACAAGAAATGAATCAATAAAATTACCAATATCCTCAACTAAAGATTCTGGTAAATCCTGATGCACACCACCGGGGCGAAAATAATTTGCATGAAGACGAGCGCCACAGGCACGTTCATAAAAAATCATCAATCTTTCACGTTGCTCAAACCCCCAAAGAGGAGGTGTCAAAGCACCAACATCCATTGCCTGTGTCGTTACATTAAGCAAATGGTTCAGAATACGCCCAATTTCACAAAATAAAACACGTATTAATTGCCCCCTTTTAGGAACTTCAATATCCAATAATTTTTCAATAGCAAGAACAAAAGCGTGTTCCTGATTCATAGGAGCAACATAATCTAAACGATCTAGATAAGGACCCGCTTGAAGATAGGTCTTTGTTTCCATTAATTTTTCGGTACCACGATGCAATAATCCAATATGTGGATCTACACGCTCAACAACTTCACCGTCCAACTCTAGAACCATGCGCAAAACGCCATGCGCTGCAGGATGTTGCGGACCAAAATTGATATTAAAGTTTCGAACATTGACCTCAGCCACAATCAACCCCTTGCTTTTTTAAAAACTTCATATCAAATATTAAAAAAATCTATCATATTAAAAACATTAATTATTAAAAAAATGCGCTATTCTAATAGAACGCCTTATCAAAACCAATATCATTTTTTACCCTCTGCTTTTTCATCACATGGTAAAATATATTGTCCTCCTTCCCAAGGAGAAAGAAAATCAAAATTACGCATCTCTTGGCGTAAAACAACAGGTTCATAAATCACTCTCTTTGCTTCATTATCATAACGGCATTCAACAAATCCTGTCACGGGAAAGTCTTTACGTAAAGGATATCCTTCAAAACCATAATCTGTTAAAATCCGTCTTAAATCCGGATGTCCTGAAAATAAAATCCCATACATATCATACGTTTCACGTTCATACCATTCTGCGCCAGGATAAACCGTACAAGCTGAAGCAACGGGAGTATTTTCATCCGTACGAACTTTTACACGTAAGCGTAAATTTTCACGAGGGGATAATAATTGGTAAGAAACATCAAAGCGCTTATCGCGAGAAGGATAATCCACACCACTAATGTCTGTAAGATTAATAAATTGACAGTGAGAATCATCACGAACAAACATTAAGACATCGATAATTGCATCAAGACGTGCCACAATAGTCAATTCACCAAAAGCAAGAACAGTCTCTTCAAGCTTATTTCCTAACTTATTTTCCAAATAAGCCGCAAGTTCAACCAATGATTCATTCA
The DNA here is from genome assembly GCF_042196685.1 of Bartonella sp. AC329YNZD. NCBI lineage: Bacteria > Pseudomonadati > Pseudomonadota > Alphaproteobacteria > Hyphomicrobiales > Bartonellaceae > Bartonella > Bartonella sp. AC329YNZD. The sequence continues at coordinate 104,207 of NZ_JBHIQS010000005.1, read as the reverse complement.
TCATGACAAGAAAACTCTCTATCGCTCTATGGATCCGGTACGACGGATTTTTTTCTGTAACAATAATATGCCGTATAATAATGCCTCTGCTGTCGGTGGACATCCTGGAACATAAATATCGACAGGCACAATACGATCACAGCCACGCACCACTGAATAGGAATAATGATAATATCCCCCGCCATTTGCACATGATCCCATAGAAATCACATAACGCGGCTCTGGCATCTGATCATACACTTTTCTTAAAGCAGGAGCCATCTTATTTGTTAGAGTACCTGCCACCACCATCACATCTGATTGACGGGGAGAAGCTCGTGGTGCATATCCAAAACGCTCATTATCATAATGAGGCATTGAACATTGCATCATTTCGACAGCACAACAAGCCAAACCAAAACTCATCCACATTAAAGAACCGGTACGTGCCCAAGTAATCAAAGCATCTGCCGAGGTAACTAAAAAACCCTTATCTGATAATTCAGCATTAATATCACGAAAAAACTTATCGTTAGATCCTATCAATTCACCAGTATTGGGATCAATGATTCCTTTTGGTTTCGGAGCTGTAATTGTTGAATGATTAGATTTTAATTCCATTCAAGAGCTCCTTTTTTCCATTCATATATGAATCCAATAGTCAAAATCGCTAAAAACACAATCATCGACCAAAAGCCAAACACACCTATCGATTTGAATGAAACAGCCCAAGGAAAAAGAAAAGCAACTTCAAGATCAAAAATAATAAATAAAATTGATACCAAATAGAAACGAATATCAAACTTCATGCGAGCATCACTAAATGAATTAAACCCACATTCATAAGCCGATAACTTTTCAGGATCGGGGGAACGATATGCTACAATGTAAGGTATAATCAACAAAGCTCCAGCAATAACTGCCGAAACAATAATAAAGATCAAAACCGGTAAATAAGAGCTCAATAAATAAGCCATAACCCTCTTCCATCGTAACGAAATGCCTAAGCTTAACACAATTATTCAATATTGCGAAATCAAACAGGCAAACTTAATAACCGCTTCATTGACTCTGCTTATACAGCTTCAAAGATATACAGAGCGATACTTTTCTCATCGGCATAGGTAACGCAGAGAAAAAAAAGACGCAAGTCCTATTCTTATAATCATATAAAAAGAAAAAATATACTTACTTCCCCCCCTAAATCAAATACTCTACCACCTAACCTACAGTACAAGGACATCTTAAAAAGAAAGTCCTATGAGGAAATAGAAAATGGCGCGGGTGACGGGGCTCGAACCCGCGACCTCCGGCGTGACAGGCCAGCACTCTAACCAACTGAGCTACACCCGCGCATTTTTTGAACCAATTAATTTATTTGGTACAAGCGGTCGTGTAAGGGGTTCATTCGTTTATGTCAAGAAGGATTATGCATTTTTTAAAAAAATTATCAAATACTATCTTTATTCTTGCGTTTAGAAAAAAATTTCCTTAAAGAGGGTTCATTCAGTTGCTGATTATTGCATTGGGCGATTAGCTCAGCTGGTAGAGCGCCTCGTTTACACCGAGGATGTCGGGAGTTCGAGTCTCTCATCGCCCACCATTCAATTTTATACTGCAAGTGACTTATTGATTTTATTATTTTTTTTAAAGTACGGGATACGTGGATAAAAGTTAGGGAATAGGATTTTTCAACCTATCTCTATAGGATGCCTCTTTTTTTGCAAACTTTCTCAAGAAGGTCTTTTAATTCTGCTAAGTTTTGTTGTGAAAAATTCTCTAAACTTCTAACAAACTCACCAACCGCCTCATGCCTCAACGGATCAGAAGTCTTGATTGTAAAACTTTTGCGACAAGCATAAGCTGCTTTCCTTAGGAGTAAAGCCTTCTCTTTATCTAAACCATAAAGCTCTATGATCTTTTCCTCCAGTCCTACAGGAACAGATTTTTTGCCAATCTCTATAGAAAATAAAAATGCTAAAGATACAGCTAATTTTTAGATTTTATTGGTCATTATTTTAAACGTGTGAAGATATTGTACACTATCTCTATATAAAAAAACCTTATCAAGCATATACAATATCTATTATATAGTACGTTTAATATCATCGTAAAATTTAAATCCTACAATAGGATATATAAATTAAAAATATTGGTGTACTCACGTTTGTTAATCTTAATGCGATAATTTTTGATCTCTCTTCAAAAACGAATATCATTATAGTTTTTAAGGAAGATATCGTTAACTTTATACAAGCTCATGCAAAAAAAACTGATATTTTGTTCCAACTTTTTTATGGCATATTTACCCTGAGGAGATGACATTACAAGTGATGCTGATAACCTTGTATTGCTTTTACTTAACTTGCCTTTTCATCCACCTTTAATTTCTAATTTGAGATTTTTTCTTTATTTTTATCGGAACATAAAAAATATAAACATCATATGTCCTTGCGCTTCTTTACACAATCTGATTCTTGCTAATAAAGTCTTCCCTGCTTAACTTTACCAAAGATACAACCAAAGTCTCTTAAAGCTTTAATGCAATAAAAAGTGTGATTATCAAATACACGCGACTTGTTTATTATTGCAAATTCTTTTCTTTAAAAAGACTATAGTCTTCTAACAGCGTTTTTTGTGTGAAATTATCTATCTTTTCAATTAAAAAAACTTTTATTGTTTAGCTTTTGTTTTTTTCTCAAAGAGATGAGGGCTTTCAATAATAAGCTTTTCTCGCGCTTTTTGTAACTGTTTAATGATTTCATCAATTTTTGATGGAGAACAAAAAGCTTCTTGGCTATTCAATAAATGCAACCTCTCCTTCCCCTCATATAAACATTGCATCTGGGATTGAAGTATTCTAACTTCTTGAAAGAAAAGACGCCCAGTTTCCTTAAAACCATTATTAAGTGAAAAAAGTTGATCGGAAATGGATAGCAGAATTTGTTTTAAAAAGCGTTCATTTTCTTGACGTTTACGATATTCTAAAATAAGAGCATGGCTTATCTCATCTAATTGTTGTTTCGTAGAATCAATTTGACGCAATAAATTTGGTTTTTCCCCCATATCACCTTTTCTCACCTTCACAAGCATAGTATGAATGTCTAACAACTTAATTGCGGAATGAGATAAATAATCAACAACTGTAGGGGTATTGACATAGCGTTTTCGTGCATTCATCACAAACTTACCTAATGACTGTTTTTTTACATTCATTCCGCTATTTATTTTTATTTTACAAAGGCATTCTAAAGAAAGTGCTAAAAAATATTATTCTAATGCATTATTCGATGAAACCTTTTTTCTCTTTTCACTATCAACGTGGAATTCGTGGAGAGAGAAAACGTACAGGTGTATAAAGGATAAGATGTGTTGTTTTCTCCAACACACTACTACCATCAGCAAGAAGAGCTTGACTAGGTGACAATTCTGTACCTTGCATAATTGTTGAAGCCAAAGAACCTTCTCGAGAAAGAGCCATCAATGTTGGCGAAGATGCAAAGACATTATGGGCCCCTCCATCTACATGAGAGAAATCAAGAACAGCTATTCCGTTTTTACGCAACATTTCAATATCTGAGCCATCACCCACACGATGATGTCCACCCGTAAGACGTCCTGAAACAGCAAGAGCTTTATCCGCTCTGGATACTAAAATAGCTGTTGGCTGTGGGAGTTTTTTTATATCATTAAGTTGGCGCTCAAATACATCAACATCAATGTCTGGTGCAGCCATTAATAAACTTGTAATACGATGAATAGGCTTATATTTTCCCTGTAGGGCTAAAGTTCTAAATGCCTCCATTATAACAAAATTGCCCATAGAATGTGCAATGACCGAAATCTGATCAGCATTGGTTTCACTAATAAGTGTCAAAAGCTCTATTAATCCGTCACGGGCAAAATTAGCACTGTCACGATCATAAATATAAAGAGGAACTGATCCAGCAGAAGGCCAAGAATAATGCACAGCGACAACATTTAAAGAATAATCGTGTGTAAACTGCGCCGTACGAAATGTACCATCTGCAAAATTATTATTATATCCATGGATAAAAAGAAAAATTTCTCTTTTTCCTTTTGGCTTTTTTGCTAAAGCAGCATTTAATTGCTGCTTAAACTGTTCTTTATTATCGTATTTTTGTAATGCTACTGCTGCAAAATATTTATCATGCGTAGGTTTATACGCATTTATTTCAACAACTCCCTTTACATGTTGCTGGGGGATTCCTACATCAACACGATTATAATGCACTTTATTTGATCGCTCTATGCCATAAGGTTGAGAGTAATTATTTTGCATCATACGACTTGTTGCAACATACACTGGAACAATGGCTTTTGGAGAAATTGGTTTTCCTTCAACTTCCCTTTCTACTGCAATCATAGAAGGAGTTGCATGCACCCCATGCCAAAGTACAGCACGCGAATCGCTACATGCTGATAATAAAGAAATACAAATAAGAAGTGTTAAATATCTTAAAACCACTATACTTTTCACTGCAACACCATCCCACCCTATAAAAAATATAACATTTCAAATGCACAGAATTAAAGTAATAAAAAATGAAAAATTAATGAAACATTATTGGAAATACACCAACAAATAATAAAAAAAGAAAGATTTCTTTATAATGATACATTCTCTTTTTACACAACTTCCTCTCATTACAGAGATTAATTGCCAAATGGTGCGGTCGAGAAGACTCGAACTTCCACGGGTTGCCCCACAGCGACCTCAACGCTGCGCGTCTACCAATTCCGCCACGACCGCACGTGGTGAAACAAAAAACTTTGGATTCCAGCCTTTAACAAATCATCAAGAAAGGTACAAGCCAATTTTCTGTTTCTCATAATTTATTTTATCCAGATAATTTATAACTTAATAAAGATTACGAGAAATATGGGCTTTCCTATGATCTTTGAACCATCATCATAAAATATGCTTGTGCAGCTTGATCTTTTTCATAAGAACCATGAAAGTTTTTGGTAATTGTTGTAGAACCCTGTTTTTGAATTCCTCTCATAGTCATACACATGTGCTCAGCCTCAATCAGTACTGCGACACCAAGGGGTTTTAGATATGTTTTTAAAGCGTGAGCTACCTGCGCTGTCATAGCTTCTTGTGTTTGTAAACGACGAGAAAAAATATCTACAACACGTGCAATTTTTGAAAGGCCAACGACTTTTGTATTAGGAAGATAGGCTATGTGCGCTTTCCCGATAATTGGGATCATATGATGTTCACAGTGTGAATAAAAAGGTATATTTTTTACGATTACCGATTCATTGTATCCTGAAACCTCTTCAAAAACCGTGCCTAAAGTTTCTTCAACCGATTGACTATAACCATTAAAAAGCTCGCGATATGCCTTAGCCATACGTCTTGGTGTATCTAAAAGCCCTTCTCTACTTGGATTTTCCCCTACCCATAAGAGTAATGTACGAATCGCTTCTTCTACCTCTTCAATATTAGGACGCTTTTCTTCAGATAAAAAAGAATCCTTTGAACCTTCTTTAACAACATTACGCATTCAAAAACTCCAACCCTACTCTCTACAAAGCATTTGCTAAATATCTATTTCATTTTGTATAATCTCTATATAAGCGAATTAAAAGTTTAAACAATCACAGCTCTCAAAATTTCAGGCAATAGCGCATGATTGATAATATCTATAATGATAAAATAATTGAATATGCAGCACATATAAGCAAAATTGGGCGCCTTAATAATCCTGATGCAACATCAAGGAAACATACACACCTTTGCGGTTCAACAATTATCGTAGATTTAAAAGTAAAAAATGATATTATTACGGATTTTGCCCATGAAATACACGCATGCGTGCTAGGGCAAGCTTCGGCTTCACTTTTAGCATCTCATATCATCGGAAAAACAACACAAGATCTTAAAATATTGCGTGAAATTATCTATCAAATGCTAACGCAAGATGGTCCTTCTCCTCAAGCTCCATTTGAGGATTTTTCTTGCTTACAGCCCATTAAAGACTATAAAGTGCGCCATGCAGCAACACTACTGCCCTTTGAGGCAACGATAGATTGTATTCAAAAAATTGAAGAAAAATAAATGTTCAAATCGCAATCTCGACAAAAAAAATTGACTCGAAATTACACTGGCACTTGGCAAAAAACACCCGGACGATTATTGGGCATTTGCTTAATACGTCTCTATCAAATAACACTTTCGAGTCTTATAGGCAATCAGTGTCGCCATGCCCCAACTTGTTCAGAATATACATATGAAGCGATTGCACGCCATGGGCTTTGGGCTGGTGCATGGATGGGATTTTTTCGTATCATGCGTTGTGGACCCTTTGGAACAGCTGGCTTTGATCCAGTCCCTCCATTACTGGGAAATTCTTGCTGTTTTTATAAACCTTGGCGTTACTGGAAAATTTCTGACAAACACAATAAATAATCCTTTTCTTTTTTTATATGTACTGATAGAAAAATTAGTCTATAAGCTTTTTACTTAGTTTTCACGAAAAACCATCCGCAATCGTTAGCGGAATTGGATTTAAAGGGTGTTTTTATGTCTTGCTCTATTTCTCTTTCTTTTCCAGATGGTTCAAAACGTAATTACCCCGCCGAAATGACAGGTTTGGAATTAGCAGAATCCATTTCTAAATCATTAGCAAAAAAAGCAGTCGCCTATAGTCTTAATGGCATTATGCGAGATCTATCGGATTCATTGGGACAATCTGGTCAAGTAGAGATTATTACCCGAGAAGATTCACGTGCTCTTGAACTTATAAGACATGATTGCGCCCATGTTCTTGCTGAAGCAGTGCAAGAACTCTTTCCTGAAACGCAAGTGACAATAGGTCCTGTTATTGAGAATGGATTCTATTATGATTTTGCACGCCAACAACCTTTTACATTAGATGATCTTACCGTCATTGAAAAAAAAATGCGTGAAATTATTCAACGCAATAAACCTTTTAGGAAAGAAATTTGGTCTCGTGAAAAAGCAAGAAAAATTTTTTCTGAGAAAAAGGAATTTTATAAAGTTGAACTTATTGATAGCGTTCCTGAAAATCAAGATTTAAAAATCTATTATCAAGGAGAGTGGTTTGATCTTTGCCGCGGACCGCACATGCAATCTACAGGCCAAATTGGAAATGCTTTCAAATTAATGAAAGTCGCAGGTGCTTATTGGCGTGGCGATGCCAATAATCGGATGCTTACGAGAATTTATGGAACAGCATTTGCAAATGAAAATGACTTAAAAGCCTACCTCCATATGTTAGAAGAAGCTGAAAAGCGTGATCATCGCCGCTTGGGACGTGAAATGGACTTATTTCATTTTCAAGAAGAAGGACCAGGAATGATTTTTTGGCACAAAAAAGGCTGGAAAATGTTCCAAAATTTGATCAACTATATGCGTAGACGCCTTGATGATCATCAATATGCTGAAGTTAATGCGCCACAAGTTCTCGATAGGTCACTTTGGGAAATATCTGGCCATTGGGGCTGGTATAAGGAGAACATGTTCAAAGCAATTCCAGCAGCAGAAGATTCAGATCATGGGAATGTTTATGCTCTTAAACCAATGAATTGCCCTGGTCATGTGCAAATTTTTAAACATGGTTTAAAATCTTATCGTGATTTGCCTATTAGACTTGCTGAGTTTGGTCTTGTGCACCGTTATGAGCCTTCAGGTTCTTTACATGGTCTTATGCGTGTGCGTGGTTTTACACAAGATGATGCGCATATTTTTTGTACTGATGAACAATTAGCCGATGAATGTCTCAGTATTAATGATCTTATTTTATCAACTTATGCTGATTTTGGTTTTAAAGAAATCAGTCTTAAGCTTTCAACACGTCCAGAAAAACGAGTTGGATCTGATGCATTATGGGATCATGCAGAAAGTATCATGGAATCTGTCCTTAAAACGATTGAAACAAAATTTGCAGGACAAATCAAAACAAGCATCTTTCCAGGTGAAGGAGCATTTTATGGTCCAAAATTTGAATATACATTAAAGGATGCTATCGGTCGTGAATGGCAATGTGGAACAACACAAATAGACTTTAATCTCCCTGAACGTTTTGGTGCATTCTATATTGATAAAGATTCAGAAAAACGTCAACCTGTTATGATCCACCGTGCTATTTTTGGATCAATGGAGCGTTTCCTTGGTATATTAATCGAAAACTTTGCTGGACATATGCCACTTTGGCTTGCTCCTGAACAAGTTGTTGTTGCAACAATTACATCTGAAGCAAATGAATATGCCAAAAAAATAACAGCAAAACTTAAAGCTATTGGGCTTTCAGCAACAACAGATCTCCGCAATGAAAAAATTAACTATAAAATACGAGAACATTCTTTACAAAAAGTTCCCGTAATTTTGGTATGCGGCAAACGTGAAGCTGAAACAAACAGCGTAAATATGCGCCGCTTAGGAAGTACGAATCAAACCTTTTTATCTATAAAAGATGTGATTAAACAACTCTCAAATGAGGCAACACCTCCAGATTTGCAACGTGTAATAAATATATAAATCACAGAAGATGGTAAGATATCAATTTTTATACAAAATAAAACGATTTGATACTGTCGTGTTTTGGGGTTTTATACATAATTACCTATCACAAGAAAGGATCATCTGATCACACTCTACAAAGCGGATGAGTAAAAATTGAATGTAAGAGTTATAAGCCGTTTAAATGCAAAAATCTTAGACAATTGAATATTAATAAATACCAATTTCTAGCATTAATCTATTAGCTTTATAATAGAAAGATGGTGCTATTATCATAGATAAATCATTACGAATTATAGCAACATCAAGAAATAAAACTGGAAACAAGATTATATTTATTAATAAATATGTAAACTAGCTGAATGATAATGTATCTTATTCATAAAGTATAGTATTATCAAAAAAAGACAACATATTGATTTATAATAATATATACTATTATTCATATTAAATAAGAATCTCGACTATCATAGGATACTCTCATTTCAAATCTTTTTGTGTTGAATCAACCAAAATTATTCGCTTGTACGTGACAAGCGGGATGAGTGTGTGGCAACTATTTAAAAAAGGACTAAAAAGTCTCAAGAGCTAAGTTTTTTGCAAACATTGAAGGCGAGCTAAATATAATGATGATACCAGCTTACTCTTTTACAAGCGTAAAAATGTTGGTGCTCAATGGATTTACCGTTATACTATTCACAAGCACCGTAGCAAAATGGGCTTAGATGCTTTCAAAGATATCTCTTTAAAACAAGTGTGTGAATTGGAAACACAATAGCGTTATAAATTTCGCGACTTCCACTGACTAAATGTTATTTTAACTTCCCTAAGAGTTATACAGCTAAATCAAAGAAAAATTGCAAAATTCAACGTTAATTCTTTCCCCTCTTCATATTATACCAAATCTAAAATTCTTATAAAAAAAATTCGTCAAATAGATACATATGGTACATTATGCTTGTTTAACATATAAAGCTCGGGGCACACATTATAAAATGTTTAATATCTACGACACATGACTGCGCTAGACGCTATACTGATTTATAAAGAAACCTCCAAACGCATGTTTTACCCAAAAAATAAGAGAACATAAATAAAAAAACATTATCGTGCTCTATCAAGAACACGCTTACATTCAATGAGTTCAAACAGTATTTCTTGCAACAATGCTTTATCGGTTTTATCTTTGTAAAGATTCACAGAACCAACAGATGCTTCTCCCTCATTCTTTATGAAACTCAAAAGCCCAAAAGAAGATTTTTTAGGCTTATTGCTGGTATTTTCGAAAGTTTGTCCTACTTGATTTTTCTCTATGACAATATTCATGGTATCAAGATCGCCATTCCCAAAAGCAGTTACAAAAGCAACCCCATTTTCTTTCAAAAGACGCTGCACACCTTTTATTGTATAACCTTGATCATATAATAACTGCTTAATACCATTGAGTAAATCAACATCGACCGGACGATAATAGCGTCTTCCTCCTCCACGTTTCATTGGTTTAATCTGCCTAAAACGTGTTTCCCAAAATCTCAAGACATGCTGCGGAAGCTCCAACAACTCGGCTACTTCGCTAATTGTGCGAAAAGCATCAGAGCTTTTATCCATTTTTCAACACCTTATCTAAAACACGAAAAATGATTTGACAATGATTCATTACGTTTCAATTTCTCAACAAGATTAGTCAAAAATAGGACCATAATTGACTACTTACTAAACAGTTTTTTTCTCAAAATACAGGACTTTATCTTATATTTATACATTTTTAAATAAACACCAAACATTATCACGCGTTTATTTATGATATACTATTTTTTTGTCTTGCACGATGCGAATCTAAAACTCTCTGCTTAAGTACATTTGCAGCCTTAAATGTTACAACACGTCGTGGTGGAATAGGCGCTTCAACACCTGTTTTTGGATTGCGCCCAACACGTTCATTTTTACTGCGCACCTGAAAAGTTGCAAAAGAAGAGAGTTTAACAGCCTCACCTCTTACAAGTGAGTTGCAAATCTCATCCAAAACCAATTCGACCAAAGCTGCTGATTCAGTATGTGACAAGCCCACTTTTTTGCAAACTACGCTCGCTAAATCTGCACGCGTTACTGTCTTACTTGTCATTATAACCACCTATTTAAATATTAAAAATTACAAAATGACTTATACGTTTACTTGAAATATGGTCAAGTAGCCATAATTTACCAACGAATAAGAATTGCTCCCCATGTAAATCCACCTCCCATAGCTTCTAACATGATAAGATCTCCTTCTTTTATTTTTCCATCGCAAACAGCTGTTGTTAAAGCCAACGGAACTGATGCAGCAGACGTATTACCATGTTGATCAACGGTAATTACAACTTTATCTGGTGAAATTCCCAGTTTTTTAGCAGATGCTTCAATAATGCGCTTATTAGCTTGGTGAGGTACAAACCAATCTAGTTGTGAAGAATTCATACCTGCATCTGCAAAACAATCATCAACCACATCCGTTATCATACCAACAGCATATTTAAAGACTTCTCGTCCTTCCATACGCAAATAGCCTGTTGTTTGTGTTGTTGAAGGTCCACCATCAACATACAGCTTATCTATATAAGCACCATCAGAACGTAGTTTTGCAGATAATATACCACGCTCAAAAGCAATCCCCCCTTCAACTTCTTGCGCTTCCAAAATAGCAGCTCCCGCACCATCACCAAACAAAACGCACGTCGTACGATCTTCCCAATCTAAAATCCGAGAAAATGTATCGGATCCAATAACTAAAATTCTTTTAGCTGCTCCACACTGTATATAAGCATCTCCTGTTGTTAAAGCAAAAATAAAACCAGAGCAAACAGCTTGAATATCAAAAGCAAATCCATGGCTCATTCCCAAAGCATACTGAATTTCAACAGCAGAAGCAGGAAAAGTACGATTTGGTGTTGAGGTTGCTAAAATAATACAATCAATATCCTTTATTGTAAGACCAGCATTTATAAGAGCTTCTTGCGCAGCTTCGACTCCTAAAGAAACGGTTGTTTCATTTTTATTGGCAATATAACGTTGATGTATTCCTGTACGCTGAACAATCCATGAATCCGATGTTTCAACAAACTTTGCAATCTCATCATTTGACAAACTTCTTTTTGGCAAAGCGCTTCCTACACCACGTATAATTGATCGAATCATTCAGCTCTCACCTTTTTTCAGACTTTTCATTTCTATTATAAGAGCTTATCATAAGGACTCTCCATTCATCACTGCTTCTTCTTCCTGATCAAAAAGTGTTCCTTTATTTTCATGAAATCGCCGTAAATCAGCAGTTATTTTTTGTAAAAGTCCGTTATTAACCATCTCATAACCAACTCGGATAGCAGAAGCAAAACCATTAGCATTAGCACTGCCATGACTTTTGATGACAACACCATTCAAGCCTAAAAGTACTCCTCCATTCACCCTATCGGGATCCATTTTATGTTTCAGTGTACGAAAAGCTCCCCGCGATAAAAAATAACCAAGAGATGTTAAAAAAGAACTGCGCAACGCAGAATTTAAAATCTCTCCTATCTGTCGCGCGGTCCCTTCTGCGGTTTTTAAAGCAATATTACCAGAAAACCCTTCTGTTACAACAACATCTACTGTTCCTTTCCCAATGTCATTGCCCTCAACAAATCCTTTATATTCCAATCCTTCTAATTGTACTTCACGTAATATCATTCCTGCTTTTTTTATTTCGTATAGTCCTTTAACCTCTTCCACCCCCACATTTAAAAGCCCAACGCTTGGTTTTTCAGTGTGATACAAAGCGCGAAACATACCCGCTCCCATAACCGCCAAATCCACCAACTGACGAGCAGACGCACCAATTGTTGCCCCAATATCTAAAACGATACTCTCACTGCGAAGTGTTGGCCAGATACCCGCAATTCCAGGACGTTCAGCTTCTGCTAGCATTTTTAAACAAAAATAAGACATAGCCATCAGCGCTCCCGTATTACCAGCAGAAACGCAGGCATCAGCTTCACCATTTTTTATCGCTTCAATGGCATACCACATTGATGATTTACCACGTCCATTACGAAGTGCTTGGCTTGGCTTTTCATCCATGCGCGTATAACTTTCTGTGGGATAAAAGCGCGAGACAGAATCTAAACAGGGATATTTTTTTAAAACTGGCTTAACGATCTCTTCTATCCCATAAAACAGAAAATAAATATTTGACAAATATTTTTGTACAATTGCTGCTCCTGCAATAGCTGCTTCTGGACCGTAATCACCACCCATAACATCCACAGAAATTCTAATCACGCTTGCATATCCCACATCTTTTATTTACATTTTTAAATGTATATTATGATTTTTGGCTTCTGAATACTCACAAAACATATCTTGCGAAAATAGCTCCGCGGAAAATATCGTTTTTATCATAGCATACAATAGATAATTTTTTTATGTTTTTACAATTACTTCCAATTTTTCAAAACAGAAAATGGCGAGAGTTTTTGCTCTGCTTCTTCTAAATTTTTAACCACATGCATATTTATCCCCTCTTTACGTGGATAATGATTAATAGACAACTCAAAAAACTCTTCCATGATTGCACCAATATCAATTTTATCATTATAAAATACTTCCGGAGTATCAAGCCCCTCCACATCTAAAAATAATTCTCCAGTCCCTTCTGATATTTTGGGTTTTATCAAATTTGAATCTTCAGGAACAAAAACAACGTCAATATTTTCACAGAGAATATTTTCTAAAGGTTCTAATGTAACAATACATAACTGTAGTATACGTGCTTGTAACAGACCTTTTATACGCACTCCGCGTTTTTTCCACGGGAAAATATGAAATTTTCCCTCACAAGATTTTACTTCAATTAAATCATGGTTCTGGGCTAAATGTGTACATTCTTTTTTGTTTGCACAAAAATGAACCCTTATACCTTTAGCAGGGAGAGAACGTACAGATATTGGATAAGCCAAAGCAAATGTCATTTGAGGAACATTTTGAACATTCATAGACAACTCCCAAACATAAAAACGCGTAAAGCACCATGTTTTTATTTATCTCAAGTATTTATGCATTTTTTTCTTTTCTAAAGAAATTCTATATGGCATAATTTGCTTTATAACAGGGAAACTCAGTGTAAGCTACGGTAGATTAAGTTAAAATTAGAAAAAACTTGAGGTTGCCTTCTTGTGTTACATCTAAGTATAAAAAGGAGATGTCATTGTTTCAAATGCCTCACATAATAGCCTTAATCAAACGTAAATTATTGATTGGTCTATCAATAGCAAGCATAGGAATGCTTGCTGGGTGTAGTCTTTTTGATTCTTCAGGTTCGAGCCAAATTTATAGAGAAGGCTATGTTCTTGATAAAAATGCTCTAAGTTCTATCTCTATTGGCTCAAGTCAAGAGCAAGTTCTTTTAACTTTAGGAACTCCTTCATTAAAAACAAAATATGATAATGAAGTTTTTTATTATATCTCACAGACACGATACCGTGGGATGCAGTTTATGAAAACAAAGATCATTGATCGCAAAGTTTTAGCCATTTACTTCAATACAAAGAATCAAGTTGTAAAAGTTTCTAACTACGGTCTAAAAGACGGTCAAGTTTTTGATTTCATTACGAAAACAACACCAACCGTAACAAAAGAACACCCTTTCTTAATTCAAATTATAAAAGGTCCTACGAATCTACCAACCAATAACTAAAATATAGTTTACATATCGTTTTAATATTATGAGATTTGATTATTGTCAGGTCTCATAATATAAAAGATTGTAACTCTTAGAGTCGGACTTTTTTTGCCATACTATCGAGAACTGCGTTAACAAGTTTGGGCTCTTCACCCTCAAAAAACGCCTTTGCTATATCAACATATTCATTCATAACAACTGCAATAGGGACATCTTTACGGTTGATCAACTCCCATAAACCTGCTCGTAAAATTGCGCGTAAGATAGAATCAAGACGTGAAAGAGACCACTCTGCGGAAAGCTGTTGATGAAGCAGCGGATCAAGCTGCTTTTGATCTTTTACAACACCCGTTATAATAGCCAAAAACCATTGAAAATCAGCTTCAAGATATTGGTCTCCATCAATATCTTTTCCCAAACGATAAGCCTCATACTCAGCTGCAGTTTCCATCACCCCCGAACCCACGATATCCATTTGATAGAGTGCTTGAACTGCAGCAAGTCTTGCTGCTCCACGTTTATTGGCTGAACGCGGAAAATGTCTGCTTTTTATATCAGCCATATTTAACGATTATCTCCAAATCTCTTTTTTAGAGCGATCATACATAAAGCAGCTTCAGCCGCAAAACCACCTTTATTTTTGTTATCTTGTTTTGCACGCACCCATGCTTGTTCTTCGTTTTCAACAGTCAAAATACCATTTCCAATAGCCAAGTGTTGATGAACAGTTAAATCCATCAATGCACGACAAGAACCATTAGCAACAATTTCAAAGTGATATGTTTCACCCCGAATAACACAACCAAGAGCAACATAACCATCATACGATATCTTGTTTTGTTCAGAAAAAGCTATTGCACTTGGTATTTCTAATGCTCCAGGAACCGTTACAACATCATAACTTGCTTCAGCTTTTTGCAAAGTATTCACTGCACCTCTCAAAAGCGCATCAGAAATCCCCTCATAAAAACGTGCCTCAACAATCAATACGTGAGGCTTTTTACCTATCTCTTTCATCATAATGAAATTCCACAAAAAACGAATCAAAAAAATCAAAGTTATAAAGCATAAAATTCTGAAAACGATCAATAGAGTGTTGGCTTATTCATCTTCTCTTTTTAAAGTAAAAAGTTTTGCAGCATAACGAGCAAGTTGATCAATTTCCAAATTTACCCGATCTCCAATTTTAGCTTGTCCCCACGTTGTCATTTCGAGTGTATGGCGAATAATAAGAACATCAAAAACACAATCCTCAACACCATTAACAGTCAAAGATGTCCCATTAAGTGCAATAGATCCCTTATTAACAATAAAAGGCATAAATTGTCTTGAAACTTTTAAATAAAAGCGAATTGCATCCCCTTCCTTTTTTTGATCAATGATTTCAGCCAAACCATCAATATGACCAGAAACCAAATGTCCCCCCATTTCATCACCCAATCGAAGCGAACGTTCCAAATTAACAAAAGTTCCTTTTATCCATTGTGCAAGATTCGTTAAACGTAATGTTTCTTCCCACGCTTCAACAACAAACCAATTGGAATCTTCTTGCTTTAATCCTCGCTCTACAATTGTCAGACAAATTCCCGAACAAGCAATTGATGCGCCAATTGCTAAACTTTCTATAGCATAGCGTGTGGAAATCTTTAAACGCATCCCCTGCTTTAAAGGTTGAACATCTTCAACACAACCAATATCCGTTATAATTCCTGTGAACATAATGTCTTACGTCTCCACTTATAAAAACGGTCATTTCCAAACATTCTTGTCTCAATCTCATGAAACTGCGAAAGATAATTTCCAAAATGAGGGGCTTCAATACGATTTTTGCCTAAAACAATGGGGGTATGAAAACATATCAAATAATCAACACAACCAGCATTCAAAAATTTTTCCCCCGTCTTGACGCCCCCTTCCAATAAAACACTATTAATCCCATGTTTATAAAGCATCTGTAAAAGAGCAAAGGGTTCTACACAACCATTGTTCATCTCGACCGAATAAACAGACACACCATATTGCTCCAATGCATTTTTTTTGCTTTTCTTTGAAAGATCTACATCACAAATAACCCATGTAGGGATTTTTATTGCTGTTTGGACAACTTTTGCATCAAGGGGGATAGATAAATCTGCATCCAAAATAATACGAATTGGTGAGCGCATTTCCATCCCTGGCAAGCGGCAATTGAGTTGTGGATCATCTGCGAGTATAGTTCCAATACCAACGAGGATAGCATTATTTTGAGCACGTAAAATATGCGTATGGGCATGAGAAAGTGTTCCACTAATTTTTACGCTGCCCTTCTCTTTTTTTCCAACACCATTATCTGCAGAAATTGCCATTTTAAAAGTGACCGCACAGCGTTGTATCTTTCTTATGCACCAATGCGTCCATAAGGATTCAAAAGCCTCTTCAGCTAAAATGCCCTCAACCACTTCAATACCCGCCGCTCGCAAAAGAGCAATACCATGACCATCAACACGCTTGTCACAATCAGTCAGCGCAACAACAACTCGAGAAACACCTGAATCAATAAGTGCATTCACACACGGCGAAGTTTTTCCATAATGCGCACAAGGTTCTAATGTAACATAAGCAGTAGCTCCTTGAGCCAAAGAACCTGCCATGTGTAAAGCTTGCACTTCCGCATGAGGACTCCCATGAATAGCTGTTACGCCATAGCCAACAATAAAAGCCCCTCCACCATTATCGTTTCGCACAATTAATGTACCAACTGAAGGATTCTCACCTGTAAGACCGACATGACGTTCTGCTAAACGAATAGCTGCAGCCATAAACCGTTCATCTTGCAATTTTTTATTCATCAAAACGAGATTCTGTATCCGCGATACCCTTTGACAATTCATCTATAACATCGTGAAAATCGCTTGCATTACGGAAATCTCGATACACAGAAGCAAAACGAATATAAGCAATATCATCAATTCTTTTCAATGCTTCCATCACAAGATGCCCAATTTTTTCTGAAGAAATCTCTGGTTCTCCCAAACTTTCAAGCTGGCGTACAATGCCAGAAATTGCTCGTTCAATATGATCAGGATCAATATTGCGCTTACGTACAGCCACATCAACTGATCGCATTAACTTATCACGATCGAAAGGTTCACATCGTCCACTTTTTTTAGCGACTAAAAGCTCACGCAACTGAACACGTTCAAAAGTTGTAAAGCGACCAGCACAAACAGAACAAACACGGCGGCGTCGAATCACTGCCCCCTCTTCTGCAGGACGCGAGTCTCTAACCTGTGTATCCTCATATTGACAATAAGGACAGCGCATCTCTTTTATATCCTTAACAAGCGCTGAGATAAGAGTAAAGAGGAAATTGATTCGTTATATCTTCCACCTTTTTCTTAACAGCCATTTCAACAGCATGATTATCTTCATCACTTTTTGCGTTCCGAAGACCATCAAGAACTTCTGAAATCAAATGACCAACTTGAATAAATTCTTTTTCTAAAAAACCACGCGTTGTAGCAGCAGGTGAGCCCAAACGAATTCCCGATGTTATAGATGGCGTTTCAGGGTCAAAAGGAATACCATTTTTATTGCAGGTAATATGAGCGCGTCCTAAAGCCAATTCAGCACGTTTACCTGTTAGATTTTTGGAACGTAAATCAACCAACAATAAATGATTATCTGTACCGCCAGAAACAATATTAAAACCATTATTCTGTAATGTTTTTGCTAAAGTTTTCGCATGTGTGACCACCTTGGCAGTATAATTCTTGAAAGAAGGATGCAAAGCCTCCCCAAATGCAACAGCCTTTGCCGCAATCACATGCATTAAAGGCCCCCCTTGAAGACCAGGAAAAATAGCAGAATTAATTTTTTTGGATAAAGCCTCATCATTTGTCAATATCAAACCACCCCGGGGACCTCGAAGCGATTTATGTGTTGTTGTCGTTACAATATGCGCATGTGGAACAGGTGAAGGATGTACGCCACCAGCAACAAGACCAGCAATATGAGACATATCAACGAGTAAATGAGCACCGATTTCATCTGCAATTTCACGGAATCTTTCCCAATTCCAGAATCGAGAATAAGATGAGCCCCCTGCTATAATAAGTTTTGGCTTATGTTCTTTTGCAAGTCGCTCAACCTCATCCATATCAATAATCTGATCTTCTTGACGTACACCATAGGAAACAACATTAAACCATTTTCCTGACATATTAACAGGTGAACCATGCGTAAGGTGACCACCAGCATTTAAATCCAACCCCATAAATGTGTCACCAGGCTGAAGTAAAGCTAAAAAGACAGCTTGATTCATTTGGCTACCAGAATTAGGCTGTACATTTGCAAACGCAGCACCAAAAAGCTGTTTTGCCCTTTCAATGGCTAAATCTTCAACGACATCAACAAATTGACATCCGCCATAGTAGCGCTTTCTTGGATAACCTTCTGCATATTTATTGGTTAAAACAGACCCCTGCGCTTCAAGGACCGCTCTTGAAACAATATTCTCTGAAGCAATCAATTCAATTTCATGTTGTTGACGCTCAAATTCTTCCATAATTGCATCAAAGATTGCATCATCAACAGTTTGTAAATTATCATTAAAAAAGCGCTCTTGTGCGTCATTTTTTTGCTGAGTCATAAAATACGTTCCTAACATTAAAAAATAAAGTCATTAAACGATAACACAGCAAACCATGCAAACCAAACATTTTAAACTACTTACACTCAAAAATAATGATACAAATAATTATCCTGTTCCTTGTCATAGAGACAGCAAAAAACGTCTCTCATAAAAATGGTGAAAAATGAGGTTAAATTTCTTCTTTTACGCTCTTATTTGTTTACACCTTTTACAAAAAAATATTTATAATCTAAATAAATTCAATAATTTAATAATTATTATTTAAGTTGGTAATGATTTAAAATAATTTATAATATGAAAAGCTGAATATAGTAGAGAAAAGAATGGCAACCAAAGTTTTTATTGATGGTGAACATGGCACAACCGGACTACAAATACAAAAACGCTTAGAAAGGCGTACAGATTTAAAACTACTCTCTCTTTCTCATAAAGATCGCCATAATGTTCATCTACGACAAGACTATCTTAATCAAGCTGATATTGCTATTTTGTGTCTTCCAGATGATGCTGCACGCGAAACCGTTCATTGGCTTAAAAAAAATAAAAACATTAGGATTATTGATAGCTCGACAGCACACCGTGTTACACCAGACTGGGTTTACGGTTTTCCTGAAATGACAGCAGGACAAAGAAAGCGCATCCAAGCAGCACATTATGTAACCAATCCCGGATGCTATCCTACTGGTGCCATTAGTTTGATTCGCCCACTCCGTGAAGCAGGACTGCTAGACGCCGATTATCCCATCTCGATTAATGCAATCTCCGGCTATACCGGTGGTGGAAAACAGTTGATTTTACAAATGGAAAATCAATCTCAACAAAATATTAAGGAAAATTATTTTATTTATGGTCTTAATCTTGCACACAAACATGTGCCAGAAATTAAAATCTATGGACAAATCAATCAAACCCCAGTTTTTATACCAAGTGTTGGTCGTTTTCCCCAAGGAATGATTGTGAATCTTCCTCTGCATCGCCATTTATTCACAAAATCAGCAAACTGTTCTGATTTGCGCGAAATTCTCGCAAACCATTACGATGGACAAAATACCATTTTAGTTGCATCACAAGAAGAAACTGTTTCACTTGAAAGACTTAATCCAGAGTGTTTAGCCAATAAAGACGGTATGAAACTGTTCGTATTTGGCAATGATCGCGAAGGCATTTTTAATCTCAGCGCCATATTCGATAATTTAGGAAAAGGCGCATCAGCTGCAGCTATCCAGAACCTCGATTTAATGCTTTCAAGCGACTAAACCTCCCTACCCACAAACTTTTATTCCACAACGCGATATGCCCCTTTCGTTGCTCGCCAGTGCGCAACCGCAAAACATAACACAGCTAGTGCCATACTTTGATGAATGAGCCCTAAACTTATCGGAACCTCATGTAACAGTGTTAAGATACCCAAGACTGCTTGGATAATAATCATAACACAGATAAGAAATGCACGACGAGAATGGGTTGAATGTGGAGCATTTTTTTGTACATAGAAAGCATGAACAACTGAGACAATAAATAAAAAATAAGCAAAAAACCGATGAATAAATTGAACCATTAAGGAATTTTCGAATAAATTGAGCCAAACAGGACGATGCTGCAACAATCCATCAGGAATAATCTGCCCATCCATAAGCGGCCATGTATTATAGACTTTTCCTGCATGAAGCCCTGCAACCAAAGCTCCGAAATAAATCTCTATCAAAACGAGAATAACAAGCCAAGACGCAAAATATTGCACCTTTTGATTTGCTGGCTTTTCTGAGTATTCTGCAAGTCCTCGAGATAAATAAGTAACAAAAACAATAACAAAACATGCCGTTATAAGATGAAATGCCAAACGATATTGGCTCACACTTGTTAAATTACTCTGCCCAATCCCTGAAGCGACCATCCACCAACCAATAAAACCCTGAAAGGCGATAAGAATAGGTACGACAATAAGCGGAAGTAAGATATTTTTTTCAATACGTTTAGTTGCCCAAAACCAAATGAGCCCTAATAAAGCAACAAGACCAACAAGACGCCCAAGAACACGATGCGCCCATTCCCACCAAAAAATGACCTTAAAAGCACTTAAGGTCATATCACGATTAAGAAGCTTATATTGTGCTATTTGTTGATATTTTAAAAATTCCTCTTGCCATTGATCCTCACCAATCGGTGGAATAACACCGTGTATTGGCTTCCATTCCGTTATAGATAATCCTGATCCCGTCAAACGAGTAGCACCACCCACTAAGACAATTGCCAAACAAAGCAGTAAAATAGAGTAAAGCCACACCTGTATATGTTTTCTATTTTCCTTTTGCACAGGTGTTAAAAAGTTATCGTTTAATCTCTTTACTGCCATCTCTGATTGCCCCACGCTTCTCTCCAACTAAAATGCATTTTAAAATTAACATTAAATCTTTAATTTTAGTATGTACTATAACTTCAGCAAAAAACAAGCGTACCACTATAGCATATGATACATATTTCTTTTCTCTTTTACGAAGTTTATGATGCAACAACACGATAAACAGTCTTTGGAAAGCTGCTTACCATCCACATCATCCAATCTTGTTCATTAAGAACAGTATTACAAATATAATAGTCTGTTAGCTCTGCAAATTGTTCAAAACCATATTTTGGTTTGCTTGCCATCTCTAAAATGATAAAATCATATTCTTTTTTAAATTCTTGTAATATATGAGAAATATTATTTGAAAAATCTTGTGCAGAAACAGCACTTGTTAATCCCTGAGGAAGAATATCAACGCCCGTATCGTAATCGCGGTAAATAACATCATGCATCTGAGCATGGCCGGTTAAAACATCACTCAGTCCGCGATGTGGGCCAATGACTTTCTCTATTTGTTGACCAGAGATATCGATCAATAAAATTGTTTTGTTCTCTTTTGTGAGATGAAGTGAAAGCTTTGCCGCTGTCCGTGCAGCCTCTGGTCCAATAATTGAAATAACTGTTGAAGCATGCCATTTTAAAACATCAGATAATCCCTCTATCGTAATAAAAGCTTCAAGATTTTTTATTTCTTGAGAAACTAAAAGACTCTCATTCTTCTTGAGAGCATTTTCTTTTAATCTCACATCCTCTTCTGAAAGTTGGTCTTTTTTGCTTTTAAAGAACGGATAAAATAACATTATTCCTAGCAAAAGAGTAAGGAAGCTGGCCAATGCACCCACAAGAACATTTTTTCCATAAAGAGCCATAAAAGAAATGGGGGCTAAAGTTGTTGGCATTACCACATTGATCTTTGTATTTTGTAAGAGAAGAGGGTTATCACTCAATCCCCAATATGAACCAATAACTTTTTCTCTTTGAGCAGATTTGCTCATCACTTTATTTTGTGCATCGACCGCTGCTTTTATTTTATTTTCAAACTCGTTAAATATTTCATTCAAAGATTGGGATTGATCTTTTACAAAAAAACTCACCCTTTTTTGGAGCTGTTTTTCCAACTCCGTTGCAATAATTATATCTGAATGAACTTGATAAACGATCTGTAAAATTTTATTGTTTAATTGATGGGAAACCGCTTCTAACTCCGCAGTCATTGCCTTAATTTGAGGATGTGTCCACCCCAATTGCGCCGCCATATGTGCTCTTTGCGTTTCCAAGAGATCACGTTTAGATTCCAGAGAAACAATTGCTGAATTATCTGCAATAAACGATAAAGACAGTAAAGACTGTCCATTTTCACGTATCATGTTAATCGTTGAATTCAAACTTGTTAAATGAATACGCTTTAAAGTTGCTTGCATTAATTGCATCGAAAGATCATGAAGCTCTGTTTGTTTGACACCATGCTGAATAAAAGAATCAACAGAGGACCGAAATTCCTGCACGATATTAATAATCGCAGTGTTATCATATTGTTTGTCTTCAGATTTATCATTTAACAAGAATTGTTTTTGTTTTATGATTGCTTGTGAAAATACGGAAAACCAAGTTTCCAACCCACGTTGTGCTGCTTCCTGTGTCTCAGCTTCAAAAGTAAGGTTGATAAGTTCACCATGACGCGATAAACGGATATTTTCCTGATTTTTTTTCTTATAAGAAACCCTTAAAGAAAAAGGAGAATCATTTGAAATTATAGGCTGTGAAAACAAAAAGGCGATAACATTGTCTTGCTTTTTAATTGGTAATGGCTTTCCAACAGAATCAGATAATGAAAATATTAAAGTTGCTTGGTAACCACGGGGCTGGACAAAATAATACAACCAAATCAAAGATACACATAGCATTTGTAATAGCAAAACAATCAAAATGCTTCGCCATACGGTACGTACGAATAGTCTTTTATTACATGTAAGACTCATCTTTATTTTAACCAGCAAAATACTTCTTCATATTGTTTTATTAAGAGAAAGTAGTAACTATCCTCTTAACTTGCTGTCATATTATTTTGAGATAATAAAAATATAAAATTTAAGCAAAAATGTTCAACAATAGCTTTAAAGAACTTAATTCATATTTTTTTTGAGGCTCTCTAGTTGTTTTTTTGCTTCAGAAGTAACAACCGCTCTAATGGTAATAGACCCATCATCATGCCCTTCTTGCACTATTTCCGCAGAGTTTTCATAAAACCAATCAATAAGCGACATTTCATGAGGTTGTAAAAGATATTCAATGCTTTGCACGTCTCCAAAAATTCGCTTTTCAATGGCTCTTAATAATTGATCGAGTCCATCCCCCTTAAGTGCTGATACCATGAGAGCAGGATTTAATCGCGTCTTTGCGCTTGTTTGTAAAACATTCAATGCTTGCTCATCTAACATATCAATCTTATTCCAAACTTCTATGATGTGCTCCATATCATCAATATCGATATCAAGACTTGAAAGCACTTCTAAAACATCTTGGGCATGTGCTCGATGATCAAGATCTGACATATCTCTTACATGAAGAATGAGATCCGCTTCAACCACTTCTTCAAGGGTTGCTCTAAAAGCTGCAATCAAATTCGTTGGCAAGTTAGAAATAAACCCTACAGTATCAGACAAAAGAACAGTTTTTCCATGGGGAAGAACAACTTTGCGCAAAGTCGGATCAAGCGTTGCAAATAACATATTCTTTGCTAAAACATCTGCACCGCTTAAACGGTTAAAGAGAGTTGACTTTCCTGTATTCGTATATCCTACCATTGCTACAACAGGATAAGATGTTTTTTTCCTTTTTGCTCTATGAAGTGCACGTGTTTTAATAACCGTTTGCAATTCGCGGCGAATACGAATAATTTTTTCTTGTAAAAGACGCCTATCTGCTTCAATTTGCGTCTCACCAGGTCCCCCTAGGAAGCCACGCCCCCCCCGTTGCCTTTCCAAGTGCGTCCAACTCCGCACAAGCCTCCCTTTTTGATAGGACAAACGCGCTAACTCTACTTGCAAAACTCCTTCTTTTGTTCGTGCACGATCCCCAAAAATTTCAAGAATCAAAGCTGTTCTATCGATAACTTTGCAATTCCATAATTTTTCTAAATTACGCTGCTGTACTGGCGTTAAAAAGTGATCTACAATCGCAAGCTCAATAGAATATTCATCTATATAACAGGTTAACGCATCTACTTTACCTTTTCCAAAGAGTGTCGCAGAGCGAAGCGTTGCAATATTAATCGTTTCATAATTAACAACTTCTAACCTTATAGCACGCGCTAACCCCAATGATTCTTTAACACGAGAAGATATAGAACACTCTCTCAAAGAGCTTTCACTTCTATTTTCTTGAAAAATCGGTATCAAAACAAGTGCACGCACCTGTTCTGTATTCTGCGAAAACACCCCTCCTAATCTCTCATTTTCATTTATCATAGCAATCTAAGTACTTTTAAAATGGGATAAGAGGTCTATCTTAAAATGACGTGCTTACTCAGGACTTTCACCCTCAAACATCTGTACAGGCTGTCCAGGCATAATCGTAGAAATAGCATGCTTATAAACCAATTGCGCGTGTCCATCTCGGCGCAAAAGAACACAAAAATTATCAAATGAAGTTACAATACCCGTGAGTTTAACGCCATTGACAAGAAAAATTGTAAGGGAAATTTTTTGCTTACGCACCGTATTTAAAAACACATCTTGCAGGTGTTGTGATCGCTCTGCCATTATTCTTACACCTTTATCTAGATTGCATAAAATATTCGTGCATGCATATCGACTGAAAAATATCCAATTGTCAACGTAGAAGCTTCAAAATTCAGAAACAAACAACTGAAATCAGAGAAAAAACAGCTCTTTAAGGCAATAATAAAGTACAACTTACGAAAATCTATATTAAATTAGAAATTTTTCCACGTTTACTTTTTTATGAGCTTACAATTCAAAGGCATACTTTATACATCCTAAGCTATTACAGACTATATGTGATGATGAATCTGCTTCGTTTAGAATCAATAAAAGCAAGCGGACAACAACATTTATTAACGATTATCGATATTAAAGAGAGGCATTCGCACCTTACTGTATATATAACCGCTATTAAATTATCCTTATTTCAAAGATTGCCGGCTTATAAAGCTTTTTATAAACACAAGTTGTAAACAGTGTTTTTGTTTTAGTTAGATTTAAATAATAAATTGTTTTTACTATATTTTATAATATTTTAAAACAGGATACAAGAAACTGCGTTAACTTTATCTTGATAAGTTTTTAAAATTTTTCCCTAAGCATATTCCTTTCTAAATAATTAACAGCTAGTATATAGAAATTATGTGGAAGAGGACGTATCCCTTTTCCGGCTGTAAGAGTACGAGGCGAGTATGGCACGCAGAACAAAATTGCAAACATTTGAAGTTGAAGTTGAAGAAGCCCTCACAAAAGCTATGAACTTTGATTTCGATAACACAGGATTTGAAACGATATCATCCAATAATTCTGAAAATGTTGTTAATGTCGATGATCTGATTCAAAAAATTGCAATGGCAGAAGAAGAATTTTTTGCTGAAAACGGTACATCAACTTTTGTTTCTAATATTCATGATGAAGCTGTTATTGATAAATCCGTTGTTGAACAGCTTTTTGCTCCAAAACCTTCACCTGATATTTCAGGTGGAACTGTTCATAATACATTGTTGTCTACAAAACTTCTTCCTGCAAATGATGATATAACAACCCCTGTAAATTTTGGACCATTAAAGCAGCGTTCTTCCTCTCGAGTCTACTGGTATACAACAGCGCTTAGTGCTTTATGGGCAACGGGAGGAGCTTTTATTGCGCATAAGCTCGCACCTACCGGACTCAGCTCCTTATCCAATATCAGCACTTTTGTTACATCCCCAACAGGACTCGCTGTAGCAGCCGGAACAGCAATTCCTATCCTTATATCTTGGGGCGTTGCCCAATTAACAAAACGCTCAAACGACTTGCATAATATTGCTCTTCTTATGACCAATGCTGCACAGCGCCTTAGTGAACCACAACATCTATCCGAAAAACAAGCTATTGCTATAGGGCAAACCATTCGTGAAGAAGTAGCGGCAATGAACGAAGGTATTGAGCGTACCCTCGGACGTGCTGTTGAACTTGAAGCAATCATACAAGGTGAAGTTCACAATCTAGAACAAGCCTATGCTGAGAATGAATCACGCATTCACACATTAATCAAAGAATTGAGTAATGAACGCATAGCCATTTTGAATCATGCAGATCGCGTACAATCAACAATTAAAGGAACCCAAGAACAACTGAGTGATGAATTTGGGTTGGTTACCTCTAACATTGTCACCAATGTTGAAAAGCTTGCACAAACCCTTTCTCAAACTTTACAAAAACAAGGTGAAGACCTTGTTGAAAAACTTTCCTGTGCCGGTGATGGCGTAACAAATCAACTTGTTGAAAAATTTAACAAAACAACAACACAAATTCAGCAAAAAAACACGGAATTTTTTCATGAATTAGGAAAAAACTTCGATGGCTTTGCAAAACGATTTGATCATAATGAAAAACAAATAGAAAAAACTTTTAATGAAACAGCTGAAAAAGCGGAAGTACATGTTGCTAAAATTGCAACACATATACAAACAGTAACAGATCAAACTTTGCACGCTGTCGATGAAAAGTTTAAAGCCTTAGATAAAGCTCTTATTGATCGTAATAATCAATCTATACAGAATTTTGATGAGAAGATCTTAAAGCTCGACGACCAAGCACATAAACTCTCTTCTAAATTTGATAACGTAACCTCGCAAGCGATTGGAGCCTTTGAACAACGTTTAGCAACTGTTGATCATTCTCTTAAAAAACATAGTGATTCCATTATTGATTCCTTTATAGAACGAAGTCAGGCTTTAGAGGATAATGCTGAAAAACTTGGTAACTTCTTGGAAGCTCATGTCTTGAAAATAAATGAGAACCTCCAAGAAAAAACAGCAGACATTACCCATGCATTTACAAATGGACGTGAAGCTATTCTTTCTGCAATTGATAAAAGTAAAGAAAGTCTGAGAGAAGAAATTCAATATGTCGACAATGCCATTGTTGATATCATACAAGAACGTTCACAAGATTTTAAAGTACAACTTTCTGATCAACGAGCTCTTATGGCAGATATGCTCGATAACGAGAAGAATAAAATTGCGGATACATTAAGAAATCAAATTGATGTTTTATCCCAAAATACTTCTCATATTGAAAAAGTTTTGGCTGATAATGTTCAAGTCGTTGATAAACAAGCTGAAAATCATATTACGAACATCATTCAATGCACTGAAAAGTTACAAGATGTCATTGTACAAAGTTGTAATACAACCCAAGATGCTTTAGAAGCACAAGCGAGAAATATTGATATACGTGCTGATGCTCTACGTGACTCTTTAGCGATTAATAGTTTTTCTCTCAATGAAGTTCTTGCCGATCAAGCACGCACACTCGAGCAACGCATGGAAACAATCCATAATCTCATTGCAAAAAGTGATATACGTGTTGATGTTGCATTGAAACAACAGATAGATTTAGTTGAGAGCGCAATTGTTGCCAACAATAAAAATATTACTGAAACGGTTCAAGATCATATCAAAAATCTTGAAAGTCAGGCCGAAACTTTAAAGAATACTCTCTCTCAATCGAGTGGTGTTTTCTTTGAAACTCTTGAGACGCGTATGGAATCATTTGATACAAATCTAGAAGTTCGTGCACACAAAATTTTTGAACGTACAACAACGCTAGAAGAAACATTATCTGAAAAAATTAGCCAAGTATGTGAAGCTATTGATGCACAAACATCTGTTATTGAGGAACGTTCTGACACTTTAAAAACATCTCTCATGCTTAATAATGAACAAAGTCAGATAATTCAACAAGCGCTGGAAAGCAGTGTTGACAATATGCGTGTCACCTTAGAAGATTCTGTTAATACAGTGACAGATAACCTGCACAGTCAGATTATAAAGGCCTCTGACATTCTTTCTTCTACAAGTGAACAAATTCTTTCTTCTGTTACAAATGTTACTGCACAAGCAGAAAATATTCTTTCAGAATCAGGAAATCGCATTGTATCAAACGTTAAAAAAACAGTTTATGATACCAGTGAAAAAGTTCTGTCCGTTTTGTCTGAACAAACAGCACATACTGTCGAAGCTTTCACAACAGCCAGTCATAATGCACAAGCATTATTGAATGAAACTATTCACACATCAACAACAGCAATAGAACAAGTCCTTAATGAACGCTGTGATGTTCTTCATCACTCTATGCAAAATCTTAAAAATAATTTAGGACATCAGCTCTCTGATGTAACGAGCCGTCTGGAAGATGCAAGAAATCAAACAGCCACACAAATTTCAGAACATGTTGGAAAAATAACAGAGCTAACAAATCACTTAAATCAAGCAGCGCAAAGTACGACAGAATCAATTGATTCTTTAACACAGCATATCGGTGAACAACTCTCTCTCTCCACACAAGATGCTGAACAAAGAATTTATGCACATAATGAATCTCTAGTGAATAGCTTAACCAAAGCTAACTCTGAAACACTTCAAACAATAACGATTATGAAGGAAGAGCTTGTTAATAATGTCTCATCCATCTTAACACAGTTGAATCAATCAATTTACAATTTTCACGAAAATAGTAATGTTTTATTATCGGCTGTTCAAAATATTGATGGGCAGTTTAATGAGAGTACGAATAATTTTTTCCGCAACACGGACCAAGTAGCAGAGCGTTTGTCAGCCTCAAATCAAGCGCTCAATACTAATGTTGAAATTCTGCAAGGACTTTCAAAGAATACCTTTGAACAAATTAATCATATAACGAGCAGTTTTGGTGAACATGCAAAGACACTTTCCCAAACTATTCATGTTCTTGAACAGTCTGAAAATTCACTTAGTGCAACACTTGAAGAAAAACATAATACGCTTTCTGTATTAAGCGATGCTCTTGTTTCAAAGTCTCATGAAATTAATCAAATGATTGGGCATTATGAAAAAATCTTCAACTTAGCACTTGAACGCTCTGATAAGAATGCGCGTAACTCCACAAATTCATTCCAACAATCACTTAATAAGCTTGTTAGTGAAGCATCAACGCGTTTTTCAGAAGCAGCAGAAGATATACGTCGCTCCGCTGATGAAGTTCGTTTAGAGCTTTCAAAGATTAATAATGATATCAATGAAAATGTAAAAAAACTTCCAGAAAAAACAAAAGAAACAACGCAAACAATTCGCACAGCTTTGAATGAACAGATTACAGCGTTACAAGATTTAGTCAGTGTTATACAAAATGATCAAAAGAGCGCACAAAAACAGCTAATATCAGCATTTCCTACATCATCAATGTTTAATCAAAAAAGTGACAGTTCCACTGAGTCTGTTAAAAAGATTGTGCCACCTAAGCCTATTTTGCAACAAGATCAAAGCAAAAAAAGACCAAATAAATGGGTATCAAATCTCTTAGAAAGAGCTTCACGTGAAGAAACATTTTATGATGCTCCCCCTAGTGAGGCTGTTTTAACATCAGTGCAAACAAAACCATCTCCTGCAAACTGCTCTCTTAATTCATTAGCTGCTGGTATAGTGCAAGCGATTAATCACAATGCCATTGTTGAGCTATGGGATCATTATCAACGTGGACAAAAAAACATCGTAACAGAACGCCTTTATACCTTAAATGGACAAAAAATATTTGAAATGATTAAGAAAAAATATATGAGCGATTTTGGGTTTAAACGTTCAGTGAATCAATATGTTACAGATTTCGAAAAGCTCTTACGTGATATATCGCGCAGTTCTGGCTCTTCCAACTCAGTTCGCAAGTACTTGATATCAGATACCGGAAAAGTTTATACTATGCTTGCTCATGCAAGTGGTCGAATCCAATAACAAATAAGAAAGTGGAAAAAGATATTTTTTCCACTTTCTCTCTCTAGTCGTTTTAATGGTTCATCATAGAATGCTTTTCTTTCAACTGTAGCTTTGTACTTCAAAGGTTGGGATAATTGGCATGCGGTTTTCTTTGATATCCTAAGCAATAATCCTAAAGAAGCGTAATGGCTTATCAAACAACATATCATTCTAAGAATGATAAAGCATGTTTTCTATTTCCTTATTTTTTTCTTAACTCCTTTATTTTTCATATTTTCATAAAAACACAAAGATTTAATAAAATTATTTTATTTGCTAGCCTTTAATATTTTTTCATGCGTTATTATTAAAATGGCTCATAAGAGAGATTTCTATTCCTTTCTTACATGTTTTTATCCACATATTAAGCGCACTTGAAATATCTAAGTAAATATTTTTATTACATTAGGTGAATTTGAAATGAATGTATCTTATTGTACTCAACTTTCCCATTCAATATACGAGATGATTCATTATAAATTATAAAGCAAAGCGTTAATGGAATGGACTTTATGTATAGAGTGCACAATTACAGCTGTTTTAGTGACATATTCATTGCTTAAAACAACATATTTGTCATTCTCAATGTTCCAAACTCCTTTAAAATAGCTGAATAAACAATTTATAACTGTCAAATTGTTGTTTAATTTCTTTCTACCTCCGTATAAAACTTTAAATAAAATATATATTTTATAAAAAACGAATGAAATGAATAAGAAAATTTCTTCTGTTCTTTCCTTATTTTCTAAGCATTGCAAAAAAAATAATGACTTGGTAATATAGTCGTTAGAAAATATTTTATTCTTTTGTAAACTAATCAATTTTTATGCATTTTATTAAGGAAAGAAAAACAAACGTGCGACTAACCATGAAATTATTCATGCGCACAAACAAAAAGAATTACCAAACTGGTTTTATGATCCAGAAGAATTTGCTCATGCTCACGCATTTTGATATTCAGAGAAATGAGGATCTATTAGTGGACAAAACCTTATCGTAGATAGAACACTCATATAAATACACACTAACTTGGATATCATAAAAATGTCTAGAGAACGAAATAGTGATTTAAGGTCACCAAAAGCTGAACTTGACAGTGCCGCGCTTTTTTATCACCAATACCCTAAACCTGGAAAATTGGAAATACAAGCAACAAAACCTCTTGATAATCAACGTGATTTAGCTCTTGCTTATTCTCCAGGTGTTGCAGCACCATGTCTTGCAATTCATGAAGATCCTAATCTTGCTGCTCTATATACCTCCCGTTCTAATTTAGTTGCCGTTATATCAAATGGAACTGCTGTTCTTGGTTTAGGAAATATTGGCCCACTTGCTTCAAAACCAGTTATGGAAGGCAAAGCTGTTTTATTCAAAAAATTTGCGAATATTGATGTTTTTGATATTGAAATTGATGCATCCAATGTAGAACAAATGGTACAAACGGTATCGACCTTAGAACCTACATTTGGTGGTATTAACCTTGAAGACATTAAGGCCCCTGAATGTTTTGAAATCGAAGAAAAGCTGCGTGCTAAGATGAATATTCCAGTTTTTCATGATGACCAACATGGAACTGCCATTATTGTTTCTGCTGCTGTATTAAATGCCTTAAATCTTTCAGGAAAAAAAATTGAAAATGCAAAAATAGTTACCTCAGGTGCAGGTGCTGCTGCCCTCGCTTGCCTTAATCTTTTGGTTCGTCTTGGGGCAAAAGTTGAAAATATTTGGCTTAGTGACTTGGAAGGCGTTGTTTATGAAGGTCGCAAGACCCTTATGGATCGTTGGAAAGTTAATTACGCACAAAAAACTGACGCACGAACTCTATCTGATATTATTGATAATGCAGATATTTTTCTAGGTTTATCTGCGGGTGGTGTTTTAAAGCCTGAACATCTTAAAAGAATGGCTCCAAACCCATTAATTTTAGCGCTGGCTAATCCAGTACCAGAAATTATGCCTGAAGAAGCACAGTCTATACGACCAGATGCAATGATCTGCACAGGACGCTCTGATTATCCCAATCAAGTTAATAATGTACTTTGTTTTCCCTATATCTTCCGTGGTGCATTAGACGTAGGTGCTACGGCAATTAATGAAGAAATGAAAATGGCCGCTGTTCATGCGATTGCTGCTCTTGCACGTGAAGAAACTTCAGATGTTGTAGCACGTGCATACTCAAAAGAACCTCCCAGTTTTGGTCCAGACTATTTGATTCCCTCTCCTTTTGATCCACGTTTAATACTGCGTATTGCTCCCGCTGTTGCTAAAGCAGCAATGGCAACAGGTGTCGCTATTCGTCCTATTGAAGATATGGAAGCCTACTATGATATCCTCAATCGATTTGTCTTTCTTTCTGGTTTAACGATGAAACCTGTTTTTGCAGCAGCAAAAACAGCAAAACGTAAACGCGTCATTTATGCGAATGGTGAAGATGAACGCGTCCTTCGAGCAGCACAAGTTGTCATTGAAGAACAAACAGCAACACCGCTCCTTATCGGCCGTCCACATGTCGTAGAAGCTAGATTAAAACGCTTTGGTTTAAGAATTCGTCCTGGTATAGATTTTGAATTAACAAACCCTGAAGATGACCCACGTTTTCGTGATTATGTTAATTTATTTTTTCATTATACAGGAAGACGTGGCGTTACGCCTGAAATGGCAAAAACAATAGTAAGAACATCAACAACGGCTATTGCTGCCCTCGCCGTTATGCGAGAAGAAGCAGATGCAATGATTTGTGGCTTAGAGGGACGTTTTGAACGTCAACTTGAATTGATTGAACAAATTATCGGACTTGATCCTAATGTTCACCGTTTTTCTGCTATGAGTTTACTTATCTCTCAACAGCGTACTCTTTTTCTCACAGATACTTACGTCAATGAAAATCCTTCTGCAGAAGAAATCGCTGAAATGACTGTATTGGCCGCTAAAGAAGTTGAAGCATTTGGAATAACACCAAAAGCAGCCTTATTATCACACTCAAACTTTGGTTCTAAAAACACAGAAAGTGCGCGTAAAATGCGACGTGCAACAGAAATTCTTGCCCAATTACACCCTGATTTAGAAGCAGATGGTGAAATGCACGGTGATGCTGCCCTTTCTAAAGTTTTTCGTGATCGTGTTTTTCCTGATTCTCGTCTTAAAAGTGAAGCCAATCTGCTTATTTTTCCAACACTTGATTCAGCCAATATCACGCTCAACACTGTTAGAAGCCTTACAAATGCACTTCATGTTGGTCCTATCTTGATCGGGGCAGCACGTCCCGCGCATATCTTAACACCTTCGGTAACTTCACGGGGAGTTGTTAATATAACAGCCCTTGCCGTCCTTGCGGCAAATAGAAAAAATAGTCTCGTAAAATAAATGTGCAATAAAATTTCAAAGTTTTTTAAATATTGAGGTATAGTACTTCATATACTGTAAACCTCTTTTCTCTATAGAAAAGACAGCTATATTCTGGATTAATTCTTTTTTTTAAAGAGAAAAAAAGCTAGAAGAATAGTATTAAATATATTTTGAATTTACTAACTCTATAATAAGGAATCCGTACATTGCCTTCCACGTTTGATAAAGTTGCTGATATTATTGCAGAAATCAGTGAAATTGATCGCAATACAATTACGCCTGAAAGTCATACAATTGACGATTTGGGAATCGATAGTCTTGATTTTCTTGATATTGTTTTCGCTATTGATAAAGCTTTCGGAATAAAGGTTCCACTAGAACAATGGACGCAAGAAGTCAATGAAGGCACAGTTGCAACGGAAGAGTACTTTGTTCTTAAAAATCTTTGTGCAAAAATTGATGATCTCGTTGCCTTAAAACAGGCGGAGTAATTTTTTTCACCATGCATGATCAATCTGTATTCATCACTGGTATCGGCCTCATAAGCTCTCTGGGAGAAGGAACTGATCAACATTGGAATCTCTTAAATGATCAAGCCCGTACACCAAATCTAGATTGTACAACTTTTTCGCCCTACACGGTTCATAAAGCGCCCGAAATTGATTGGGGTTCACAGATTCCTAAAAAAAGCGATCAACGACAAATGGGAACATGGCAGCGTCTTGGTACCTATGCGGCTGGTCTTGCTCTTGATGATGCCGGCATGAAAAATAATGAACAACTCACTTCAACAATGGATATGATCGTAGCGGCAAGTGGAGGAGAGCGTGATATTACTGTTGATACACAAATTCTTTCTAAAGCGCGCACAATCGCCGATCATGCTTCTATGTTAAATGTTGCTCTTTCAACCGAACTTCGTCCAACATTATTTTTAGCACAACTTTCAAACCTTCTGGCAGGAAACATTTCAATCGTTCATAAAGTCACTGGATCTTCTCGTACATTTATGGGAGAAGAAGGCAGTGGGCTTTCTGCACTTCAAATTGCTGTAGCCCGTATTAAATCAGGACAAAGCACCCATGCTCTTGTAGGAAGTTCTTATAATGCACAAAGTTATGATATGTTGTTGGCGCATGAACTTGGTGGTCTTTTAACCCATAATGGATGGAGCCCAGTGTGGAATCGTGAAATTCACCCCGGCGGCGGTATTATAACCGGTTCTGGTGGTATCTTTCTAGTTCTTGAAAGTGGAGAGCATGCGAAAAAACGTAACGCGCGTGCTTATGCTGAAATTAGTCAAATTGTTACAGACCAAACAGATAGAACCAAAACTTCACTGAGAGAGTCAATTGCAACAATGTTGAAAACTGTGGGCGCTAAATCTGCCTTAGTCATTTCAGCAGCCTCAGGTGCTCACGAAGCAACAAAAGCAGAACAATATGCTCTTGACGATGCTGATCTATCTTATCGCGGTATTACAACATTATTTGGTTATATGCGGGAAGCACAATTTCCTCTAGCGCTTGCTCTGGCAGCACTTGCAATTGAAAAAAAACACTGTTTTCCAGCATTAAGTCCTCATGAAAAACCTTTTCCTAAAGAAGTGCGTGAAATATTTATTACAACTATTGGTATAAAAAGAGCTGAAGGTATCGTGCGTCTTACAGCTGTTTGAAGGGGAATTTCTATCGTGAAATATCATGATCATTTTGGACGTCCACTTGTAGCAATAACTGGTGTAGGCGTTGTCACATCACTAGGACGAGGAAAACATGAAAATTGGCAAAAATTAACAAGCGGTGTAAGCGGAATCCACAAAATAACACGTTTTCCCATTGAGGGATTAAACACATATATTGCTGGAACGATTGATTTCCTCAAAGAAAGTACGTTTGGTGCTTCAGCTCTTTCTGAAAAGCTTGCACATCTTGCTGCTGAAGAAGCGTTAGAACAAGCAGCTGTTGATAAAACAAATTTTAATGGACCACTTTTTCTAGCTGCTCCTCCTGTTGAGCTTGAATGGAAAGCACGTTTTAGTCTTGATCAAGAGGAAAAATTCAATAATGAGCCTTCTTATGCAGATCTTCTTAAAGTCTGTAAGCATAAACTCCATGAGGCACTTTTTGAAACCACACAATTTGGTGCAATTGCAGAAAAACTTCAAAAAACATTTGGCACAAAAGGACTTCCTGTTACACTTTCCACTGCCTGTGCATCTGGTGCAACAGCAATTCAATTAGGTGTTGAGTCTATTAGACGGAGAGAGACAAATAGAGCGCTCATAATTGCGACAGATGGATCAGTTTCAGCAGAATCTCTTATTCGTTTTTCGTTACTATCTGCTCTTTCAACTCAAAATGAGCCTCCAGAAAAAGCAGCAAAGCCCTTTAGCCGTGATAGAGATGGTTTTGTTATGGCAGAAGGATCAGGCGCTCTTGTTCTTGAATCTCTTCAAAGCGCATTAAACCGTAATGCTACAGTTTTAGGAATTTTAGCTGGCTGTGGAGAAACCGCCGATGACTTTCACCGTACACGTTCAAAACCCGATGCATCACCAGCAATTGAATCCGTTCGTAAAGCCTTAGACGATGCACAAATAACCATCAATGAAATTGACTATATTAATGCCCACGGAACTTCAACACCTGAAAATGAAAAAATGGAATATCTTGCATTATCAACTGTCTTTAGTGATCTGTTAGAGCATATTCCAGTCTCTTCTAATAAATCAATGATTGGGCATACATTAACTGCTGCTGGTGCAATAGAAGCCGTTTTTTCTCTTTTAACCATTCAATCAGGGGTACTTCCACCGACAATAAATTACGATAATCCTGACCCTTCCATCCCTTTAGATGTTGTTCCTCATCATAGCCGTAAAGCCTGTGTTAATGCGGTTTTGTCAAACTCTTTTGGATTTGGTGGTCAAAATATGAGTCTTGTTATCACAGCCTATAAAGGATAATCCTTTATATAATAAAAATTTTGTAACGCTAACCTAATAACGTCTTTTAAGGGGGCTGATAATGCGTGCACTGCAACTCTTTAATGAACGTCGACTTGAAATCACCAATATTCCCTCGCCATCTTCACCTAGTCTAGGTGAAGTAACTGTGCGGATAAAAGCCGTTGCCCTTAATCATATTGATGTATGGGGATGGCGTGGCATGGCCTTTGCGAAAAGAAAAATGCCTCTCATCATTGGTGCAGAAGCCTCTGGCGAGGTTATACAAATAGGAGATGGCGTTGAACATCTCCAACTTGGACAGATTGTCTCAATTTATGGTGCACAAACCTGCGGAGTATGCAAAGCTTGTCATGAAGGACGGGATAATCTTTGCAGTAATGTAAAGGGAGTCTACGGTTTTCATCTTGATGGATTTGCGTGTGAGTTTGTTAATCTGCCAGCACGTTTATTGGTTCCAGCACCACCCCAATGTAATGAATTGCAAGCAGCTGTTGCTCCAATTACTTTTGGTACTGTAGAACATATGCTTTTCGATAACGCAAAACTACAAGAAGGAGAAACAATCCTGATACAAGCAGGTGGTTCCGGTATTGGCTCTGCAGCTATTCAACTTGCAAAACACATGGGCTGTACAGTTATCACCACCGTAGGTTCAGATGAAAAAATTGCAAAAGCACACGCTCTTGGAGCAGATCATGTGATTAATTATCGTAAAGATCGTTTTGAAGGTGTGGTGCGGAAATTAACCCAAAAAAAAGGTGTTGACGTTGTTTTTGAACATGTTGGTGTCGATACATGGAACGGTTCTCTGTTATGTATGAAAAAAGGAGCACGCTTAGTGACTTGCGGTTCTACCTCTGGTGTTTCAGCACCAATAAATCTCATGCAATTATTCCAGCAACAGCTTAAGATATTCGGTTCATTTGGCTGCCGTATGGAAAATATGAAAAATGCCATGCAAAAAATGGCACAAAAAGCTGTACATCCTGTCATTGATACAATTGTTGGACTGGATGAAATTGATACAGCTTTAAAACGAATGGAAAGTCGTGATGTTTTTGGTAAAATTATCCTTAAAATCGATTAAATCATGATGAAGCTTTCTCTTAAAAATCTCATATATCATATTAAAATTATAGCTAAAAAAATATCCTATTTGTTATGGGCATATCTACTCTTTGGTTCTTTATTTATTCTAAAGTGTTTTCCAGCCAAAATGGGAATTTCTTTTTTTGCTTGGTTAGCAAAAAAAATTGGTCCCCTTATCCATCGTCATCAAATCACACTTGCAAACCTTAGGAGTGCATATCCAGAAAAAACAGAGCAAGAACTCCGTGCGATTGCAATAGAAATGTGGGAAAATATAGGACGTTTCCTCGCTGAATATATTTTTCTTGATAAAATTTTTGATTTTGATCCTCATGCAGACAAGCCAGGTTTCATTGAGGTTAAAGGCATTGAAATATTTGAGCGATTAAAAAATGAAAAAAAACCACATATTTTTTTCACCGCACATACTGGCAATTTTGAACTTCTGCCTATTTGTGCACAAAGTTTTGATCTTAATGTTACGGTATTATTTAGACCACCCAATAATCCCTATGTTGCCAAACGAATCCTTAAAGCACGACAAACTTCTATGGGACATCTTGTTCCCTCCAAGGCCGGTGCCGCATGGGCATTAGCAGCCAAATTAGAAGAAGGTGAAAATGTTGGTATGCTCGTTGATCAAAAATTTCGCCGCGGTATCATGGGAACATTTTTTAACAGACCTCTTAAAACAAACCCCTTAATTATAAAACTTGCTCGACAATATGACTGTGATATTTATCCAGCACGTTGTATTCGTCTACCTGGAGGACGTCATCGTTTAGAGTTATATGAACATGTAGAACTTCCACGTGATGAAAAAAATGATATCGATATAGCGGCTTCTACGCAAAAATTAAATGATATTGTTGAAACTTGGGTCCGTGAATATCCTGGACAATGGATGTGGTTACATAGACGTTGGGACATCTAACATAAGCTCTATTGCTTACAAAGGAAGTGCAAAATGTTAGCCTCAAAAGATATCAAAGATCTCACCGCAATTATCACTGCATTACGCAATCCTGATAGTGGTTGTATATGGCATAAAAAACAAACTTTTGAATCTCTCATACCCTATATGCTTGAAGAAGTTTACGAAGTCATCAATGCCATTGAACAAAAAAACCGAAGGAATCTCTGTGAAGAACTTGGTGATCTTCTTTTACAAGTTGTCTATCATGCTACTATTGCACAGGAAGAAGGCAGTTTTACTTTTGAAGATGTTGTTTATGCAATTACGGAAAAAATGATTCGGCGCCATCCTCATGTTTTTGGAAATGCTGTGCAAAAAGAACGGGGGATTATAAAAGAGGAGTGGGAATATATAAAAATCAGAGAACAGGCTGAACAAAAAAGAATGTGCGAAGAAAAAAACAACAATTCCTCCACAAGCATACTCGCAACAGTAAAACAAATCCAGCCAGCAAACCAAGAGGCACTTGCTTTACAAGAAGCAGCAGCTAAAGTAGGTTTTGATTGGCAAAAAAGTGATAAAGTTTTTGAAAAAATAGAAGAAGAACTGGAAGAGCTCAAAGAAGCCATCAAAAATAAACAAAACTCAGAGATAGAAGCAGAGTTTGGAGATCTCTACTTTATACTCCTTAATCTCGCGCGCCACTTAGCGATTGATTCACAAAAAGCATTAAAAAAAACGAATATAAAATTTCGAAATCGTTTCGCCTATATTGAAGAAAAGCTATCCACTCAATCTAAAACACTTACTGACGCATCCTTGAATGAAATGGAAGCACTTTGGAAGCAAGCTAAAAATGAACGATAAAAAATAGTAGATTTCTTCTACCTAAAAGAACAAGCGCCTCTAAAATTACTAAATTATAATTTAGCTTAGTTCAATTTGTTTTATATTGATCCTGCGTAGCAGGACGAAGTTCCACCGATTCTCCACACCCGCATGCTGAAACTTGATTAGGATTTTTAAAGACAAAACCAGACCGCAGCGTTGTCACTTCATAATCCATCTGCGTCCCTAATAAAAATAATACCGCATCATGTGCTACAAAAACACGGGCACCATTCACTTCAACAACATCCGCATCTATCCCCTTTTCTTTGACAAGAGTAATTGTATACTCCATCCCTGCACAACCACCTTTTTTGATACCAACAAGAATACCCTGTGCATCTTTTTCATCCATAATCGCTTTAACACGATCCACTGCTGCTTGCGTCAAATTTATTACCGAAAAACGGCTCATCCTTTACTCTTTTCTTAGTCCAATAGACACTTTGAAAGTTTTTCCTCTATAATATTTTATCTGATATTTTAGAAAAAAAACGAAATATAAATTAAAGCATTCTGATCTTGTTTATTTGGATAAAAATACATACCCGTAAAATGAGATTTGTGATTATACAATCCAGAACTTACAATTTTTTATCCACATAAAATGAAAATACCTCGTCTATAAAACTCTAAAAAAACGAAAACTTTTCAAAACCATACATTCACTCCTCTTCTTTTGAAAATCTTTATCTTTTTAGAAAAGTAACGATTAGGTAAGAAAAAATATACCTTCCGCACTCATTTGCTCCAATTCATACCCCTAAAGTCACCAATCTTACCCCCTCCTCACAATCTCAAAAGTAATTAAATGCATACATCTATTAACTATAGAGCTAAAAATTTAATGATCACAAAGAATTTTACAAATTCGTTATTTATCTTGAATTAACAACAAAATATTGATGTCCAAAATTTTTACTTTCAAAAGCTCTAAGTGCAAGAGCATTTTAGATTTTATTCTGTTTATTTTTTCTCTTGCCTTTAAAGAAACAGTCATTTAATCGTTTTACACGAACTCGGAGCGTAGCGCAGCTTGGTAGCGCACTTGACTGGGGGTCAAGGGGTCGTGGGTTCAAATCCCGCCGCTCCGACCATTTTTAAAATGCTATAAAATAAGCTTACTTAAAAAGTGGATTATTACGCATTTTAATTGCACACACATGAACTTTTTCTTCAACGTAAAATAATGTGCAGTGGTATTTTATCATAAATTTGAGATAAGCTGTTTTATTAAAATGCGCTTCGTTCTTAGGAAAACACATACGAAACGCGAGACCTTTTGCCTCGCGTTTTTTATTCTTCAGAAAAATTTATAATTATCCGATCTCATATTTTCTAAATTTTCTTTACACGATAACGTCGCTGTTATCATTTTTTGTAATGGATGGTGACATCTGTACGGTTATCTTTTTTGGTTTTAATTCAGCTGGCATTTCCCTTTTAAGCTGAATATGAAGAAGCCCATCTCCAAGTTCTGCCCCAATAACCTTAACATGATCAGCCAAATGAAAACGCCGTTCAAAAGCACGCGAAGCAATACCTCGATAAAGAAACTCTCGTTCTTCAGCATCATTTTCAGGCTTTCTGTCTCCTTTAACGATCAGCTGGTTACAATGTGTTTCAATATCAATTTCAT
The DNA here is from genome assembly GCF_042196685.1 of Bartonella sp. AC329YNZD. NCBI lineage: Bacteria > Pseudomonadati > Pseudomonadota > Alphaproteobacteria > Hyphomicrobiales > Bartonellaceae > Bartonella > Bartonella sp. AC329YNZD. The sequence goes on along the minus strand of NZ_JBHIQS010000005.1, from coordinate 63,204 downwards.
CTTGAGAAAAACCAGCAACAGCCATAGAAATTCTATAAGAATCTTCAGTTAAACGTTCAATATTATAAGGGGGATAAGAAGAAACTTCATCTGGTTGGGTTCTAGAATCAAACCAATTAAAAAGATGATCAAAACCTACTGTGGAACGATAAAATGGTGAAAAGTCTACTTGACGCATAATATTGCCCTCCTCTAGAGCGACTATAATTTATAATTGATTCACAAAGTTCCCAAATGGCAAACTTACTTGTGAACCTGCGGCCCCATCATGGCAACCACACTATATTATCTAGTAATCGTTTTTCTTTATTTCAACTCTTTGGGACCTAAATTGATAAAAACTATCTAAAAAGCAATATACCCCTTTTTAAATCCTCTTTCTTCATTACATAAATGTCAAAGCACTAAGCGACAAATACACTGTAAAGGATTTCAATTGGAAACACCTCTTTATCCCATAGACTGGGGTTCCACTTCTCTTAATATCCATCATGATACTCTTAAAATAGCAATAGATCATGAAATTCGTTTTGCTATAACATATCCTGAGGTGGAAAAATCTAAGGGAACAATTGTTATTCTCAAAAGCTACGCAAATACTTTAGAAAAATATTTTTTATTAATAAATGAAATTTCTAAACGCGGTTTTCATACAGCAATATTTGACTGCTTTGATCAAGAAAAAACATCCTTCAAGATAAGAAAACAAAGCCGACATCATTGTTTTGATATAAATAATGATATTAATGACTTATATAAATTTCTTAAAAATATTGTTTATCCTAATTGTCCGCCGCCTTACTCTATGCTCACCTATGGCATAGGTGGATTGATAGCACTTAGCGGATTAGATCTCATTAATCATCAGTTTAATAGATTGCTCTGTGTTTCTCCCCTTTTTGCTCCATTCGGCAATAAAACGAATAGTTTTCAACATAAATTAACACAATTTCTTTCTGATATAGGTCTTGGCTTTATACCAGTGAAAAATAGGAAAAAATTAAACAAGACAAAACAAAAAAATATACAATTGGGACACATACATAAAGTGCCGCTCCCTTCCATTAAGCCCCCAACATCCCAATGGATGGCTTCAGTATTTAATACGATTGATTCTATGAAGAGAAATGTACTTCATGGAAATTTACGAATCCCAACACTCTTTATTCTTGCCAATCAAAACAATATTGCAAACAACATTGAAGTGCGGCAATTATGCCAACACACACGTCTAACAGAAAGTATTACTATTACAGGCGCTGAACTGGATACAATTATGGTTAACGAAGATTATAAAAAACAATTTTTGGCTGCATTTGATGCCTTTATTCCCGATAATGTATCTGTAAAATAACTAAACCTTAATTTCCACTCCGCCCCATCAAAAAAGAAAATTTCTACGAGCATTGGATCTACAAACACTTTTAAATATAATAGATTTTTCTTTCCAACCACTCATATGATTTGTTTTCTAGCCTTTACAGGCAAACCATGACCTAAATATTCACCACGCATTCTAATAAAAAACTCATATACAAAGTATATCATTACATTAAAAAATATTATTTTACATCATAAAAAATAACTTAATAAAAAAACTATTTATATAAATAATAAATATATCTTAATATAACATGATACATATTTACAAATAAAGCATCAAAATACTATTTTTTATTTGTTATAAAATACTCATTTAATATTATATCTAGAAAATAATACTTTTCATCTATTTAAGGAAAAAACTGGAAATAAAGCGCATTTATAATATTTATTACAAATCTCTATAAAAACAAATAACTATAAAATTTCTATTTCTTAGGAGAACTTTTTAAAAACAATAAATTAACATAATATTCTTTTAATTTCTCGATATAGGAAGTCCCTACAATAATGGTTTTCATAATTTTTTTAATGGAATTCTGATAATAATCAGCAAATTTAAAAGAAAAGATAGCAATGAATCATCCTAGAAGTTTTAGAGCCCCCTTCTTTTTTCAAAATCACATATATTTCGAATTTAACCAACTCACAACGAATATGCTGTATTGTAAATCAGAATGTAAGAATTAACCATTTTGCCATTCATTTCAATTATGAGCATTTTACCATCTTTTTTCTAAATACTCTATATTGTATAATTGGTGCGGCAAAACTCTGACAAATGGAGCCATTGGAACATAATCATGAAACGAATCCTGCTCGCAGAAGATGATAACGATATGCGTCGCTTTCTCGTAAAAGCCTTAGAACGTGCAGGCTACGAAGTCGCCGATTTCGATAATGGTATTAGCGCATATGAACGTTTACAAGAAGAGCCATTTTCCCTTCTCCTGACTGATATTGTGATGCCAGAGATGGACGGAATCGAACTTGCACGACGTGCTACTGAAATTGACCCTGATTTACGAGTAATGTTCATTACAGGTTTTGCAGCGGTAGCACTCAATTCAAATAGTGATGCCCCTCCTGATGCAAAGGTTCTCTCTAAGCCATTTCACTTACGTGAACTCGTCAATGAAGTTGAAAAGATCCTTATCGCTGCTTAAAAAGTATTTTTTAAAGTTATTTGCATCTGTTGAAAGAGAAAATAAAATTAGGCATTGACGTTTGGCATTCTATATGGTGTATGCAACATCAATGAATGGGCGTGTAGCTCAGCGGGAGAGCACTACGTTGACATCGTAGGGGTCACAGGTTCAATCCCTGTCACGCCCACCATTCAATTTTATAGTATAAATAAATTATTGAATTATCGTATTCTTCCAAGGTACGGGATGCGTAAATAAAGATTCGGAAATAAGATTTTGCAACATGCCTCTACAAAGGACATACTTTACAGAGTGTTTCTAATATTTTTTTACGTTCTGATAGCGCCTCTTTGGGGAAGCCATCTAAAAAATATCAAAAACGTAATAACAGCCTCATTTTGCAACAGATTAAAAGTTTGATTTTAAAACTCTTTCCACAAGCATAGACTTCTGTTCAAAAAAACATTGTTTATTTCCTGATCTATCCCCTGTTTTTCTTAATTCTTTCATGTCTATTGGTATACACTTGTTGTCCAAACAGTTAGATATAACAACAGTCACTTCGATAGATATAAAACACTTAGCCTTAGAGCTGTATTTTGAATTTACCAATTACAGATTATAATAAAATATTAAAAAGAGTAAAAAAATACGATAAAAGCAAATTTTTTCATTCTAAAAATATATTGATTCATAATCATGTTTTATTGTTTGCCATGTTAAATGAGAAATCTAGATATCGTAATGTTTTCTCATTTCAAACCTATTTATATTGAATTAATCAAAACCGTCTCTTTTACACGTCATAAGAGGAATTAATATTAAGTAAAAATTGTATAAAAAAGCACAAAAATGCCGATAACTACCTCAAATGCTAAGATTTATCGCAACATCGGGGGCTAAAAAATAGGCAAAGTGTATGATAGTGTCAGCTTATTTCTTCATAAGTGTAAAGATGATGGAGCTCAATGGATTTATCATTGTACTATTCACGAGCGCTAGCGTGAAGTGAGCTTTAAGAGATATCTCTTAAAACAAGCGCATAAAATGGCATTCTCCTCACACTGTATTTCTATTGAAATAATGATCACCTTGAATCGTGTGAATTTAGATCTTCAGATCTCATCTGCATAACATTTTAATGTGATTGTTATCCAATATTAAAATACCTCTAATATGATGTACAAACTATAAAGAAATAAGAAAAAACATTTGAAAATTTAAATATGAAATCTAAAAACTTAATTCTGAGATACAATCTATCTCCATTCATATAAATACACAGCATATATTCTTAAACCGATAAGACTAAGAAAACCTAAATATTGATGAATATCTATAACCATACCTGAGAAACAGTGATAATCACGTTAAATCAAATTGTCCGCAAATGCCTCTCATTGAAAAAAACAATATCTTATCTGGGCGGCACATATAACATCTTCTTATACGAAAAAACTATAAAAAAGCAATTCGTTATGAATCCACTGCTTCCAAGACAAGAAGATATTCTCCACCTCTTGTGCCGCCTGTAAATTCTCATCATAAACAGATATCGTTTTTATTCTTCAATGTTTCATAAACTGTTCTAAATCACATCCATCATGCCTTGTATATAATCAAAGTCGATCTTACTAAAGGTCATGCTGAAAAATATAATAATATTATTCATAAAAAATAAAAAAATTACAATAGATGTTTTTTTTTGCAATTTCACCAGCATTAGCAGCAATGCTTAAATCTAATCTAAGAAATAAAATATTCATTTTCAGAAAGATGAAAAGAAGCTCTTAAAAAAGAATTTTTACTGAAAAAAGGTAAAACAGCATTATTTTATACTAAAACAGTCAATAGAAAAACGTTTAGCAACAAAATCAACCAAAAAACATCAAAAAGGTTCGGGATTATACAGAAAAATAAGCTAATACAATAAGAGGAAAACTCTCTTTATAGCCTATTGATATTATTTAAACATGGTGATCCCGACAGGATTCGAACCTGTGACCCACGGCTTAGAAGGCCGTTGCTCTATCCAGCTGAGCTACGGGACCCAACTGATTATTTTCTCAATTCAAAATAGCATTTTTAATTCAATGTGTCCAAGGTTGCTGCCGATCACTGCGAAAATTATCAGAATAAGAAATAGCACGTCGAATCGATGTATGTTTCTTTTCTACACGGTAAGAGATAGCATTCTTACGTGCAAAAGCAATCGCTTCTTCTTTCCTATTAAATCGGATCCTTACCTGATTATTCATATCAGACGTTGCCGTGTATCCCATAAGAGGTTCAAGCATTTTTTCTTTCATCGGCTCATACTCTAGAACCCAAAAACTTGTATTCCCCTTACCTGACTGCATAGCTGTCTTAGCAGGACTATAAATACGTGCGATCATGTCTTTTTCCTTCAGATTAAACAACGCTTGAATGATAGTTTCTCATCACACGTACCCAATTTGGTCATTTTCACACACTCAATCAAATATGGTCGGAGCGATAGGATTCGAACCTACGACCCCCTGATCCCAAATCAGGTGCGCTACCAGGCTGCGCTACGCTCCGCCATTTACATTTACTTGATGCACATTTCCTAAAATTTTCACAACAGAAGTGCAAGAGAAAAACACACTTTTTTTAAATTTTGTTGCATTTCTTTACAAAAAAGCACATTTTTTAATTTTTTCCCCTACTCAATAACAAATTTATTGACAAATAGTAGAAAATAACCTCCGTAAAAAATCCAATCTATATTAAAAAAGAATGAATTTCTCTATAAAGACTTCATAATTTTTATCCTGTTTTAAGCAAGCTCTCACTGTATCAAAACGCATTTCACAGATACAGTTTTAGAAAAAAACAACTTAAATATCATAGAAAAATTTTCCCAAAGAGAACATAAGCCAAAGAATTCAGCTGTATTAAGCTTTTTTCTCCTCTTTTTCTATCTTCCCAAGGACTCTTTTATTAAAAACTCTAGAATCTGCGACAATTCATATTCATAAACAACAAACATTTTTTCAAAGCACAAAGGTTTCATTATAAATAAAATAAAGCGCTCTTTTTAGAAAAATTTTCAAATGCGAAGATGAAAAAAATTCAATATCATACAATAAAATCTCAAAGTTATTTAAAATAATCACATGACAAAAGTAAAAAACACTATTTTTCTCTCTTATATAGATATCCAAAAAAGAAAAAATTTAAATGACTTGTCTTTTCACATATTGAAACGATAATAAAAGGTCAGAATAGGTAAGCCGCGATAAAGAGTATTTACGGATTTCTTCTATTCAAAACTTCAGCAATAACAGCACGTGTTATTTTTCTTTTTCTTTGTAATGCCAACTGATCAACAGAATCAATAACACGCTTCAATGAAAATAAAGAACGTTCACAACGACTTACAAGGTAATAAACCGTATCTGGATGTACAATAAGTTGCCTATCGGAAAAAAGCTTAAAAGCAACAGCTGTTAACAATGCATCATCAGGCTGATTAATTTCAACGAACATCACCGAATTAAGACGACTTTTTAGATCATTTAACGTTAAATTCCAAGCGGAAGGAAGTGTTCGTGCCGTCATCAATAAAGTAGCTTGTCGTGCATCAAGATTTGTTTGCTTAATACTGTTAATTAAATGAAAAAGTTCTGTCTCATTGATTTCACCTGTATCAATATCCTCTATTAAAAATGATCTTCCTAAAGAAGCCATAGTAACAGCCTGATCAAGTTCATTGTACTGAATCCTGAAAGCATCTGCTTTTTGGAGCCATATATTAGAAAAGTGCGTTTTTCCAGATCCTTCTTTACCAACTAAAACTGCAATAGGTAAGCTCCAATTGGGCCAGTGATCAATAAGCTGAAAAGCCATACGATTACTTTCCGTTACCACTAAATCCTCAAATTGAAAAATCGGATCATAAGGAAAATTTAAAGATAATTGCGTTTCACGCCCATTCATTTTAGCGGCTCCGAATTTCCGCTTCGCGAATACATCTGAGAACTCAGATAAGTATGAAGAGCAAAACGAACTAAAACGCCAACAGCCGCTGCCGCTGGAACAGCAACAAGCATACCAGTAAAACCAAAGAGTGAAGAAAAAGCAAAAAGTGAAAACATCAACCATACGGGATGTAATCCCACTGATGAACCTACAAGCTTGGGTTGAAGAATATACCCTTCAATAAATTGACCAATTAAAAAAAGTGCCATCACAACAATGATTCCCCCCCAATTATTGGGATAAAACTGGACCCATGCAATACCAACAGAAAGGAGCAAACCACTCATTGTGCCAATATAAGGAACAAAGCTAATAAGACCAATAAACATACCAATCAAAAGACTAAAATTGAGTCCTGCAATCGTTAAACCAATAGCATAATAGCCTCCCAATATGAGACAAACTGTTCCTTGTCCACGAACAAAGCCTGCAATAGCTCTATCCATTTCATGAAAAATACTACGGACGGTTTCAAGATGATCACGCGGTATTAACGAATCGATTGCTGTTACCATACGTGGCCAATCTAATAACATATAAAATGCCACCACAGGTGCCACAACAAATAGGCTAACGATATTAACGATAGATTTTCCTGACTTTAAAAGTGAATTCAAAAGAGACGTAATAAAATCCGAACCTTCGCCCAAAAATCCTTTAATATTATTCCGTAATTCATTTGGATCACTTCCAAAATAGCGCCTTAACCAATCAAAATCATGCTCAACAAAAAAGGTTTGAATACGATTAATATAAACAGGTAAACCATCACTCATAAACTGCTGTATTTGCCAACTAATAACAGGAATCAAAATAACTAAAGCAGCAACAAAGATAATAACAATAAATAAGGTAATAAGGACAGTCCCAAACACACGACGAATACCAAATTTTTCAAGTAATTGAACAATGGGATTGAGAAAATAAGCCAACACAATCCCTGCCACAAAAGGAAGCAAAATCGATCCAAAAACAAACATAAAAAGAATGAAAAAAATCAGCGTACCCAGCCAAAAAAAGATTTGTCTTTTCATATTATTCGGCAACGGTAATTGAGTATACGCTGGCACATAAGTCTTATAACGATCACGAGATGTATTCTCACTCACTTTCTTTCTCATAAGTTTCCAAGAAGACTGTCCGTGATTATCTGATATCTTGCTCATAAAATATCCTAAAAAAAACTTCACAAAGAATTATAAACAACTTCAAAATAAGCTACAAGAAAAGTTGCTTATTTTCTTATCAATATCTCTTGCAGAGAGAACTCTATCATGGCATTGCATAATATCAAAACCTGATTTTCCATTAAAGGAAGGCTCCAATGAGCAATCAAGATCTTATAAAGAATAAATCCAAAGTCGGCCTTACCTACGCAAAAGCCGGTGTAAACATCGATATGGGTAATGCCATGGTAGAAAAAATCAAACCCTTTATACGCGCTACAAAACGAGCCGGAGCAGATGCAGAAATTGGTGGGTTTGGTGGCCTTTTTGATTTAAAAGCCGCTGGCTTTACAGATCCTATCCTCGTAGCAGCCAATGATGGAGTGGGAACAAAATTAAAAATTGCTATCGAAGTAGGTCACCATAATACTGTAGGTATTGATCTCGTTGCTATGTGTGTCAATGATTTACTTGTACAAGGAGCTGAACCGCTTTTTTTTCTGGATTATTTTGCAACTGGAAAGCTCGACCCTGAACAAGGGGCTGCGATTGTTTCTGGTATTGCAGAAGGATGTAAACAAGCCGGTGCTGCTCTTATTGGAGGAGAAACTGCAGAAATGCCAGGAATGTATGCAGAGGGAGATTATGATCTAGCCGGTTTTGCTGTAGGAGCATGCGAACGCAGCAAGCTACTCCCTTCAAAAGATTTGATAGAAGGTGATGTTATATTAGGTCTAAGCTCCTCTGGAATTCATTCCAATGGCTTTTCGCTTGTTCGACGAATCATCCAGCAAAATTATCTCAAATGGAATGACCCTGCCCCTTTTTCCCCTGAAAACAGCCTTGGTATAGCACTTCTTACACCAACACGCATTTATGTAAAATCGCTTCTTCCCATCATGCGAAAATATGAAGGGATTAAAGCTCTTGCTCATATTACGGGTGGAGGCTTTCCTGAAAATATTCCACGTGTCCTTCCATCTTCTCTCTGCGCTGAAATTAATCTTTCTACCATCAATGTTCCAGCAGTATTTTCATGGATTGCCAAACAAGGTAAAATAGAAGAAACAGAAATGTTAAGAACATTCAATTGTGGTATTGGCATGATCATTATCGTAGCACAGCATGCAGCTGAAGCAATTACACAAGCTCTTGAAAGAAAAGGAGAAACTGTAACTCCACTTGGCATTTTAATAAAACGCCAAGATCAAAATAAAGGAATACTTTATAAAGGGGTACTGAATTTATGAAAAAAAAAATTGTCGTTTTTATTTCTGGTAATGGTTCGAATATGGTCGCCCTTGCTCAAGCAAGCCAACAAACGGAATATCCTGCTGAAATTGTCGCTGTTATTTGCGATAATCCGCGTGCAAATGGTATTGAAAAGGCACAAAATCATAACTTACCCATTCATATTGTTGATCGTAAAGTTTACAAAACAAAAGAAGAGCATGAAGAAAATATTTTTACGATTTTAGATCAATATAAACCAGATTTTCTCTGCTTTGCAGGGTATATGCGCCTTATCTCACCACGTTTTGTAAAACTTTATGAAGGACGAATTTTAAACATTCATCCTTCTCTTTTGCCTTCATTTAAAGGCTTAAACACACATGAAAAAGCTTTACAAGCAGGTGTAAAAATTACGGGTTGCACTGTTCATCTTGTTACAGAAGACGTGGATGCAGGAAAAATCCTTGCCCAAGCAGCCGTTCCAGTCTATCCCCATGATACTGCTGAGCGCTTAGCAGAAAGAGTTCTTAAAGTAGAGCATAAACTCTACCCCGAAGCCTTAAAAGCATTTATTGAAGGAAAGAGCAAAATGATAGATACGCAACAACAGCTTTTATCTTTTTGAGTGTATCAACAATCTATTAATCAGCATATTTCAATGCTTTACACATAGTTTCTGCTCAGTATCTACAATTGAAAATCTCTATGAAATGTTGACATAATAGAGCCCATCTCTTCAATAAATTTTTGCACAAAACATGTGATTTTTTTGAATTTTATTTCATTTTCAAAATTCTTCTTCTTTATTTAATTCTATGACATTATCATAAGCTCTATTTATCAAAATGCTCTCGTATTTAGCCTAAAAAATCTTAAAATACGCACTTTTTCTATTGCATAAATTTTTGCTCATGACGAAAGTGTTTCTTTAACTATTACAGCTAACTGTTTGAGTGTAAAAGGTTTAGATAAAAAACCAAAAACAGCATCTTGTGGAAGATTTTTAGCAAAAGCATCTTTTGCATATCCAGAAACGAAAAGAAATTTGATACCAGGATAGTTTTTACGGACTTCCTTCAATAAAGTGGGCCCATCCATTTCTGGCATCACCACATCGGAAACAATAATATCAACATCTCCTTTTTGTTCCTCAAGAATAGAGAGTGCTTCCACCCCACTTGCAGCCTCTAAAACCGTATATCCTCTCATTTGAAGAGCTCTTACCCCCCCCATTCTGACCGCATCTTCATCTTCAACCAATAAAACAGTCGCAGATCCTGTTAAGTCTATATTTTTATCTTTCTCTTCATCTTTTTCAACCTTTTGAGAAATTTCTCCTTTTATATTGGGGATATAACGGGGAAGAAAAATATGAAATGTTGCTCCTTCACCTTCTTTACTTTCACAATAAATATACCCACCGCTCTGCTTGATAATTCCATAAACCATTGATAAACCAAGTCCTGTTCCTTTTCCAACTTCTTTTGTTGTAAAAAATGGCTCAAACATTTTTTCTTGTATAGCAGCAGATATACCAGCTCCTGTATCTGAAATAATCAATTGCACATACTCGCCAATTGCTAATCCAAGATGATTAAATTCAGCACTTTGTTGCTTTGTAATATTATTTGTCGCAATCGTAACAATACCTCCATCTAACATGGCATCACGCGCATTAATAACCAAATTCATAATAACACGCTGAAAAGATGCTTGATCAACTTCAACGCTCCACAAATCTCTTCCATGAATAATTTTTAACTGAATATTATTACCCAAAAGTGGTAAAATAAGATTGCGAATGTCTGATAAAAACTCTGTAAAATCAACTTCTTCAGGTCGAAGTGTTTGCTTTCTAGAAAAAGCTAATAATTGCTGTACAAGAGCAGCTGCACGATTAGCATTATTTTTAATATTGATCAGATCAGCATGAGCAGGATCAGAACTACGATGCGTATTTAAAAGAAGATCACACGACATTAAAATTGCTGTTAAAACATTATTAAAATCATGAGCAATGCCGCCAGCTAATTGTCCTACAGCTTGCATCTTCTGACTTTGCATCATTTTATCTTCAAGAGTTTTTTGTTCGGTTGTTTCAATCACAGAGATAATAAGCAAATCTTGCAATACATCACCATGATAGGGCGGTACAGACATAATATGGAGCCGTAAATGGCATTCTTCATTTTTTTCTAAAACAGTTTCTAGAGAAACAAAATAATTTTTATTTGTTGCAATTCTCTGAAAAGAACGCTCTAACTGCACACAATCACGACGAGAAATAACATCATAAAAATTGACAGCTTTGTCCATACATCCCGTGAGTAATGAAAAAGCTTTATTCATATGAACCAATTGCCCTGCATGATCCACCACGGCTATTGCAAAAGGACTCGCATCAAAATATTCTCCTAATATACGGGGTAATTTTAATTGATCGTCCTCTTCTTTTTGTATTTGTTGTGGAATGATCACAATACGATAAATAGCCTCCTCTTCTAAGAGAGAAGAAACAGATATAAGACAATGGAATATTTTCTCACAAGTCGTGTGTGAATTTAAACATAACGAAAGCCTATAAGGTAAAGAGTAACCTGAACTTTGATATCTGTTGGTTTGTAAACAGATATCACTCCATGAGCTCTTAGCGCCAACGCTATCAAATAACAAATCAAAATTATATTGACCAATTGAGAAATTAGCTAAATCAATTGAAAACCATTCTGCAAAAGTCGCATTGGCATAAAGAATAGTTCCTTGTCTATTAACGGATACAAAACCAATAGAAGCTTGATCCAAGTGATTGATAGCCTCTTGAAGGTTCGAGAAAAAAACTTCTCGCGTTTGTTGTAAGTGCGAAATATCAGTAATACGCCAAAATAAAAGCTTTTTTTTCTGTTTTGTGATAGGTTGAATGGAAATATTATACCAAACAGACTTTTTTGGTGTAGAATCGGTAAAAATTGGCTGTTCTACTCTTAATTCCTCTTGCGCTGCAAGATTATTACAGGCTGCAACCTTTAAGCGGTACGAGAGGGCACCAGCTCCTGGAAGATCCGCAATAACCCTATAACAAGACACTTCAGGCCTATAGGTCAGAATTTTTCGATAGTTTTGATTAGAATAATAAACAAAACCAGAAAGATCAGAGATTACAATTGCATCATCGCTCCTATTAAAGATGCTAAAATCAAAATCTTCATGCGACCATACATGATATCTTAAAATTCCCATTCCACACAAAACGAGTGTTGCAACACCGATCATTGCTAGAATCAAAAAAGATATTGATATCGCCTGTTGCAAATAGTTTTGTGTATAAAAAAAACCTAAAATACCCACAATGAAAAGAAAACCTAATACAAAAACAACACCAAAAATAACAACTCTCCGATGAAACGAAGACGCTGATCTTTCATTATTCTCAAAATCTTTATCCATCTCTCTTTGCCTTAGCTTATAGCTATTTCTTATGTCACAAAACTTCCTTTATATTCGTTGTTATGTTGTTATAAAGTATATACTATGATATTATCTAAGATAAGATCGCTTAATATTCAAAAGTTTATTTCTTACGTTATAAGTGAACCTTTTGAGGGTATGTTTATAAATTTATCTCAATAAAAAATAATATTTCCATACAAAATGGGAGAAAATCTATGTATATCTGGTTATCAGAGCAAATAGGTGTATCTGCGGCAAACATAACGATAAGCTTTTTGATTTTTTTAATAACAATCGCAGCTATTACCATAATTATCGTATTTTTACGCCGTTTAAATACAAGAAGATTCAACATTAATAGAAAAAAAAGCCTATCGCGATTAGCATTATGTGAAGTAATTTCTATAGATCGAGCACGCCGCCTTGTTTTAATCCGTTGCGATAATAAAGAACATTTGCTCCTTATTGGTGGATTAACAGATATGGTTGTAGAATCCGATATTACCGGTACATCCAAAATACAAAAGAGAGAAACACACACACATCTAAATTCCACCCCTACAGAAAGAAACGATATATCGGATAAAAGTCCCTCTCCTTTTACGAATCAAGCGGTAAAAGATTCAGCCATCACCGCCGAAATTGAGGGGCGGCAAGAACCATCTTTATTCATTCCTACCCCTCAAAAATAAAAATATACAATTTTATCACCACGAATTTCGTTTGTTTATCATCTTAATAACCTTACCTTAATCATCGCGATAAACTCTTTCACGTCGTTCGTGACGTTCTTGCGCTTCCAATGACAAAACGGCTATCGGCCGAGCCTCAAGACGCTTTATACTAATGGGTTCGCCGGTTTCTTCACAAAAACCGTATGTCCCATTATCAATGCGCTCTAAAGCAGCATCTATTTTTGAAATAAGTTTCCTCTGACGATCACGAGCACGTAATTCGATTGTACGATCAGTTTCACAAGAAGCCCGATCAGTCAAATCGGGTTGACCAACATTCTCTTCCTGCAAATTTTCCAAAGTCTCACGAGCTTCTTTTAATATATCATTCTTCCAAGAAACCAATTTAGCACGAAAATACGCCTTTTGCCGCTCATTCATAAAAGGCTCATCTTCACTAGGGCGATATTGACCATCAATCTCTTCGCTCATGCAATAAAAAACCTCCACATATGCTATGTGCGGTCTATATATTGTGCAATACCCATCAACACAAGAGTAAAATGTTTTTTCATAACAATCAACGAATATATCTAAATGCACTGTTTAGGTTTTATCGCTTTTTTATGTAGATTGAACTCTTGATTAAATCTCATCCAGAATCATTTTTCTCGCTTATTGAAAAACCTTAAAAAGAAGGAAATCAGATATCAGAGCCATCTCTCCCCTACTCTCTACATTGTTTAAAATCTAAATGAAGCAACAATAAATCATTTCATCAATGCAAAAAAATAAAATCTTTATAAAGGCAAAGTGTGATATTCACGTTTCAAATACATCAGAGCATCTTTTTCTTTATTACAGTTAATTGCAACAACCTCACCAATCAAAACACAATGAGTTGCGTGTTCGTGCCAACAAATCAAACGACAATCAAACGACGCTAGAGCGTCTGAAAGACTAGGCGCCCCCGTTTGCAAAGCTCCCCATTGAGCAACATCAAAACGCTCATTTTGTGTAGAATTGCAACGCCTCGAAAAAACATCCGCTAATGAGCGATGTTTTCCTGCCAAGCTATTAACACAAAAATTTCCATTCTCCATAAACACCTGATTCTTTAAATTATGACGCATAAGACAAACAAGAAGGGTTGGAGGATTATCAGATAAAGAACAACACGCCGAAACAGTCACCCCGCGTCTTCCCTTAATACCATTTGTTGTCACAATATGCACAGCTCCTGCAAAAAGACTCATGGCATCTCGATATTCTTGGGAAGAAACCGCAATAGTATGTTTATGTTGAAGTTCAGGCATCAAATATGTTTTATGATTCGACATATCTTTCACTTATAAAGCTTTAAAATTTCAAGCGATCTTTCCATAAAAAGACCTATAATACATATTTTTTCTTTTCCGTCATAACACAAAAAATATTTGTGTATACACAGCGATATGATAAAAACTGCCAATCTAAGGAGATTTTAATGCCCCATGCTCATCTCATTTCACCTTCTCTCTTGGCTTCTGATTTTTCTAAACTTGGACAAGAAATGTTAGATGTTGTTGATGCTGGTGCAGATTGGCTTCATCTTGATATTATGGATGGGCACTTTGTTCCTAACATCACCTTTGGTCCTGAAATCGTCAAAGCTCTGCGCCCATTAACAAAAGCAATATTTGATGTCCACCTGATGATCGCACCAGTAGACCCTTATTTAGAAGCTTTTGCAAAAGCAGGTTCAGATATTATAACTATTCATGCTGAAGCAGGTCCACATCTTCATCGTTCACTCCAAACAATCAAAAAAATGGGGAAAAAAGCAGGAATCGCACTCAATCCAAGCACCCCTGAACATATGCTTGAATATTTGCTTGATCAATTAGATCTCATTCTCATCATGACGGTCAATCCCGGTTTTGGTGGACAAAGTTTTATTCCAGAAATAAAAGATAAAATTAAGCGCGTTAAAAGCATGATTGCAAACCGCCCTATTGACCTTGAAGTTGATGGTGGTATCACCGTTGATACAATTGGGATAGCTGCAAAAGCTGGTGCAAATGTATTTGTCGCAGGCTCTGCAATTTATAAAGATGGAAATAAAGAGCTTTACAAAACACGTATTAGTGCATTGCGCCAAGCCGCAATCCTCTCACAACAAGGAAAAAAATGATGATCGCACGTTATTCTCGCCCTGCAATGGTAACAATTTGGTCTCCCGAAACAAAATATCGTATTTGGTTTGAAATAGAAGCCCATGCCTGTGATGCCCTTGCTCACTTAGGGATTATTCCGAAAGAAGCCGCCAAAGTCATTTGGGAAAAAGGGGCAGCAGCTAAATTTGATGTCAATCGCATTGATGAAATTGAAGCAATTACCAAACATGATGTTATCGCATTTCTAACCCACCTCGCTGAATTCATTGGACCAGAAGCACGTTTTATCCACCAAGGTATGACATCATCTGATGTTCTCGATACAACGCTGAACATTCAATTGATGCGTGCGAGTGATATTTTGCTAGAGGATATAGATCAACTTCTTGAAGCATTAAAAAGACGTGCTTTTGAGCATAAAGAAACAATCACCATTGGGCGGAGTCATGGCATTCATGCTGAACCGACAACTTTTGGAATCAAGTTTGCTCTTGCATACGCTGAATTTTCCCGTTGTCGCAAACGTCTTCTTGCCGCACGAGAAGAAATTTCTACTTGCGCGATTTCAGGAGCTGTAGGAACTTTTGCTAATATCGATCCACGCGTTGAAGAACATGTAGCAAAAGCCTTGAGGATGCGTGCTGAACCGGTTTCCACCCAAGTAATACCAAGAGATCGTCATGCTATGTTTTTTGCAACACTTGGTGTTATTGCTTCCTCTATTGAAAGGCTAGCAATAGAAATACGCCATTTACAACGAACAGAAGTTCTTGAAGCAGAGGAACATTTCTCACCTGGGCAAAAAGGTTCATCGGCAATGCCTCATAAACGTAATCCAGTTTTAACAGAAAATTTAACTGGACTAGCCCGTATGGTACGTGCATTTGCACTCCCCGCCATGGAAAATGTAGCTCTTTGGCATGAACGTGATATTTCCCATTCATCTGTTGAGCGTTATATTGCTCCAGATGCGACGATTACACTTGATTTTGCTCTTTCTCGCCTCACATCTGTCATTGAAAATCTCATTGTCTATCCAGAAAATATGCAAAAAAATCTCAATAAATTCCGCGGTCTTGTTCACTCACAACGGGTTCTTTTAGCACTCACACAAGCAGGGATTAGTCGTGAAGATTCTTATCGGATTGTACAACGAAATGCGATGAAAGTTTGGGAACAAGGAAAAGATTTTTTAGAAGAACTCCTCAACGACAAAGATGTTACCAAAGCTTTAAGTGAAGAAGAACTTCGCGAAAAATTTGATCTTTCTTACCACACCAAACATATAAATACGATTTTTAAACGTGTTTTTGAAGAACAATAAAGCGACATAGAAAACCAAAATCCATTCCACCTATGATCAAAAATCTGTTGTAACAAAGAAAACAATTTATGAAAGCAAATCAACTCGATATTCTTATTGTTCCTGGCTACAAAGGATCTGGTCCAGATCATTGGCAAACACGCTGGGAAAAAAAATTGTCGACAGCCCGCCGCATTGAACAACTCCATTGGTCAAAGCCTGTTTGTGAAGAGTGGGTTAACAAAGTTAAAACCGCCATCGCAAAAGCTCAAAGGCCTGTTATGCTTATTGCTCATTCATTAGGAGTTCCCAGTGTTATTCATGCAACTGTACAAAATACAGAAAAAATTTGTGGCGCTTTCTTTGTTGCACCTCCAGATGTCGCCAATGAAAAAATACGTCCCAAACATTTAATGACATTTGGCCCCTATCATCGCCAAAAGCTTTCTTTTCCTTCTATTGTCATAGCCAGTCGCAACGATGAGTTTTGTCAATTTTCAGTAGCAGAAAAAATTGCCAATGATTGGGGATCACTCTTTGTTGATGCTGGGTATTCTGGCCATATTAACGCAGAATCCGGACACGGACCTTGGCCTGAAGGGCTTATGGTCCTCTCTCACTTTCTTGCAAAAATTTGATCCAAAAGAGATGATCTTCTTTCTCACCGCTTATGTATCTTCACCTTTGGATAAACGTGTAATGACAAAAATTATAAAAGTATCATAGCAATATCATTGAGAAATTCTATCAATTAGGATAGTATCATTTATCAATGTTATTAAAAACCTCTCAAGATAAATAGAGAATCATGATGAATCGTCGCCACCGTATTTATGAAGGCAAGGCTAAAATTTTATATGAAGGACCTGAACCAGGGACTTATATTCAGTTTTTTAAAGATGATGCAACTGCCTTTAATGCAAAAAAACATGAAATTATCGATGGAAAGGGGGTTTTAAACAACCGAATTTCGGAACATATTTTTAGCCATCTTGGACGTTTGGGCATCCCAACACATTTTATCAAACGTATAAACATGCGCGAACAGCTTATTAAAGCGGTGGAAATCATTCCGTTGGAAGTTGTTGTTCGCAATGTTGCTGCCGGCTCTCTTGCTAAGCGTTTAGGACTGGAAGAAGGAACCCCGCTTCCGCAATCCATCATTGAATTCTACTATAAAAATGATTCTCTCGATGATCCTATGGTAACGGAAGAACATATCACAACTTTTGGGTGGGCTGTCCCACAAGAGATAGAAGATATCATGCAACTTTCAATTCGTATTAATGATTTTCTTTCTGGGCTTTTTGCCGGTGTTAACATCCAATTAATTGATTTTAAAATGGAATTTGGTCGCCTGTGGGAAGATGAAACAATGCGCATTGTTCTTGCTGATGAAATCTCTCCTGATTCTGCACGACTATGGGATATGCACACACAAGAAAAAATGGATAAAGACCGTTTTCGTCGTGATATGGGTGGGCTTATTAATGCCTATCAAGAAGTTGCCAAACGTCTTGGTATTATGAATGAAAATGAACCTACACGACCAAGTGGTCCCGTTCTCGTAAAATAAAAACAAGGTAAAATATTATCACCTTATATAAATACCCCCTCTTCAAAGGAGAGGTTCTTTTAACAACAGGAAGCAAAAAATGAAAGCACGCATTACAGTTACTTTAAGAGAAAGCGTTCTTGATCCACAAGGAGAAGCAATTGTTGGTGCTTTAAAAAGTTTAGCTTTCGAGGGCATTCATTCCATTCGTCAAGGAAAGGTTTTTGATATTGTTCTTGATGATCTACCTTCTGAAAGCGCAAAGAAAAAACTTAACCAGATGTGTGAAGAGTTACTCGTAAATACTGTCATCGAAAATTATACAATCGAACTTCTTTAAGTGGAACGCTCATGAAAACTGCTATCATTCAACTTCCTGGATTAAATCGTGACCGAGATATGATTGCAGCATTACATCATATAACGGGAGTTGAACCACTAAAAATTTGGCAAACAGAAACAACAATTCCAGATGTAGATGTTATTATTATTCCTGGTGGTTTTTCTTATGGCGACTACTTAAGGTGTGGCGCTATTGGAGCGCGAACCCCTATCTTAAAGGCCATTCGTGAAAAAGCACAAGAAGGGACTACAATAATAGGGATCTGTAATGGATTTCAAATTTTGTTGGAAGCTGGATTATTACCCGGTACTTTAATGCGTAACGCTTCTTTAAAATTTGTTTGTCGTGAAATCAAACTTGAAGTCGTCAACGCCAAGACAAAATTTTCTCGATATTATTCTAAAGGACAAATTATTCGTTGTCCCGTTGCCCATCACGATGGGAATTATTTTGTTGATAGTGAAACATTAAAAAAAATGGAAGATAATCAACAAATTGTTTTTCGTTATGCAGAAAATACAAATCCTAATGGCTCAATGAAAGATATTGCTGGTATTGTTAATAAAGCTGGTAATATTCTTGGTATGATGCCTCATCCTGAAAACTTTATTGAACCCGCTCATGGAGGTGTTGACGGTCGTTTACTTTTTCAAAGTGCTTTAGAGTTAGCAAATGGATGATGCCGCAAAATTCTTGTGCTCCATAATTATAAAAAACAAAGGTCTATATCTTGCGTCGTAAATCCATGAACGGAATTATTCACAAACAACAATGGATATTATTTTCTAAATACATAATTATTTAAGATCGTTTTTGGTCTTAAATCCCATCAAACAAACGAATAAAATCTTCAGCTTACGGTCTATGAATATTTTTATTATTAAACAACATTATTGCTTATAATAGCTGCTAGATAGAAACTAAAATGCTAAATTTCAGTTAATTTAACGGATAAATACTCATGAAGCCTTGCGATAACATCACTATTACACCAGAGCTCATTGCACAACACGGGCTAAAAGAAGATGAATATCAACGTATCCTGACGTTAATCGGTAGAGAGCCAACATTTACTGAACTAGGAATTTTTTCTGCAATGTGGAACGAACATTGTTCTTATAAATCCTCTAAAAAATGGCTAAAAACTCTTCCAACAGAAGGAAAGTGTGTCATTCAAGGGCCTGGTGAAAATGCTGGCGTTGTTGATATTGGTGAAGGGGAATGTGTGGTTTTTAAAATGGAAAGCCATAACCATCCTTCTTATATTGAACCTTATCAAGGTGCAGCAACAGGTGTTGGTGGTATTTTACGTGATGTCTTCACAATGGGAGCCCGTCCTGTCGCCGCTATGAATGCATTGCGATTTGGCGCTCCTGATCATCCACGAACACGCCATCTTGTTTCCGGTGTTGTTTCTGGTATTGGTGGTTACAGCAATGCTTTTGGCGTTCCAACGGTTGGTGGAGAAGTAAATTTTGATGAGCGTTATAATGGCAATATCCTTGTTAACGCTTTTGTAGCCGGTATTGCAAAGACAGACGCCCTTTTTTATTCTAAAGCGCAAGGCATCGGACTCCCTGTTGTTTATCTTGGGGCAAAAACAGGGCGAGATGGTGTCGGTGGAGCAACAATGGCTTCTGCTGAATTCGATGATTCAATCAGTGAAAAACGTCCAACCGTTCAAGTCGGTGATCCTTTTACAGAAAAGTGTCTTCTTGAAGCATGTTTAGAGCTCATGGAACTTGGAGCTGTGGTTGCTATTCAAGATATGGGAGCTGCAGGTCTCACCTCTTCTGCCGTTGAAATGGGTGCAAAAGGCAATCTAGGAATACAGCTTAATCTTGATGCAGTTCCCGTTCGTGAAGAAAACATGACAGCCTATGAAATGATGCTTTCTGAAAGCCAAGAGCGTATGCTCATGGTTCTTAAACCAGAGTTAGAAAAGCAAGCAGCAGCAATTTTTCATAAATGGGGGCTCCATTTTTCCATTATTGGAAAAACAACCAATGATCTACGTTTCCGTGTATTTCATCAAGGGAAAGAAGTTGTTAATCTTCCCATCAAAGAGCTTGGTGATGAAGCACCTGTTTATGACCGTCCTTGGAGTGAACCTGCAAAAAAAACACTCCTGAAAACAGAAGACGTCAAAAAAGTTAACAATCTTGGTGATGCGCTTTTGAGCTTATTGAATTCTGCTGATCAAAGTTCACGACGATGGATTTATGAACAATATGATACCCTTATCCAAGGAAATAGCCTTATCCGCCCAGGAGGCGATGCAGGCGTTATCCGTGTAGGCAACAATAGCAAACGTGCTCTTGCTTTTTCTTCTGATGTAACACCTCGCTATTGTGAAGCAGACCCTTATGAGGGAGGAAAACAAGCTGTCGCAGAATGTTGGCGAAATATTAGTACGACAGGTGCAACGCCGTTGGCTGCTACAGATAATCTCAATTTTGGTAACCCTGAAAAACCTGAAATTATGGGACAACTGGTCTTGGCTATTAAAGGGATAGGGGAAGCTTGTAGAATCCTCGATTTCCCTATCGTTTCAGGCAATGTTTCTCTTTACAACGAAACAAATGGAGAAGCTATTCTTCCAACCCCTACAATTGCTGGTGTAGGACTTCTTGGTGATTGGTCTAAAATGGTAACAATAAAGGGGATGCAAAATGGAGATTATATTGTTTTAGTGGGAGATTGCGGTTCTCATTTAGGACAATCAATCTATGCGCGAAACATTTTAAATATCGATGCAGGTGCCCCCCCTCACGTAGATTTACAACTTGAAAAAAAGCATGGTCAATTTGTTCGAGATGTCATACATCGTGGTTTTGTTCACGCCGCCCATGATCTTTCTGATGGAGGATTAGCGATTGCGCTTGCAGAAATGGTCATTAAAGCAGGTAAAGGGATCAAAACAAAATTAAGCAACCAATCACCAGAACATGCAGAACTTTTTGGAGAAGACCAAGGACGTTATCTTTTAGCAGTCAAACCTGAAGCACTCAATAGCCTTAAAGAGCTCGCACAAATAAGTGCAGTTTCTTTAATAGAGCTAGGTAACGTTGCAGGTGATGCACTTGATATAGATGGAATACTAAAACTTTCTATAGACAAACTCACAAAAGCCTATGAAAACTGGTTTCCACAATTTATGGATGAAAAATAAAGACTTTTTCGTTTCTTTTGGCTATAGCTACTCTTATAAAAAAATGAATAACATAGGAGAATAATGATGGCGATGAGTGCCCATGCAATTGAAACGCTTATTCGTGAAAGTATTCCTGATGCTATTGTAATAGTTCGTGATCTTGCTGGAGATGGAGAACATTATGCTGCAGAAGTTATTTCTGAAAGTTTTCGTGGTAAAACCCGTGTTCAACAACATAAAATGGTTTATGATGCCCTTAAAGGCAATATGGGAAATGACCTTCATGCCTTAATGTTGCAAACAAATATTCCAAAATAATCTAAAATTTCTTCTTGCATTCACACATTTAATACGATTAAAAACAGTATGAATATAAATTACACACTGATAAAAATCTGAAATATCGAGGGATAAAAATGACCACTGTTCATGATTTTATTGACAACGAGATTAAAACAAACGACGTCATTTTATTCATGAAAGGAACACCTGACGCTCCGCAATGCGGGTTTTCAGGACAAGTTGTTCAAATCCTTGATTATTTAGGATTGAATTATAAAGGGATTAATATCTTAACTTCTAACGAATTGCGTCAAGGGATTAAAGATTACTCGAATTGGCCAACAATTCCACAGCTTTATATCAAAGGTGAATTTATCGGAGGCTGTGATATTGTTAAAGAGATGTTTCAAAACAATGAGTTACAGGAACTTTTGAAAGAAAAAAATATTCCCTGTAATCAATCATAGGTATCTTTCATTTTATTCAGACTCTTAAAAAGAGCTGTTTTCAGACGAAATTTTTATTTCAAGGATGCCATATGTCATATTCACTCAATGAACAAACACATAGTGATGCGATTAGAAAAAAAATTGGCTATAAAGAATTTGTTGTTCTTATTGCTTCTCTCATGGCTATTAACGCTATAGCTGTTGATATTATGCTGCCAGCTATGCCCAACATTTTAGACGGCTTAAATGTTCTTAATGAAAATGATCAACATTATATCATTTCGAGTTATCTTATTAGCTATGGTATTGCTCAAATATTTTTCGGTCCCATAAGCGATCGGTATGGACGACGTAAACTTATCCTTATTGGTCTTGCTTTTTATTCATTTACGGCGATTGGCTGTGCCTTTGTAACTGATTTTTCTCTCTTACTTATTTTGCGTATCTTGCAAGGTATTGGAGGAGCTGCTATGCGGGTTCTTACAGTTTCCGTCGTACGTGATCTTTACAGTGGTCGAAAAATGGCAGAAGTTATGTCTATTGTTATGATGGTTTTTCTTGTTGCACCAATGGTTGGTCCCGCAACAGGACAGGTCATTTTACTACTCGGACATTGGCAATATATTTTTATTTTCATGGCAATGATTGGTTTCGGGCTGATGATTTGGATTCAATTCCGCTTGCCTGAAACACTTCATGAACAACGCCCTCTTTCCTTTTCTTCAGTCAAACACAATTTATGGATTGTTGTGACAAATCGTACAACACTTTGCTATACACTTGCAACTTCTATCATTTTAGGGTGCATTTTTATTGCTGTTAATACATCACAACAAACCTATGAAGGAATTTATAACTTAGGCTTTTGGTTTCCTATCGCATTTGCCATCGGTGCTGCATTTCAGGCTTTCTCATCATTCATGAATTCTCGACTTGTCGGACATCTTGGAATGAGACGTATTGCTCATACTATGCTTTTGCTCTTTTGTGCCACTTCATGCATTTGGTTTATTGGCTCCATCTTAGCAGGTGGTGTTATCCCTTTTCCTTTTTATATGACGTTATATTGTATATTAATGTTTACCTGTGGTGGCATTATGGCCAATTTCAATACACTTGCTCTCGAATCTGTAGGCGAAATTGCTGGAACAGCATCTTCTGTATCCGGCTTTCTTCAAACATCTATCGGTGCAGGACTTAGCTTTTTTATTGCCCAACAATTTGATGAAACAACCATCCCAAACTCAGCAGGATTTTTCTTTCTGAGCCTCACTGCCATACTTCTTGTTTTATGGGCTGAACGTGGTCATCTTTTTAGGCAATATCATAATAACCCTAACGAATAAAGACTGCTTTATGAGACAATTAATAATATCTCTCTTGAACAATAAGGAAATGCCTATAATATAAAATAGGACATTCTTGTGCTGAACATTCACATGTTTGTTTTAAAAATAAACTTCTCAAATCATTTCACGACAACATTCATGAATGATATAAGGTTAAAAAAACAGTGAACTGTATAAAAATCATTGAATAGCAGTATCTTTACTTAATAAAGACGCAAATCGTCATCATAATACTATTCCCAGTTTTTAAAAATATAATCACTGACAAAAAACAAACATACCTATTGTTGCAACAGCTCTTATATTTCAAACAGTCTATAAGAAATATTTTTATTCTTTTCCTCAATAGTTTTTATGCACACAATCCCCCCTCATCTTATGACATGCAAATATTTTTTACTGCTTTAACCTAAACAAGACAAAAATTAAGAAAAAAACTCACACTTTAGGCCTTTCTTTCACTATAAAAGTGATACGTTATCTTTATAAATCAATATATTGCATATCATAAAGTCATACGGCACTTTCCCGTTTATAAAATAAATTTAATTGATAAATTTTCCCGATTTTGGAAATCCCCTTGGAACCAAACGCCCGACGCCCGCACGCGTTCCCATCCATTCAATGAGATCATCAGCTTGGCGGTTAAAGATTCGATCAGCTGTATCTTGCCAACTTAAACCTTCTGATAAATTAAAAGTTTTGGCATCAACAATGCCACCCTCTTTGTAACGCTGTAAACGAACACCTTTACCGCGATTCATTTCTGGTATTTGTTCAATAGAAAAAATAAGCATTTTACGGTTTTCACCGACCACAGCAACATGATCACCATTTACCGGAACACAAAGTTTCACCTTATCAGGAGATTTGACATTCATCACTTGCTTTCCTTTTCGTGTATTGGCGATCACTTCTGAAGCAAGGACAATAAAGCCATTTCCATGAGACGAAACCAAGAGCAATTTTCCCTCTGCATGATGCACAAAAGCTGTAAAAATATCGTGCTCATCGTCCATATCAACTAAAAGACGAATAGGTTCACCATGTCCCCGCCCTCCAGGTAAACTATTTGCACCAATAGCAAAAAACTTTCCCCCCGTACTGATCAGCACAATCTTGTCGGTCGTAAATGCTGGAAAGGCTAACTTTAAACTGTCTCCTTCTTTAAAAGAAAGTGCTTTATAATCGTTTAAATGCCCCTTTAAAGCACGCACCCACCCCTTTTCAGAAATAACAATAGTAACCGGTTCTTTTTCGATCATTGCTTGTTGAATATCATCAAGATCATGTCTTGGTGCCTCTTCAAACGTCGTACGTCTTTTCCCCAAGAGTGTTTCAGGACCAAAAGTGTTTCGAACTTTTTTGATTTCTTCTGAAATTATTTTCCACTGTTTTATAGGAGAAGCTAACAAATTCTTTAGCTTTTCTTTTTCAGCTTTCAAACTTTCAAATTCCTTACGAATTTCAAATTCCTCAAGCTTACGTAAAGAGCGCAAGCGCATATTAAGAATAGCTTCTGCTTGATTTTCTGTTAATTCAAAACGACTGATAAGCTGCTTTTTAGGTTCATCCTCTTCACGAATAATCTTAATGACCTCATCGAGATTTAAATAGGCAATAAGATATCCATGGAGAATTTCCAATCGGCTATCAATTTGATCAAGCCGATAATGAGAGCGACGAATAAGCACTTCTTGACGATGTTCAAGCCATTGATGCAAACTTTCTCGCAAAGAAAGGACATTGGGTATTTTTCCCAAAGACAAAACATTCAGATTAAGGGGAAATCTTACTTCAAAGTCAGTCAATTTAAAAAGAGACTCCATAAGGAGCTCCGGATCAACCGACCGATTTTTAGGAACCAGCACGATTCTGATATCTTCTGCTGATTCATCTTGGATATCCTCAAGCATTGGTAATCGCCGAGCAAGCAGTAACTCTGCTGTTTTTTCAATAAGACGTGACTTTTGAATCTGATAGGGAATTTCAGTCACCACAATCACATAAGAACCACGGCTACCAGATTCCTGATGCCAACGTGAACGCAAGCGAAAAAAACCCCGACCAATACGATAAGATTCCTCAATACTCTTTTTAGGCTCAACTAAAATGCCACCAGTTGGAAAATCAGGACCAAGAACGAACTGATTTAATTCCTCATCATGTGCATCGGGATGTGCAATTAAATGGAGCGCCGCATCACAAAGCTCAGCAACATTATGGGGTGGAATAGATGTTGCCATACCAACAGCAATCCCTGATGAACCATTTGCTAAAAGATTAGGAAAAGCCCCAGGCAAAACAACGGGCTCTTCATCTTCCTCATTATAAGTTAAACGAAAATCAATGGCGTTTTCATTAATACCTTCAAGCAACAATGCTGCCACTTCAGTCATCCGTGCTTCCGTATAACGCATGGCAGCAGCATTATCACCATCAATATTGCCAAAATTGCCTTGTCCATCAACCAACGGATAACGAACTGCAAAACTTTGAGCCAAGCGCACCAAAGCATCATAAATAGATGCATCCCCATGAGGATGAAATTTTCCCATGACATCACCGACAATCCGCGCACATTTCGCATAAGACTGTCCAGGATTTAGTTTGAGAAGCCGCATCGCGTGAACAATCCGCCGATGGACAGGCTTCAACCCATCACGCACATCAGGCAATGCACGGTGCGTAATCGTAGAAAGCGCATAAGCCAAATAACGTTCCTGTAAAGCAGAACGTAATTCTATTGGCTCAATATGTTCTTTATCAAAAGGTAAATTCATTTTATCAGACATAATATTAGAACAAAAGTTCCCACAATAATAAAAAGTTATTTTATAGGATTTATTTAAAACAACCCTTTATGAGTCGACTTTTTTATTAAAAGTCAACGACATAAAAATAAGTGCTGCAATTAAAACATGAACAGAAAATTATATCAATTTGAAAAATTTATACATGTTCTTCCCTCTTGTCCTAAGCAGTATATGAAAATACTTCATACATTATCGAAAACTTTTTAAATATCCTCTTTAAGTGATAAATAACAAAGAAAGTAAATCATTTTTTCAGTGTTAAATAGAGAAACTGACATTTTCAAAATAAATAATATATTGATATATAAAGATAATTAATTTTTTTACAACTTAAATGAAACTCCAGAATATTGTAGAATTCTCTCATTTCTTACAATCAATCAATCACAAACATTTCCCCGCTTATCATAAGCGGAAAAGCTTCTATATGAAGAAAGGAAGAAAAATACCTCTTATAAACCCATTTGCTTACAAGAACTATCAATAATTGAAATCTAGAAAGTAAAACGGTGATTATTAGTAAAGATAGTGCTACACAACGATTTTTATATCACTCATGAGGCTTTTATAGTTATACCTTTCATACGAAAAAGCATCGTAAAACACAATTGACAGCATTGAGAGATATTTTTTTAAAAATAATACCCTCATAAAAAATCAAAACAACAGCATTTTTTGTTTATCTCAATTTTTACAAATAGTACACACACTGACCCCATAGAGAAGCATCAACGCTTCACTTTATGTAGAAAGATGACAACAATCCACAACCAACTTTATGAACTATTTTTATGAGTAGGAGCCATGCGGATTCCTAAATCACGTAATTGTGTAGGAGAAACCTCAGACGGAGCACTCATCAAAAGATCAAGTGCTTGTTGATTCATAGGGAATAAAGCAACTTCACGCAAATTTTTAACACCTTGCAACAGCATAATGATGCGGTCGATTCCCGCAGCCATGCCACCATGTGGCGGAGCCCCATAATGGAATGCACGATAAAGACCACCGAAACGATCTTTCACAACTTCCTTAGAAAGTCCTACAAGTTCAAAAACTTTAAGCATCATTTCTGGTAAGTGATTACGAATTCCACCTGATGCAATTTCATAACCATTGCAAACAAGATCATATTGAAAAGCTTTAATAGTAAGAGGATCTTGACAGGCAAGGGCATTTTCTCCCCCTTGAGGCATGGAAAAAGGATTATGTCCAAAATCAATCTTTTTTTCATCTTCATTCCATTCAAAAAATGGAAAATCAACAATCCACGCCAAAGAGAAACTATCTCTATCAAGAAGATCTAATTCTTCCCCTACCTTTGTGCGTGCTGCTCCAGCAAAAGATGCGAATTTTTTAGGGTCTCCAGCTACAAAAAAACAGGCATCCCCACTTTCAAGCCCAAGCTGTATACGGATTGCTTCAGTCCTCTGTTCACCAATATTTTTGGCGATAGGCCCTGCTCCTTCAAATTTTCCTTCTTCTTCACGCCAGAAAATATAGCCAAGTCCTGGTTGCCCCTCGCCTTGTGCCCATACATTCATACGATCACAAAAAGCACGACTTCCACCCGTTTTAGCTGGAATAGCCCACACTTGTGCATTCTCATCATTCGCTAAAATTTGAGCAAAGACTTTGAAACCAGAATTATAAAAATGCTGAGAAACATCTTCCATAATGATCGGATTACGCAAATCAGGCTTATCAGAACCATATTTTCGCATTGCTTCATCATAAGAAATGCGAGGAAAGCTTTGTGTCACAGTTTTTCCATCCGCAAATTCTTCAAAAATAGAACGCATAATAGGTTCCATAGTTGCTAAAACATCTTCTTGCTCAACAAAACTCATTTCAACATCTAATTGATAAAATTCACCAGGAAGACGGTCGGCCCTTGGATCTTCATCTCTAAAACATGGAGCAATCTGAAAATAACGATCAAAACCTGACATCATCAACAATTGTTTATATTGCTGTGGCGCTTGCGGTAACGCATAAAATTTTCCCTGATGAACACGACTTGGAACTAAAAAATCACGCGCCCCTTCCGGCGATGAAGCTGTCAAAAGTGGCGTCGTAAATTCCGTAAAACCATTATTTTGCATAGCCCGTCTCATAGCTGCAATAATTTCAGTCCGACGCATGATATTTTTGTGCATAGTCTCCCGACGCAAATCAAGAAAACGATATTTTAATCGAATATCTTCTGGATAATCAGGCTCACCAAAAACCGGTAAAGGAAGCTCATCAGATTTTGAAAGAATTTCTACCTCTTGTGCAAAAATTTCAATCTCACCTGTTGGAAGCGTTGCATTAATAACCTCATCAGAACGAGCACATACCTCCCCATCCACACGAATAACCCATTCAGAACGCACTTTTTCAATAACTTTAAAAGCTGGTGAAGCAGGGTCAGCAACAATTTGTGTGATTCCAAAATGATCACGTAAATCCACAAAAAGAATCCCTCCATGATCACGAACACGATGAACCCATCCTGAAAGACGAACTTGTGTTCCTACATCACATCTACGAAGAGCCGCACAATGATGACTGCGATAACGGTGCATGTTTTTTGCCTTTGATTATAATATTCACATGCGCTACAAACGCTTTTTAATAACCATTTGTCAAGATATGAGAATAAAAACTCAGAAATAAAGTCAATAAAGCACAAATTTAATTTATCGAATTATAATAAAATGATGAATCTTATTACAAAAACAACAGATCTTAAAATTGCACTTAACGCTCTACGTACCTCTGATTTTGTAACTGTCGATACTGAGTTTATCCGCGAAACAACTTTTTGGCCTCAACTGTGTTTAATCCAGCTCGCATCACCAGATGTCACAGTTTTGATTGATCCCATAGCACCAGATATTGATTTACAACCATTTTTTGACCTTATGGTCGATAAAAAAGTTGTAAAAGTTTTTCATGCTGCGCGCCAAGATATTGAAACAATTTATCACCTTGGAGGTGTTATTCCCTCCCCTCTCTTTGATACGCAAATAGCAGGATCAATTTGTGGATTTGGTGATTCTATCTCCTATGATCAAATTGTACAACGCTGCACAGGGCATCATCTTGATAAATCCTCCCGCTTTACAGACTGGAGTTGCCGACCTTTATCTGAAAAACAACTGCTCTACGCACTTGCCGATGTAACTTACTTAAGAGATGTTTACCTGTTATTGAAAAAACGGTTAGAAAAAAATCAACGTGCTCACTGGATGGACGATGAAATAACAATCCTTTTAAATCCTAAAACCTATGACATGCCAGAAGATGAAGCATGGAAAAAAGTGAAAGGACAAATTAAAAAGCCACGTGAACTTGCTGTATTACAAAAGATAGCAGCTTGGCGTGAACGTGAAGCACGAAAATACAATATGCCACGTCGTCATATTATAAAAGATGAATGTCTTATAGAAATAGCAATCCAACAACCAAAAGATGAATCTGCATTAAAACGGTTGCGCAGTCTTAATAAGAATTGGGATAAATTCTCAATTGCTCAATCATTAATCAAAGCTGTCCACGAAGGATTAGAGGTGGATCTTTCCACTTTACCCCCCATTCCTAAACATAATCCACTCAATGATACGACAGCCGCTGTTATCGATCTGCTCAAAGTGTTATTAAAAATTGTTGCAAATGAAAACAGCATTGCCCCTAAAATTATTGCAACATCTAATGATTTAGAAAAAATTGCCAATGGAGGAATAAAGAAAAATATTCCCGCTATGAATGGCTGGCGCTATGAAATATTTGGTCAAAAAGCCGAACAACTGCTAAAGGGCCAGATAGGTTTTTACTTTCACGATGGGAAAATAAGCACAAAACAGCTTTAATTTACATTTACATTTTTATTTTAAAAAATCCATTACGCTACTCATTATCTACATCAATTGGTATGCCTTATAGGCCAATGCAAACAGGATAAATAAAGCCTACTTCTGATAAAGTTAAAAAATTAAATAGTGAACTCTTATTAAAAATGACAGCTAAATCTTTATCAGGTCAATCAAATAGCAATCCTATTAAAAATAATCTAAAAAAACAGACCGCTCCTTATTTAAAAGCTTTAAAAAGAAAAAGCTCTGATAATAAAAGCGCATTCATTACAAAAATAGCAGCCTAGCAATAGAAAAAAACAAAGATATAATGCCTCACGTCACCATATCGTATAAAAAAACTACCGAGATTGCAATCTAACAATCAAAAACGAGCCAGCATAACAACTAAAATACCTAACAAAGGCAATATATTGATTTATAAAGATAATCTAGCGTTATTTATATTGAATTAGAACTCCGAATATCGTAGGATTCTCTCATTTTATCTCAATAAGACTCATAAAGTATCACATAAGAAATTATATGATAAAGCGCTGTTTTTTATAGATTAAGCATCTTACAAAGGATTCAAAAATATGATTAATAAATAGTTATGATTTGTTTCTATTTTTTATAGTGAAAGGATTTTATAAAGTCAGAAAATGATATTCTTTTGCCAAACCGTGAAAGTGCAAAATTACTTCATATAAGTGGTTCAACATTCCGGCGTCATATAACCAATGGATCTCTCCAAAAATCTTTAAAATTTGTTTTTTTATCGCGTTGGCTACAATCAAATCTTATCAATATAATCAAGAAAGCTAAACAGAAACGTTATAACGACGCAGCATAAAAAGAAAACCTTGTCACGTAAAGACGGACAAGGCTTTTATTTTTACATGAAGCTTATGAAATGCAAATCACATCCTGTGACGCAAATAACAGAATAAAAAATTATATTTTCTTTTATGAATGCTCAGGGCATTAAAAATGCCTTGCGTAGAGTCTGGATCAGGCATTATGAAACAACCAGTTGTTCAGCTCATGATGACAGGCTACCTAGCTTATCCCTCGTCAATGGCTTTATTATAAGACATAAAACACGAATAAATTAGGAAAAAAATCAAAAAATTTCAAAAGCGAGAGGTTGTTTTATTATTGTTGATAACTTCTTTAATCGTCCAAGAGGACGTTCTCCTAATAATCCAGCGTAATTCTTTGGGATCTGCAAGATAATATGATCTGCTTTTTTATGCCACAATAAATGAGGTAAAATTCCTGCAACAGAAGCACTAAAAAGATGAGCAAGACGCATAGTTTCACCAAGAATACGTGCTTTATCAATTATATTTTGAGTTGCTAATTGAAAAATGGGAAGAGATTCTTTATCAACCAATAAACTCGTATTGCGAAAAAAAACAGAAAGCGCCGCATAAAGGCGCCCTTCATGAGAAATTCCTGGATAAGATCCTAAAGCTATTTGATTTGCTGCTTCATTGCCTCGATAATCTGGATGTATACGCCAACCAATATCCGCAAGAAGACAAGCGGCTTGACGATAACGGCATTCATTTTCAGTTTCTGAAATTCCAAAAACTTCAAAAGCATTCGTCGTAAAATCAATGAGTTCTTCTGCTTGTTTTGGTGAACGTGCCCGTAAAATAGCCATTTCTGTGCATGCTGCAATGAGAGGATCAGAAAGTCGAATCGCCTGCGGCAATCGTGAATAAAGAAAACCTTCACGAACGCCAGCACCAGAAAAGATTATCTTTTCAAACTCCATACACTGAATGAGTTCAATAAGAACTATTGCCCCATAAGATAAAAGTTTTCGACGGTTCTGAGAAACCGCTGCAATCCCTCTCATATTATCAATATTGCCACGCGCTACAAGACGTAAAAAGTTCTCCATTTCAACAGCATCAACTTCATAGCCATGCATAACAGGAAGCCGATAGTGTTTCATTGCCATATGGAGTTTTGCCAAATTACGCCATGTCCCCCCTACTGCATAAAAATAACGTGCTATACCTTTACGAGCACGAACAACAGACGATTTATAAAATTGCTCATGTACAATTTTTGTAGCTACAGCACTATCGTTATTTGATATATACTGTAGCCTTAAACCACCCAATGGGAGCGTTATCCCTTCACCAACATCAGAATGATCAATATCAATCAGCTCAAGACTTCCACCACCAAGATCCCCAGAAATACCTTTTGGTTGATAAAAGGTAGACACAACTCCATAGGCTGAATACATAGCTTCTTCACTTCCTGAAAGAAGATATATTTTATTTTGCAAAATATCTTCAGCATGCTGAATAAATGCTACGCCATTCTGTGCATCTCGTGCTGCTGCTGTTGCTAAAGTATAGACCTCATCTGCCCCAATCTGTCGACAAAGCGTACGAAACCGTTTCAGTGTTTGCAACGCCATCTTCATCGATTTTTCTTCTAAAAATCCCGTTTTCGCCACACCATGACCGAGACCACAAAGAATCTTTTCATTAAATAAAACCGTTGGTGATCGAACAAGCCCCTCATAAATAACCAACCGAACAGAATTTGAGCCAATATCAATAACAGCAACAGGCTTACGCCCTTTTAACCGACCTTGAGCATCTCTATATGTCATTGGATTTTAGTCTTTATGTATTTCGGCTTGTTGCCGATGCAACGCAACCAAGCGCGAAACAGAAGACTCAAAAGACTCATTTTCCCCCGCAAAACTTGTATTGGCCATAAAATACTCCTGCGCATTAAATAGACTTTCACCTCTCTGCGGTGTAATACGTTTTGATGTTCCATCCTTAAGTATATCAAAGCTTTGTTGATTATCAATGATATTAGCTAACATAATCTGTAAAAGAATTTTTTGACGCACTATTTTATTAAAAACTGGAACCAATATTTCAATACGATAGTCCAAATTACGAGGCATCATATCAGCAGAGCCTAAGTAAACGAGTGCATTTTCATTAGGCAAATCTTGACCATTCCCAAAACAAAAAATGCGACTATGTTCAAGAAAACGCCCGACGATTGATTTTACACGAATATTATCCGAAATTCCTAGAATACCAGGACGTAAACAACATATCCCCCGCACAACCAAATCAATTTGCACCCCTGCTTGACTGGCACGATATAAAGCATCAATAATTTCAGGATCAACCAATGCATTAACTTTCATCCAAATAGCAGCAAATCTTCCCTGTTGTGCATGAACAATTTCTCCCTCAATATGCTCTAAGATACGACCACGCAATGTTAAGGGTGAAAAAGCAATCTTTATTGTTTCATTTGGACGCTCATATTGCGCAATATAATTGAACAATAACGCAACATCATGAGCAATAACATCATCTGTGGAAAAAAAAGAAAGATCGGTATAAGTTTTAGCGTTAATGGGATGGTAGTTTCCTGTTCCAAGATGAACATAAGAGCGAAGACGTTTTCCCTCACGTCTCACAACCAATGACATCTTAGCATGTGTTTTTAATGCAATAAAACCAAAAATAACTTGAACCCCAGCACATTCAAGATCCCGGGCCCAACGAATATTTGCTTCCTCATCAAAACGTGCTTTAAGTTCTACCAAAGCAGTCACAGACTTTCCCTGTTCAGCTGCCTCAATCAAAGCGCCAACAATTGGACTATCATTTGATGTACGATAAAGTGTTTGTTTTATTTCTACAACATCAGGATCGCAAGCAGCTTGACGTAAAAATTGGACAACAACATCAAATGTCTCATAGGGGTGATGAATCACAATATCATTTTCACGAATAGCTGCAAAACAATCCCCATGATGTTCACGAATACATTTCGGAACACGAGAAATATAAGGAATAAATTTGAGATCATCACGGGGAATAGAAACAATCTCTGATACCATATTAAGCGCCAAAAATCCATCAAGAACATTAATACAATGATCAGGAACAGCAAGACTATTCGCTATAAATTGGCGTAAACTCTCTGGCATTTTTGCGTCAAATTCAATTCGAATAACCTGTCCACGTCTCCGCCTTTTAAGAGCAGTTTCAAAAAAATGAACAAGATCTTCAGCTTCCTCTTCTACTTCAATATCACTATCTCGGATTATTCTAAATGTACCAATTCCTTTAATCTCATAGTTAGGAAATACATGTTTAATAAAAAGGCAAATAACATCTTCAGATGCGATAAAACGAAAATGATTACCTTCTTGAGGAAGAAGAATGAAACGCCTTAAAAGCATTGAAATAGACAACAACACTGTGTGTGAATTCTGATCAGCTTCTCCAGACAATTGAAGCCCAATAGAAAGCCCTAAATTAGGAATAAATGGAAAAGGATGAGTAGAATCAACAGGCAAAGGTTTTAAAACAGGAAAAATTGTCTCAAGAAAATATTTTTCAAGCCATGATTTTTCAATTTCTGAAAGATCATCAGAACAAATAATTTCAATATCATTCTTTTTTAATTCATCACGTAAAACATTCAATTCTCGTAGTTGGTGAGCCTGCAGCTTTGAAATCTCAGCGAGCACAATATCAAGTTGTTCCTGTGGAGTGTGCCCATCTGCACTGCACGCTGTAACGCGAGCACGAATTTGAGCTGCTAGTCCTGCAACACGAACCATAAAAAACTCATCAAGATTTGCAGCTGAAATAGAAAGAAATTGTAGACGTTCTAATAAAGGATGTTTCGAATTAGCTGCTTCCATCAAAACACGATTATTAAATTGTAGCCATGAAAACTCTCGATTAATAAACCGTACCGGATTTTTCATTGTTATATTTGATATAGAAATTTTATCTTTCACCCTCTTTTCCATATATTCTAACTAAGCTTCTTTTATATTTTCTAAAATCCTTGACGAAATATCTCACATAATATTTTATAATATGTTATCATCATAATAATACATCAATGCCCCATTTTTCTTGTCATGTTTCCATTTAATATTTTAAAATACTTGGAACGAGGTTCTATGCGCAAAGCGCTAAAAGTAAGACAATTATTCTGATTATAGCATAAAAGAGGAGTAGTTTGTCTTAAAAAGCATCTTGCATTATGATACGCTTTATTACAAACTCACACTTATAAAATAGAAGAGCCTTATCATAACTAATGAGACAATTTATTCTGGAGTTTGTACGCCATGGCTGATCACAATATTCCCCATTTTCAAAATGACCTTGGATATAAAACAATCGAAATTGGTGTGAAAGAGTTTATGTGTGTAGGCGCTACACAACCATTCGATCACCCTCATATTTTTATTGATATGGGCGCTGCTGATGAGAAAATTTGCCCTTACTGCTCAACCCTTTATCGTTATGTTCCCTCGTTATCGTACGATCAAACAAACCCAACAGGATGTTTATATCATCCAGACAAGCTATTATAATGTGTTCTAGGGCTTTCTTAAATAACTACTCTTTTAATTCTGCTTGTTTAATATGAAATCGTTTGTAGAACAATCACCCATCATCGTTGGAGGAGGAATCGCTGGTTTAAGTACCGCTTTAGCACTCGCTCATAAAGGAATTGCAAGCATCATTATTGAAAAGTGTAAAAAACTTGAAACGATAGGCGCTGGTATTCAACTGACACCAAATGCAACATCTATTCTTGCTCGCTGGGAACTTCTTAACAAACTCACTGAAGTTGCGACAATCCCACATTTTCTTGAGTTAAAAGATGGAATATCTTTAAAAATACGTCTACGTGCTCATCTTATCACTCTAACAGAAAAATACTGGAAAGCCCCTTATATGACGATTCACCGCGCGGCTTTACAAAAAATTTTATATAATGCAGTGATTGAAAATCCTTTGATCAAATACAAAGCAGGCGAAACGATTGTATCTTCTACCCAATCGGCAACCAACATTAAAATAACCACAATAAAAACAGATACAGCAACACAACAACAGCTTTATTCAACCCCTCTCCTGATCGGATGTGATGGCGTTTGGTCAACACTACGGCAACAATTTCCTTTTCATGAAAGAGCAAATTTTAGTGGTTTTATTGCTTGGCGAGCAACAACAGTACTTGATAATCTTCCTCAAGACTTTCGTTCTTCATTGCAAAATATGAAGACAATTACGGCTTGGATGGGGCCTCAAAATCATCTTGTTGTTTATCCCATTAAATCGTCAGAAAAAATTGTAAATTTTGTCGCTATTACACATGGGGATAATTCAAAAGAGGGATGGGCCTATAAAGGAGATAAAGAAAAACTTAAATCTCTTTTTAAAGCTTGGAATTCAAAAATCTTACAAATCTTTGATCATATTGATGAATGGAGATATTGGCCACTCTTTCAGATGAAACAAAATCGTTTTCTAGGCCTAGAGAGACAAGTATTTGTTGGCGATTGCGCACACGCTGCCTTACCTTTTGCAGCACAAGGTGCCGCTATGGCAATCGAAGATGCTGCTACATTAGCAGAAGTACTTTCATTGAAAAATCTTTCATTAACGAAAGCACTTTCGCTTTACGAAAAAACACGTACCACCCGTATTGCAGCAGTAAAAAAACGCGGAGATTTCAATAGATTAACCTATCATGCAACGGGGCCCATAGCAATTGCACGTAATCTCATGATGAAAATTCGTACACCAGAGAGTATTATGTCAAATCTCAATTGGCTTTATATGTATGATGCGATGAATTCTATAAAAAATCGTGATAAAAACTTATAAAATTTTTCCCGTACTTTGAATATTATGAAAGAAAGAGATTTTTTGACTCTATGACACTAAAAAAATATCATAATTTACTCAAATAAAAGCAATATTTTTCTAAACCTACAATCCGATTTTAAAAGCTCAATTTTTAACTCTCCTAAAAGCAAAAACACCGCTCAAAATCAGCTCCCATCTTTAATCTTTCTTTAACTCAATTCTACATCAACAACACCCTGAATTAATTTCATAGCATTTGCGACATGTGAATTTACCTTATATCGCTTAGGAAGCGCAATTTCAACTTCTCGCAATCCATCCTCTTGAATTAAAATAAGTCCAACCTCTCCATTTCCCCCAAGATTTAAATTTTGTTCAATTTGTGGAAGCATATCAACTGTTTTTATAAAAAGACGCATCATTTTATGCTGCTGTAACGCTTCTTTTTCCAAAGACTGAATTGTCTCAATTCGCAAACTAACTCCTTCAGAGCGATTTTCTGCGCTCACCGTAATAATAAAAGATTTTCCGGGTTCTAGCATCTCTTCATAATCCGAGAGTGCCTCAGAAAAGAGAACTGCTTCATATTGTCCACTTGTATCAGAAAAATGAATAATTCCCATTTTTTTACCAGATTTTGTTTTGCGCACGTTTTTTGCCACAACAGTTCCAGCAAGCCGTGCAGCCGTTGCTCCTCCTTTAACGGCATTGGAAAAATTACCCCAAGTCTG
The DNA here is from genome assembly GCF_042196685.1 of Bartonella sp. AC329YNZD. Lineage (NCBI taxonomy): Bacteria > Pseudomonadati > Pseudomonadota > Alphaproteobacteria > Hyphomicrobiales > Bartonellaceae > Bartonella > Bartonella sp. AC329YNZD. The sequence continues at coordinate 25,479 of NZ_JBHIQS010000005.1, read as the reverse complement.
AACGCGTTTTTTAGCGAGAATGGCTTGATACTCATCCAATGGATGAGCTGAAAAGTAAAAACCTATAGCTTGAAATTCTCGATAAAGTTTTTCAGCCAACAACCAAGGAGTCGTTTGCGATAAAATCAAGGGCTCTTTTAATCCGCCTGCCATTCCAAATATGTCAACCTGCCCGCTAGAATTGTCATCGAGAATACGAAGCGCTCGCGCATGAAGGGTTCCAAGATTCGCTAATAAAACTTCGCGTGCAATGTTAAAACAATCAAAAGCGCCAGCACAAACTAAACTTTCCATCGCACGCTTATTAACAATACGAGGATCAACACGCGCACAAAAATCTTCCAAATCCTTAAAAATCTCATTTCCACGACAAGTGACAATATGATCTACAACCGTTTCTCCCACACCTTTAATGGCCGCAAGAGAATAATAAATACAGTTATCACCAACCTCAAAAATACGATGAGATGTTTGTATAGAAGGTGCAATAACTTCAATACCCAGCCTTAACGCTTCACGCCGAAAATCATTGAGCTTATCGGTATTCGTCATATCATACGTCATTGAAGCAGCTAAAAACTCAACGGGATAATTGGCTTTCATATACGCTGTTTGATAAGAAACAATCGCATAAGCAGCAGCGTGTGATTTATTAAAACCATAATCGGCAAATTTTGCTAAAAGATCAAATATAATATCAGCTTGCTCTTTATCAACACCACCAGCAACAGCGCCATTGACAAAACGCGTACGCTGTTTTTGCATTTCTGCATGAATTTTTTTCCCCATAGCGCGCCGTAATAAATCAGCTTCTCCAAGCGAGTAACCAGCCAGCACCTGAGCAATCTGCATCACCTGTTCTTGATAGACTATAACACCTTGTGTTTCTTTAATCAGATGATCTATTTTAGGATGAATAGAAGCTATATCCTCTTCCCCGTGTTTACGTGCATTATAGGTTGGTATATTCTCCATTGGACCAGGACGATAAAGCGCAACCAGCGCAATAATATCTTCAATACGGTCTGGCTTCATTCCAATCAGCGCCTTGCGCATACCAGAACTTTCCACCTGAAACACACCAACCGTTTCACCACATGCCATCATAGCGTAGGTTGCTTCATCATTTAGAGGGATATTTGACAAATCTATTTTGATCTTCTTTCTGGCAACAAAATCAACAGCCATTTTCAAAACAGTCAGTGTTTTTAGTCCAAGAAAATCAAATTTTACCAACCCTGCCTGTTCTACATATTTCATGTTAAATTGTGTAACAGGCATATCAGAACGAGGATCACGATACATCGGGACAAGCTCCCAAAGCGGCCGATCTCCGATAACAATCCCAGCAGCATGCGTTGAAGCATGACGATAAAGTCCTTCCAACTGAAGTGCTATATCTAATGCGCGTCCAATGACGGGATCTTTTTTCTTTTCCTCTTCAAATTTGGATTCATCCTTAATAGCATCCGCTAATTCTACCTGACTTCCTGGCGTAGCAGGAATTAATTTTGTAAGATAATCCACCTGACGATAAGGAACTTCTAAAACACGCCCCACATCACGCAAAACTGCACGTGCCTGTAACTTACCAAAGGTAATAATTTGAGCAACTTGATCACGTCCATATTTTTTTTGAACATATTGAATAACTTCTTCACGCCGCTCCTGACAAAAATCGATATCAAAATCTGGCATCGAAACACGATCTGGATTGAGAAAACGTTCAAAAAGAAGGGAAAAACGCAATGGATCAACATCGGTAATCGTTAATGCATAAGCAACAAGTGAACCAGCACCAGATCCCCGCCCTGGACCAACAGGAATATCATGAATCTTCGCCCATTTTATGAAATCTGAAACGATAAGAAAATATCCAGAAAATTGCATACGCGTAATAACTGAAATCTCATAATCTAGCCGCTGCTCATAATCTGCAATCGTATACCCTTCAGCCAATCCAATTGTTTCAAGGCGCATCTTCAAACCAGCTTTAGCTTGATTTAACAATTCACTATCTTCTGCTTCTAAAGTATTTTCTGAATTAGAAGATTGTTCTATAAAACGAGGCAATATCGGTTTTCGAAGAGGCGTGGCAATATGACAACGCAATGCAATTTCAACACTATTTTCTAAAGCTTCTGGAAGATCAAAAAACAGCGCAACCATTTCATCTTGTGACTTCAAGTAATGATCTGGCGTCACTCGCTTGCGATCTGGATTAGAGACGATTTGTCCTTCTGAAACAGCCATCAATGCATCATGCGCTTCATACCCCTCTCTCTTCAGAAAAAAGGCTTCATTCGTTGCAACAAGAGGAATTTCATGTGCATAAGCCAATTCAATAAGGTCTGCTTCTACTCTTCGGTCATAAGAGCCATGTCGCTGTAATTCCACATAAAGACGATCAGAAAAAATTTTTTTTAAATAAATTAAGCGCTCAACAGCGCGTTCTTTTTTTTCTTCTAACAAAGAACAATTAATAGGTCCTCCCTTTCCACCCGTTAAAGCGATTATACCTTCACTGTATTCTGACAACCAATCAGCTTTAATATGAGGAGGATCAGTATCACATTTATCAAGATAAGCACGGCTTACAAGACGAACCAAATGAGCATAACCGGTTTCGCTAGAAGCGAACAGAACAATAGAGCAGAAATCAGAAGCATTACGTCCTTTAACCAAATGTGAATGATCATTTTCATCACAAAAATCAACGGTAAGCTGACAACCAATAATGGGTTGAACCCCATGAGAAAGACAATACTGCGAAAACTCCAAAGCACCAAATAAATTATTGGTATCGGTAATAGCAACCGCTGGAGCATGATCTACAATCGTCTGTTGAATAATTTGTGGGATTTTTAAAGCTCCTTCGAGCAAGGAATAAGCTGAATGCACTCTCAAATGAATAAAGCGAGGAAGAGAATTTTTGTACTCTTGCATTTTATTTTTATCTTTAACCACTCTCACAATTTCCTACTATAAACTAAATGCCAAACAGCCCCCTTAAAGAAAAAAATTCAGGCTAGCATAACTTTAAAGCTATAAATTTTATCATCCCACATAGAAAAAATATCCTAATTTTATTGATATTTATAAGAGAGTTCTATCAAGAAAGTGCCTCTATTCACAGCAAATAAACGCCTAAAATAAAAAGAAGCAAAATATGCCATAAGTACTTTCATTTTTTTATTTTATTTCTCTTTTAAAGACAATTTCTCTTTTTACAACGCAATGTGTAAATAAAATATCATCTTCTTTAATGACTTTATCCCCAAAAAGCTCTTCTAAAGGTCTAGAAAAAACAAAAAGAGCAGGTTAAATTTTCTCATGCCTCCAAGTCTTCTTGCCCCTCTTTTCAACTCTATTCGAACCCTTTCTGGTATTACACCTAAAGTCTATGGCTTACTGACCAAACTCTTAAATGTTAATCCTACACAACGGGAAGCAACCCTTATTGATCTCCTTAAATTAATGCCCCATTCCGTTATAGACCGCAGAATGCGTCCCAGCATTGCTTGTGCAAAAGAAGGAGATACTATTACGCTTGAAATTGTCATCGATCAACATCAACCACCCCCACGTGGTCATAACCGAATTCCCTATCGTGTTATTGCGCATGATCAAACAGGAAAAATAAATTTAGTCTTTTTTCATGCTCAACCTCTTTGGCTAAAAAAACAACTTCCCGAAGGAAAAAAAGTCATTATATCAGGAAAAGTTGAATGGTTTAATGGACAGCTTTCAATGGCGCATCCAGACTATATTGCCCCAAGCGAACAATCAAATCAGATACCTCTCATCGAACCGATTTATCCATCTACTGCAGGACTAGCGGCCAAGACACTAAGACGCGCCATACAAAACGCTCTTGATTTTATTCCTCTTCTACCGGAATGGATAGATGAAAATGTAAAAAAGCAGCAAAATTTTCCTTCTTTTTCTGTTTCTTTACGCCGTATCCATGCGCCCATTAACCCCGATGATCTATCCTTAGAAAGTACAGCACGCAAACGCCTTGCCTATGATGAATTGTTTGCTTGTCAATTGGCGCTAGGACTCGTGCGTTTGAAAACTAAATCTCTTGTTGGCACTTCTCGACCAGCAACAGGAATTTATACTAACAAATTACTCAATATCCTCCCCTTTCAACTCACAACCGGACAAAAAAAAGCAGTAGAAGATATCGCAAATGATCTTGCTTCACCAGAACCGATGCTAAGACTACTCCAAGGTGATGTAGGCGCAGGAAAAACTGTCGTTGCATTAATGGCAATGGCACAAATTGCTGAAAATTCAGGACAATCAGCTTTAATGGCACCAACCGAAGTGCTTGCCAGGCAACATTTTGCCACTATTGCCCCTCTTGCCGAAAAAATCGGATTACAAACAACGCTTTTAACAGGACGAGAAAAAGGAAAATTGCGGACAAATATCTTAAATGATATTCTGTCAGGTCAAGTTTCTATTGTTATCGGAACTCATGCTCTCATACAAAACAGCGTTACTTATAATAATCTCGCTTTAACCATTATCGATGAACAACACCGTTTTGGTGTCCATCAACGTATTGCTCTTACAGAAAAAGGCAATAAAGCTGATATGCTGGTTATGACCGCCACGCCCATTCCGCGCACACTTGTCTTAACAGCTTTTGGTGATATGGATGTCTCTAAAATTACAGAAAAACCAATTGGGCGACACCCCATTACAACAGCAACCCTTTCTTTAAAACGTCTTCATGAACTTATAGAGCGAATCGCATTTGCATTAGAAAAAGGAGAAAAGCTCTATTGGATTTGTCCTTTAGTGGAGGAATCGACAGCTCTTGATCTCACTTCAATTGAAAACCGCTTTGTATTTCTTTATGAGCGCTTTGGAGCACACGTTGGTATGATCCATGGAAAAATGTCTACAGCAGAAAAAGAAGCCGCTATGGCATCTTTTAAATGTGGAAATACACGTATTTTAGTTGCAACCACCGTCATTGAAGTGGGAGTAGATATTCCAGATGCTTCGATCATTATCATCGAACACGCGGAACATTTTGGTCTTTCTCAATTGCACCAATTACGTGGACGTGTAGGACGAGGCAATAAAAAATCTTCCTGCATTTTGCTCTATAAAGATCCACTGACTAAAACAGCAGCAACACGCCTTAATATTATCCGCAATACAGAAGATGGTTTTGAAATCGCTGAAGAAGATTGGCGCCTACGAGGCGAAGGAGAGCTTTTAGGTACAAAACAATCCGGAGTCCCTGAATTTCATATAGCAAACCTTGCAATTCATAGCGATCTTTTATCAATGGCAAGAAAAGATGCTCATTTATTTTTACAACGCGATCCTCATCTTTCTTCTGAGCAAGGACAAGCTTTACGATTGCTACTTTATCTTTTCGGACACAATGACGCTACACGCCTCTTACGAGCAGGATAACAAAGACCCTCTAATAAAAAACTTAACTATCTCTCTGCTCAAATATGGTTTTTTCTCTTAGAATTACCCATAAATGATCTACGCAGTCTCTTACCATCTTTATGCTTCATGAAGGAATAATAAATCAACAGCACTATCTTCTCTCTCAATCTGAATTATTCTTGTATTAAAACAGTAGAAGCAATATTGCGTCTTTTTTTACTATTATATTCACATAACTGATCTGTTTTTGATAGGTAAGAAGATATTTTTTGTTTTATTGTAAAGATTGAGAAAGAAAAAACTTTCTTCAGTATTCTCGTTCAACAGAGAAAAATGAAAAAATAAATTTCATTATAAATCAATTTCTTACATTTGATTATTCTCCAAAAGATTCAGAAATATACTTTTATTCAACCGTAACTGATTTTGCTAAATTACGGGGTTGATCAACATCTGTTCCTAATAAAACAGCCGTATGATAAGCGATTAACTGAATGGGGAGAGCATAAATAATAGGAGCAATAAATTCTGAAACATCTGGCAAAGTAATCGTTGATAAAGTCTTAAGACACGCTACCTCTGCTCCTTTTTTATCGGTTATTAAAATAATACGACCATTGCGCGCTACTACTTCTTGCATATTAGAAAAAGTCTTTTCAAACCATCGATCATAAGGCGCCACAACAATAACGGGTATTGTCTCATCTACCAACGCAATTGGTCCATGCTTCAACTCACCCGCCGCATAACCTTCAGCATGAATATAAGAAAGCTCTTTCAATTTAAGGGCTCCCTCCAAAGCAATCGGATAAGAAGTTCCACGTCCTAAATAAAGAACACTTTTTGCATTCACCAAATCACGACAAATAGATTCAACTTTGCCTTCTAATTTTAAGACCTCATTTAAAATACGAGGAACTTCTGCCAACTGCTGAACCAATTGCTGTTCCATTTGAACTGTAAGATAACCACGTTGTTTAGCAGCACTAAGAGCAAGTGAAGCAAGCGTTGCCAATTGACAGGTAAAGGCTTTTGTTGAAGCAACACCAATTTCTGGTCCGGCAAGTGTTGGGAGAATAAAATCAGCCTCCCTTGCCATTGTTGATTGTTCAACATTCACAATTGTTGCTGTTTTTATACCCCGTTCACGACAATAACGCAAAGAAGCCAATGTATCCGCTGTTTCACCAGATTGAGAAACAAACAATGATAACGCATCAGACGTTATAGGAGGTTCGCGATAACGAAATTCCGAAGCCACATCATTATCAACACTTAAAGCGGCAAATTTTTCAAACCAATAGCGCGCAACTAAGGTTGAGTAATAAGCCGTTCCACAACTCGCAAAAAGAAGCCGATGAATATTTTTCCAATCAATCAAATTCTCAAGTGGTCGAACTGCATAATTCCCAAGATCAAGATAATGCGCCAAATTATGAGAGATCACTTCAGGTTGTTCAAACATTTCCTTGTGCATAAAATGACGATGATTACCCTTAGAGATCAATAAAGCCCCTTCAAGTAATGGTGTCACAGGACGTTTTATCAGTTGGTTGTTGGCATCGTAAATTGTGACACCCTCCCGTGTGATAACAGCCCAATCCCCATCTTCCATATAGCTAATATGATCAACGAATGGCGCTAAAGCAATGACATCTGATCCCACAAAAAATTCATCTTTTCCATAACCGATTGCCAGCGGTGGACCAGAACAAGCCGCAATCATAAGATTATCTTCACCTTCAAAAATAAGAGCAATAGCAAAAGCCCCCTGCAACCGTTTCCAACTTGTACGCATGGCTTCTTGCGGAGAAAGACCACTTTTTAATGCACGCGTTATTAAATGTGCAATAACTTCTGTATCTGTCTCTGTTTCAAAGATATAACCATCCTCAATGAGTTCCTTTCGTAATTCTATAAAATTTTCAATAATACCATTATGAACAACTGCAAGCTTTTTAGTTACATGGGGATGCGCATTGCGTTCAACAGCAATTCCATGCGTAGCCCAACGGGTATGGCCAATCCCTAAACTTCCCTCCAGAGGTATTTTTTTTAATTTTTCTTCTAAACGAACAAGTTTTCCTTCAGCACGTACACGATAAAGATGCCCATTATGGACTGTCGCCACCCCAGATGAATCATACCCTCTATATTCAAGACGTTTTAAACCCTCAACCAAAGAAGACGTAACACACCTCTTTCCAAGAATTCCAATAATTCCACACATTAAAAAGCTCCAACCCACATCTTAAGATTTAAATCTTATAAAACAATCCAACAACCTTTATTTAAAACTGTAAATAATAAAATAATTCAAACATGGAGTACGGCAATCTTTAAAAATAAATCGCCTCTCCATCGTTCGATCAGCACTAAACAAAGAAATAGACTGAAAATGATCATTTTTTTTGTTTGTTTTCTGACAATTTTTTCTCTAACAAGCGCGCACGAAATTTTGTCGCATAGCCCTCTTTTATAACCTGTCGTGCACGCCCAAAAGCCATACTGTTCATAGGAATATTTTCAGTAATAACACTTCCTGAAGCAACATAAGAACCATCCCCTATCACCAATGGAGAAACAAGCGCCGTATTAGATCCAACAAAAGCATGATCACCAATCATCGTTTTATATTTGTTAAATCCATCATAATTGCACGTAATCGTACCGGCTCCAATATTGGTATGTGCACCAATTTCGGCATCACCAATATAACTCAAATGATTAATTTTAGAAGCTTCTCCTACCTTAGCTTGTTTAACTTCACAAAAATTTCCAACCTTTACAGCCTTCGCCAACTCTGTTCCAGGACGCAAACGTGCATAGGGACCAATCTGTGCATCTCTACCAACCACAGCACCTTCGAGATAACTAAATGCATGAATAACCGCACCAGAGTGTATTTTTACGCCTAACCCAAAATAAATATTTGGCTCTATCACCACGCCTGGTTCAATTTCTGTATCATAAGAAAAATAGACTGTTTCTGGTTTTAAGAGTGTAACACCTGATAACATTAAATCGTATGCTTTACGTTTCTGCCATAAAGAATCAGCCCTCGATAGCTCAAAACAATTATTAATTCCTACAATATCTTCAAAAGGAACTTCAACAACGCGTACATCTAATCCTTCACGTGTTGCAAGAGAAGCAACATCTGTTAAGTAATATTCTTTTTTTATATTGTTATTATCAACCTTCTCTAAAAGAGAAAGCGCATGTTTTCCGCGCATAGCGAGTATTCCACCATTACAAAAAGAAATCTTTTTTTCTCTATCGCTAGCGTCTTTTTCTTCTACAATTGCGATCAATTTACCATTTTTCTCGAGAAGACGCCCATAACCTGTTGGGTTTTGGGTATGAAAACCTGCAAAAACAACATCTGCTCCATCAACAAGCTGTGCACGCATTTGGTGCAATGAATCTTGCTGAATGAGAGGCGTATCCCCAAAAACAATGAGAACATCATCCACTTCCTTTTGCAAAGCTAAACGAGCAGACAAAACAGCATGGGCAGTTCCTAAACGCTCTTTTTGTTCAAAAATCATTACATCTTTTACAAATGACTGAACAACGTGCGTAACCTCCTTAGCACCACATCCCACAACAACGGCTAATTGCGAAGAGCCAGCCAATTCTATTTGTTTTAAAACATGGCATATAAGAGGCAATCCAGCAATTTTATGAAGTACCTTAGGCAGAGGCGATTTCATGCGCGTCCCCTCACCTGCAGCAAGAACAATAGAAAGACAACTTCTAACCATAAAAACACATAAGACTAACGAGAAAATCCAAAAAAATTCATAATATTGTGCCAACGAATATCTTCAATATAACTCAACGAAGGATAATGTTCTAAAAGCCAAAATGAAATATCCTGCATAGAACCTGTTAAAAACAAAATCCCTGTAAGAAGAAGAAAAATACCAATAATTTTTTCAACTTTTCCTAAATGAATACGAAAAGCGCCTAAAAATCGCATAAAACTGCTCGAAAATAAAGCTGCCAACACAAAAGGGACAGCAAGACCTAATGCATAAACTGCTAAGAGAATAGCTCCCTCGCCCACCGTCTCTTTTGTTCCAGCAAGCGTTATAATAGGCCCTAAAATGGGGCCAATACACGGTGTCCAACCAAAGGCAAAAGCTAAACCAATAATATACGCGCCTAAAGGACCAGCAGGTGTTTTATGGGTCTGAAAACGCGCTTCACGAAATAAAAAAGCGATCTTGAAAATCCCCAAAAAATTTAAACCAAAAATAATAATGACAATTCCAGCAGCAAGTGCAAACCAATCACGATAATAACCGATGAATTTCCCAATTGTGCTAGCACTGGCACCTAAAGCAACAAAAACAGTCGTAAACCCAAGAACAAAAGCAATAACAGAAGACAATAAAGTCCACCGTATAAAGACTTTCTCATCACGATTTTCTGAACGAAAATCATCAATACCAATCCCTGCCATATAACACAAATAGGGAGGAACTAACGGCAAAACGCATGGTGACAAAAAAGAGAGTGCCCCAGCAAAAAACACACCAACTGTTGAAACTTCAATCAAAATTCATACCCCATCTCTCATCATAGTTTACCCCCATGAACAACGATCAATCCACATCTTCATCAATTCGTTGCATATTTTGTTCATTCGCCACCACACTTATATCTTCATCATGACCAGAAACAACTGAAAAAACTTTTTGATAAATTTTATCTTTATTTTTAGCAATTGCAATATACTCTCCCTCCGCTAACACGAGTGAAACATACGCACCAACTGTTTCATAAACGATATCACCAGAATCATTGGCAAGAGACCAACTTGTATCTGCAAGTGCTTCTCCTCCTTCTTGTCGGACCAGCTTTAAGACAATTTGAGCGGCCTGATGTTCAAGAGTAGCTTCTGTTATTTTACCAGCATCCACTTGAATATCCGAACGAGCCGTCGCATTAATAGAACCATAATGGGAAGCAACATGGTAGCGGCCAGCTTTTAAACGCACAACTGAGTGGGGTTTAACATTTGATATAATCACTCCCGTATCATCATTTTCTTTTTCATCCTCATAAATGGTAAAACGGAGTTCCTTTTCATTCATTACGCCATTGAGCAGTGTTGCATTTAAAATAACACCACCAGCCTTAAGATTAAAGTTTTTTACAAGACTTTGCCCATTTTCTAAACGAATATGGCGCACAGCACTCGTGTGACCAAATGAGACATGAACAAGATAATTTCCTGGTTCGAGATTAAAACGTGCACTTCCCCCCTTATAGGTTGCCACTAATGGTAATTTATTATCAATCCCTAGAATAGGGGCATAAACCCGCCAGACAAGCCCTTTTTCAATATCCGGATGACTATTTGTTAATCGAGCATTCAAAATGAGTTGTGTTTGAGATGCTAAGTTTTCATTTTCCTGCTCTTGAGTCTTTACAATAAAACTCCTTGATTGTCTCTGCTGCTGATCTTGCCCTTCTCCTGCTTCAGAAAAAGCACAGTGACTCCAAGTCAATAAAGCAAGCACCACGCACAACCATACACATCGGTGCACTATTTTTATAAGAATACCCATTTTTGCATTGTTGACCAACATGATCTTTTTTTCAAGAAACAATATCACACAGCCATCATTTTAAATTGAGAAACTTACACCACAACCACATGATGAAACAGCATTGGGATTGTGGACTTGAAAAGACTGCCCCATAAGATCATCAACAAAATCAATCTCAGCTCCTTCCATAAAAGGAAGTGATAGTAAATCAATAAACACAACTGCCCCGTCTTTTTTGAGAACGAGGTCATCTTCACACATTTCAGAAACCAAGTCATATTTATAAGAAAAACCAGAACACCCACCACCTTCAACAGAAATACGTAATGCTATTTTATCGGGTTCACGCAAAAGTATCTGTGCAATTTTTTTGGCAGCAACATCTGAAATTTTCACATTCATTTTATATATCCTTGCATTAAACCATCAAGAAAGAGTATCCTACACTCAAAGAGCAGTTTATTTGTCATAAACCACTCTCAATTTTAAGATGATAATAGACAGCTTGCAATGGATATAGGAAATATCGACTTCAATTACCAATCTCGAGCAGTATACAGTGCTCATCCACAAACAAGCCGTGGTCGATTATACCATGAAACGATGAGCACCACACGCTCACCTTTTCAACGAGATAGAGATCGTATTATCCATTCTAATGCATTTCGACGTCTTAAACATAAAACGCAAGTGTTTATTGCTGATGAAAGCGATCATTATCGTACTCGCCTAACCCATTCCATAGAGGTTTCTCAAATTGCAAGAACATTAGCCCGTGCCCTGTGTCTTGATGAAGACCTTGCCGAAGCCATTGCCCTTGTTCACGACTTTGGACACACACCCTTTGGCCATGCTGGAGAAGATGCTCTTAATGAAGCCATGGTATATTATGGCGGCTTTGATCATAATGCACAAGCATTACGCATTGTAACAAAACTAGAACAGCGCTATGCAAATTTTGATGGACTTAACCTTACATGGGAAACCCTCGAAGGACTTGTAAAGCACAATGGTCCCCTTTTAGGGCCTTACGCGAAGAATAAGGAGGTTCCTATCGATATTTTACAATACAATGTAAAGCAAGATCTTGCACTCGATTGTTTTGCAGGATTAGAAGCGCAATGTGCTGCTATTGCAGATGATATCGCATACAATGCGCATGATATTGATGATGGTCTACGTTCGCAATTTTTAACACTCGATCAATTTGAACATGTTTCACTAACAGCAGCAATATTAAAAGATATAACAGATGAGCATCCCCACCTCGACCAAACGCGTCGCGGTTACACACTTGTACGAAGACAAATAACAACCATGGTTGAAGATGTTATCAAACAGTCACAAAAAAATTTAGCACGCATCAAACCAACAAGCATAAACGATATTCACCAAGCAAAACAAACCATTGTTACCTTTTCACCGACAATGACCGTTTATGAAAAAGAACTAAAAAACTTTTTATTTAAAAATCTTTACTACCATGAACAGGTTCTTAGTCGTCGCAATGCAGCAAAATGCATTGTACAAAAATTATTCAATTGTTATTATGAAAATCCAAATACAATGCCTGAAAGTTGGCAGAGCAAAGCAGTGCACTTAAAAAATCAAGAGTTAGCACGTTTGATTGCTGACTTTCTTTCAGGCATGACGGATCACTACGCTCTACGTGAATATCAGCGTTTATTTGACCATACAGATAATTTCGTTTAATGGCTTTTGGCATCATCATGGAAGCTAAATATGAATATCTTTAAAAACTTCGAAAAAAAAATTAAGAGATCAATTGAATTATCTGATATAAAAGGAAAAAATGGAGAAGATCTAGATTTATCAAAAATCACTGTTGATCCTCCGCGTGATTCCTCCCATGGTCATTTATCAACCAATGCTGCTATGGTGCTTGCAAAATCTATTGGAATCAATCCACGTGCACTTGCAGATAAAATCATAGAACTTCTTAAAAATGATTCCTCTATCGAAAATATAGATGTTGCCGGTCCTGGTTTTATAAACATAAAGCTTACAAAATTATTTTGGCAAGATGCTATAAAATCTATGCTTGAATTAGGCACTTCTTATGGTCGTATTCCAATGGGACAAGGAAAATGCGTCAATGTTGAATATGTCTCAGCAAATCCGACAGGACCAATGCATGTAGGACATTGCCGCGGAGCGGTTGTTGGGGATGTTCTCTCCAATTTGCTACAATTTACGGGCTATAACATTACAAAAGAGTATTATATCAATGATGCGGGTCAACAAATCGAAGTCCTCGCCCATTCGGTACTATTGCGCTATCGTGAAGCTCTTGGGCAAAAAATTAATGAAATTCCAGAAGGACTCTATCCTGGAGAATACTTGATACCATTGGGTCAATCGCTTGCTCAAGAGTTTGGTGACCAACTCCTCACAATGGATAAAGATGAAGCCTTATCTCTTGTGAAAGAACGTGCAATTCATGCAATGATGTCCATGATTCGCGAAGATTTGGCTGCTCTTAATATTTATCATGATATCTTTTTCTCTGAGCGAATGCTTTATGCAGATAATGCACGTGCCATTCGTAACACTATCAACGACCTCACTTTAAATGGTTATATCTACAAAGGAAAACTCCCCCCTCCCAAAGGACAAAACACAGAAGACTGGGAACCAAGCGAACAAACTTTGTTCCGTTCAACAAATGTCGGTGATGACCAAGACCGTGTTTTAGTCAAATCTGACGGTTCTTACACTTATTTTGCTGCTGATGTTGCTTATTTTCGGGATAAATTTAATCGTCATTTTGATGAAATGATTTATATTCTAGGCGCAGACCATGCTGGCTATGTAAAACGACTAGAGGCAATGGCAAAAGCGATTTCTGGTGATAAAGCCAAATTAAGTGTTTTCTTATGTCAATTGGTAAAACTCTTTCGCAACGGTCAACCTGTCCGCATGTCAAAAAGAGCAGGATCATTTGTCACTCTACGGGATGTTGTCGAAGAAGTTGGTCGTGATCCTGTGCGTTTTATGATGTTATACCGTAAGTGTGAAGCGCCTCTTGATTTTGATTTTGCAAAAGTAACAGAACAATCAAAAGATAACCCCATCTTTTACGTACAATATGCAAGTGCACGTTGTCACTCAGTCTTTCGTCAAGCACAAGAAGCGCTTCATATTAAAAGCTTTTCAAATGATACATTGATTACCTATCTTCATCGATTAACAGATGACCATGAAATATTGTTAATACGCAAACTTTCTGAATATCCACGTATCATTGAACAGGCCGTAGTTCATAAGGAACCGCATCGATTAGCGTTTTATCTTTATGACCTTGCCTCCAGCTTTCACACCCATTGGAATAAAGGGAGTGAAAATCTCAATTTACGCTTTATTCAACCCGATGATAAAGAGTTATCCTTTGCAAGATTAGGATTGATACAAGCTGTTATCAATATTTTATCATCAGGGCTTACCATCATAGGAGTCGAAGCACCCATAGAAATGCGTTGAAAAAGTTCTATAAATACATACAATAGGTACTCTATTGATAAACTTTTTCATGTATCCTTGCATGAGAGGGGGAAAATTTATAATTTTAATATAACAAATCAAAATCAACCATTGATTGCACGTAAGTGCAAACCATCATGTGAGAAAAGCTATGAGCGATAACGATCGCAAAAATCTACACGAAACAAAACACGATCATGAACACCATGATCCTTTAGAAAGGCTTACGCGCATTTTTAATCCGCACAAACAAAGCGGAAACCAAAATGGGCAATCTTCTTTAAAAACAGATCGATCAACATCTCACCCCGAAATATCATCCCATGATGATGATTTTGATTTGTCCTTTCTAGAAGAGGAACTTGAAAATAATTTAGCACATGACTTACCGTTTGATGATCAAAAAAAACAATGGGGCTTGCATGCAACCAGCAACGCAAAAGCCTCAGATATTGCACAAGCTGCTTCTTTCAACCATTCAAAACAAAATAATTTATCTGAAGAGAAATATTCTTCATCTAACAATCATGATGAAGAACAAATTTTAGATGCGCTTTCTCCATTACCAATCCCCAAAAATCAATCACATCAACAGAAAACAACAGCAACCAGTGCTGATCCTTTTCTTGAAAAAAGTAATCTTATGTCACAATCAGAATCAGAAAATTTCTTTTTTGATAAATCTGAAAGGCGTGAAAATAAGAGAGAGACACCAGAAGATGTTGAACAAACCAATCGTTTTTCACAAATAAATTCACAACAACCTGAGGCTACGAATATACAAAAAACTTATGATGACAATCAAAACCTCTATGACACTCCTATAAACCATCCCTATAAAATTTCAGCTGATCAAGAAAATTGGATTAAAAAAGATTATCCTGATTCCTCCTCTTCTACAGAGGAAAATGAGTTTTTCTCATCTTCTAATCTTGTGTCAGAAAGACAAAACACTACAAGAAATCAAACAACAAGTACCTTCTCCTCACCTTTAGATTCTCCACCAGTTGATAGACAATCTTATTTAAAGGGAGCTTCACAAGAAGATCATAAAACCAATTATCCCCATTTTTTTGAAGAAAACCCCTCACAACAAGAAACTTATAGCGAAAAAGTTCCGATATATGATGAGGCTCGAGCCCAATACATCAATAACGCCGAAGGTGCGTCTAACCCAAATAGAGAAATTTCATATAATGAAAATAATTTAGATGAGTTTCTTTCCTCATCCCCCTCTTTAAATACAAAACAAACGGATGACTTTTTTACCCATAACTATACGCACAGAGATACTCCCCCTCCCAATGTTGATACTTATAAATTTTCAGAGGAAATCGTAGAAAAAACTGGCCCTATTATGGTTCCAGAAGTTCCGTATGAAGCGCCAGAATATGATGTGCCAACTAATGGTGGTTTAGAAGAAGAATTTGCTGATGTACTCAATGTAGGGAATGTCCCAACGGATAATTTTTCTCAAAAACAACAGAAAAATGAGGTTTTTAGTGAAATTTTTCATCAGTCTATGCAAAATTCAAAAGAAGGTGTTTATATAAACTCTAAAGAACAAAACTCCGACTATTTTTCTTCTGCCAATATGGAATATAATTTTCCCTCTTTTAGCGAGAATTCATCATACACAAGCTCAGATGAGGTTCCCACGCATCCATCAGCTCCTCCTCCCTTAAAAAGTTTTATTTTTGGTAAAACTTTCATTAAAGGTTTTTTTATACTTATTTTAATAGGAATTGGGTTTGCTGGTTATTCTCACTTTTTTATGCCATCACAAAAAAATCAAGAAACGGTCATTATCCACGCTGATAATACGCCTTTTAAATTCAAACCAGAAACAACTGAAACGAAAAATGATGTTGCACATAATTTAGATATCTATAAACAAACAACTGAACAAAATGAGAAACAAGAAAATACACAACAATTTCTTATTGATAACTCTGAACAACCTGAAAATTTAAAAGAATTAAACCCTGAAGAATCTTCAAGCGTTTCCTTATCGTCTTTAAATGAATCTGATGTTGAAGATGCAGTCACAGAAGCCATAAATCATACTATTCCAATGCGAGAAGTACAAACTGTTATTGTCAATCAAGATGGTACAGTTACACTAGCCCCCGCGCATCAAACAAACAGCAAAACTGCTGCTCAATCTGAAGAAAGCATTGATCAAGCTTCTAATGAACTTCAAGATTCGTCCCATGATTCTGATATAAACGACCAAGAAAGAGATCATGATCTCAAAAATAATATTGATAAAATAATCGCAGAAAATAATTCTAGCTCAAATATTGAAGAAAAATTTATCCCAATTCCTTCTCATGCAGAGAGAAATGCACAAGTCGAAACAGAGACTGCATCTCGCCCCACCTCATCAAACAGAGTTGCACCACAAAATTCAGAAAGTTATTATGTACAACTTGCATCTCAACCAACGCATGAGCTAGCTAGAGATTCTTTAAAAAATATGAAATCTAAATTTGGGTTCCTTATCGGTGCCCGTCCTTTAAATATTCAATCCGCTTTTATACCAGGAAAAGGCACTTATTACCGTGTTCGGATTCAAGCGCAAGACCGTAATGAAGCCATAATCCTTTGTGAATCCATTAAAAGTTCTGGTGGAAGCTGCTTCATCACACGCTAAACCAATAATGCAGCGGTTTTAACAACCGTTGCATTATTTATTTCCATACCAGCTCATTACTTATCGAAAACGTTAGAAATTACAATTCCCTCAATCTTTTTCGCTTATGTCTTTGTGCTGACTTTATTCCTTAATCTACGTCGATTTTTGCTCTATCTAAAAGATTATATTTATGAAAAAATCACTCCGTACCCTTATAAGTATAAGGTACAAGGGGAGGCGAATTTAAATCTTTTTTGGGCGTTGTTACGCTTTGGCTTGTTTCTGGGGTATTATAACGCGAACTATGTTCAGGAGATTTTGCAAAAAAAGATCCTAAAAAACCAAAAATAAACCAGATAATAACCATCGCAAGAAGAATAGCAAAAATACCCTTAGCGATTGAAACAGGTTGTTCACGACCTCTTCTTTCTGCGGCCATACGTTCTTCATATGTGTGATAATTTTTATCAATCATAGTGGATTCCTTTTCTCAATTCCCTTACCTTTAAATTTCTAGAAAATATGCATATATGAAATTATTCAGATACTTATTGTGAGAAAACGATAATTATAGACAAAAGTTCCAGCTTACTTCATAAAGTTGAGGAGAAGAGGCAGGGATAGAATTAAAATATCCACCCTACCCTAGCCTTTGAATTCTATAATAAACCCCTTTGTATTCTATAATAAAACATTGACACAAAGGTTTTGTTAATAATAGAGTTATAATTAAAATATTTCATTATTTTTATTAATAAAAATGAAACATACTCAGAAGGTTTTTTATGAAATCTCCCATATCATCGCTTCCCTTTAAAATAGAAAAACACCCATCTCCTCTGTCAGAAGAAAAACGTGAAAAAATTCTACAAAGTCCCGGTTTTGGTCAGTTTTTTACAGATCACATGTGTACTATTCAATGGACTGAAGACAAAGGCTGGCATAATGCCATCATTTCTCAATACAAAGCTTTAGAAATTAATCCTGCAAGTACCGTTTTGCATTACGGACAAGAAATTTTTGAGGGCTTAAAAGCATATCGTGCAAAAGATGGACGCATCTTGCTCTTCCGTCCTGATGCCAATGCACAACGCTTTATAGAATCAGCACAACGGTTAGCGATGCCAGAATTACCAAAAAATATTTTTCTAGATGCCGTTCATCAATTAGTAAAAATTGATCAAAAATGGGTTTCCGACCATCCCAATGCTAGCCTCTATATACGTCCATTTATGTTTGGCAATGAAAGCTTTTTGGGTGTTCGCTCTTCTCAAGAATATCTTTTTTGTATCATAGCCTCTCCAGTTGAATCCTATTTCAAAGGAGAAGAAAAATCTGTCAGCGTTTGGATTGAAACAGATTATAGTCGAGCCGGTCCAGGGGGGACAGGGGCTGCCAAATGTGGTGGAAACTATGCAGCGAGCTTACTTGCACAAAAAAATGCAACTGAAAACAATTGTAGCCAAGTGCTCTTTCTCGATATGGTTGAACATGAATGGATTGAAGAACTTGGTGGTATGAATGTCTGCTTTATTATGGACAATAATACACTCGTAACTCCTCCACTTAATGGAACAATCCTTCCAGGAATAACACGTCATTCGCTCTTAGAATTGGCAAAACAAATAGGATTAGAGATAGAAGAGCGTCCTTATTCCTTTAAATCTCTCCAAGAAGATGCAAAGAGTGGACATCTTAAAGAAGTCTTTGCTTGTGGTACAGCTGCCGTTGTCACATCAATTGGTCGTTTTAAATATAAAGGGGGAGAGTTTATTATTGGAAATGAAACAGTTGGAGAAATTACAAAGCAGCTTCGTACACAATTGGTTGGCCTTCAAAAAGGGGACATAGAAGACAAAAACGGCTGGGTACATTCTATCCAGCTCTCATAATAATGAGATATTTTTATATTTATAACGCTTCCATGAATACATATCTACCTTCATGGAAGCGTACGTGCTCACTAAAAAGTTTCTCTATTTTTTAGCGACTACAAAAAATATTAATCAAATTTTGAATAATCTTTATGCTGTGCTTTAATATTGCGGACTGTTCCCGTATGGGAACGCATTACGAGAGTTTCTGTTTGAATATAGCGAGGCGTGAATTTAACGCCAGAAAGCATATTACCATCTGTCACCCCTGTTGCTGAAAACAAAACATCACCCTTTGCCATTTCTTCCATTGTATAAACCTTATTGGGATCACTAATCCCCATTTTAGCTGCACGAGCAATTTTCTCTTCTGTATCAAGCAGCAAACGACCTTGCATCTGTCCCCCAATGCAGCGCAAAGCAGCAGAAGCTAAGACCCCCTCTGGAGCTCCACCAATCCCCATATAGATATCAATACCTGTTTCTTCTGGATCAGTTGTATCAATAACAGCAGCCACATCTCCATCCCCAATCAAGCGAATCGCTGCTCCTGTTGCTCGTACTTCATCAATCAATTTTTCGTGACGAGGTCTATCCATAATACAAACAGTAATCTGATTAACGGCTACTCCTTTAGCCTTTGCAAGAGCATGGATATTATCGGCAGGACAAGCATCTATATCTACTATTCCCTTTGGATAACCAGGACCAATAGCAATTTTTTTCATATAAACATCAGGAGCATAAAGGAGGTTACCCTTTTCAGCAATTGCAACCACAGCCAAAGAATTGGCAATATTTTTAGCACAAAGTGTTGTTCCCTCTAGTGGATCAAGTGCAATATCGATCGCCAATCCACTTTGAAGACCTACTTTTTCTCCAATATAAAGCATAGGCGCTTCATCCCGCTCACCTTCACCAATCACCACTGTACCATCAATAGGCAATCGATTAAGTTCCTGCCGCATTGCATCTACAGCAGCTTGATCCGCAGCCTTTTCATCGCCACGTCCGCGCCAGCGTGCAGCAGCAACAGCAGCACGTTCAGTAACACGTACCAATTCAAGTGTCAAAATACGATCAAGTCCATTTAAAATCTTCTGAGTTGTGGGCATATGAAAAAATCCTACCGAATGAATACCAGAAAAAATATGAGTCCTTATTAAATACTAAGAATAAAGTTTTTGGCAAAGATGAAAATTTTCCACAAGAGACAAAAGAACTCAAGCTTACCTTTTTGTCATTATCAAGAAAGTTATCAATTCTCTGCCATAGGTTCAATACGAATAAATTGAGATTTTGCAACAAGATGTCCATCTTTTTCAATTTCTGCAAGTGCCTGTCGTACATTCACCTCTGTTGTTTCATGCGTAATTAAAATAATTGTTTTTTCAATTTGATCTTCTACAAAAGATCTTTGAACAATCGACTCCAATGAGATGTGATTATCAGCCATATGCCTTGCGACCGCGGCAAAAACACCAGTACGATCATGAACATTTAAACGAATAAAATAACCACCTGCATGATGCGAAATACGTGCTTTTTTATGAGGAGCAAGTTCTAATGCTGGGCGTCTTAAAACAGGTGCATACTGAAAACCAGAACGTGCTTTTGCTATATCAGCCAAATCACCAATAACGGCTGATGCTGTTGCCTTTCCTCCGGCACCGGGACCAGAAAACAGTAATTCACCTAATAAATCACTTTGAATAGAAAGAGCATTGGTTACACCATTTATCTGTGCAATCATCGAGGATGTTGGTACCATTGTTGGATGAACGCGTTGCTCTATTCCAGAATCCGTTTTTAATGCAACCCCTAAAAGCTTAATCCGATACCCCAATTCATCAGCTGCTCGAATATCAATTTGCGAAATATTATGAATTCCTTCAACATAAACATTATCTAACGAAACAGCAGTTCCAAATGCCAAGCTTGTCAACAAAGCTAATTTATGAGCAGTATCATTTCCCTCAATATCAAAACTTGGATCTGCTTCAGCATACCCAAGTCTCTGTGCATCTGCTAAACAATCTTTAAATGAAAGACCTTCCGTAAACATACGTGTTAATATATAATTACAGGTTCCATTGAGAATACCATAAATTCGCGATATGCGATTACTAACAAGTGATTCTCTCATCGCTTTGATAACAGGAATTCCCCCAGCAACAGCTGCTTCAAAATGAAGAAAAACACCTTTTTTTTCTGCAATTATAGCGAGCTCTACTCCATGTTGAGCAAGAAGAGCTTTATTGGCTGTTACAACATGATGTCCCGCCTCAAGCGCTCTCTTAACAGCGGTATACACCACATCCAATTCACCACCAATTAACTCTACAAAAACATCAATCTCATCAGAAGCAGCCAACTCCACAGGTGAATCAAACCATTTTATATTACTGAGATCAATTCCACGATTGCGGCCTTTATCACGCGCACTAACAGCAACAACTTTGATGAATCGTCCACATTGACAAGCTAAACTATTCGCTTTTTCACATAGAGTTCGAACAACTGAAGTACCAACTGTACCAAGTCCCGCAACACCAACTTTTAAAGCTTCTGCCATTATTAACCACTGATCCCTATCTTCATTGAAAAATCGTTTAAATGATGTGCCAATCAACACAAAAAGTACTTATGTTCATAAAAACAAAAGAAATACCCTGCTCTATTCATTTCATTTTTTCTAATAGAATTATCCCCGCTTGTTCAATCAACATTCCTAAAAATATAATATTTATTGTCTTCAAAGATTTCAGAATCTTTATAAAATATCTAATTCAGAATGAAAACCTGCAAAACTCATAAATGCAAGTTACCATAAAAAATTGCTTTGCTTTTTCAAAAGTAAAAAAATCTCTCAAAAAACAATCAATAACACGCGAAAAAATATTGAAAACTTGGAAAGAACACACACACATCTCTTCTAAATCAACAAACATTAAACAAAAAACACTCTCTCATATGAGACGCAAAAAGAATGAAACAAATAAAAGAGCTTTTAATTTTAAATTTCTTACAACCATATAAAATTAAAGATGATAAAAAACAATTTTTAATATATTCTGTAAAACTTACTTTAATAATTTTCATTTTGATCATACAGACTTTTTTTATTTTATATTTTGCTAAACTGACAGGATTCTGTAGCTTATGCTTCAAAAGAAACTTTTGTATGATTCGTATTATTTGTTACCTTGGTAATAAATATCGGCTTTCTACTTCATAAAATATACAACTTTTTAGTTTTTATTTTATGATAAACTCAAGCAAGCAAGTTTTGTATAAAAGCTCTCTCAAGCAAGTTAAATAATATTCTCATGTGCAAGCATAAGATAACAAACAATAAAATATGCAAAAAATAAACATATTTAAAATGCTGTTAAAATGTTGTCTTGATCGTTTTACCTACGCCTCAAACCAAAAATAAACGAAAATATCATTCACTGGGACAAATCTCACATCACAACTTTCTATCAATCATGATAACTCTATATTTTTTCTATAAAAAATCTTAAAAAATAAAATGATCCAACCAAGAGTCTCTCAAAAATTATTCAAGAAAACACACTTTTTTCAAAAAAAATGACACAGAGGGCTTGCGAAGTAAAAAGATCCTCTCTATAAGCCTCATAATTGGTTTGCGCCCATCGTCTAGCGGTTAGGACATCGCCCTTTCACGGCGGAAACAGGGGTTCGATTCCCCTTGGGCGTACCATGTTTCTTTTTACTGTACATAATCTATCGATTTTATATATCTTTTTTAAAGTACGGGGTACGTGGATAAAAGTTAGGGAATAGGATTTTCAAACTTGCTTTTACAAAGAGCATTCTTTTTTGCCGACTTTCTCTAATAATTTTTTGAATTCTGATAAATCCTTAATGTTCTGCTGCTTTCTGATCTAAAGCATAGAGTTCAGTTATCTTTTCCTTCATCCCCACAAGAACAAGTCTTTTGTCAATCTCGACAAAAGACAAAAGTGGTACATTATTTTTTACAAGTAGAATATTTTCCACGATCACTGTACAAAAACCATTATCAAGCATATACAATATCTATTATGGTAAGAAGTTATTAATTTTCATCAGGCACAGTGCGTTTAATATCATCATAAAATTTAAATATTACAACGAGATATATAAATAAAATATATTGGTGTACTCATGCTTGTCAAGCTTAATGCTATAATTCGCGATCTTTCTCCAAAAACGAATATCGTTACAGTTCTTAAGGAAGCTATAGTTAATTCTATACAAGCTCATGCGACAAAAATTGATATTTTATTTCAACTTTATGGCAATACGGATTTATGGAAGAATCAACCAGTTTTTTCTATAAGTGTTTTTGATAATGGAGATGGATTTACAAAAGAAAATATCAAATCTTTCTCTACCTACAAAAGTGATTATAAAATTCAAGAAGGATGTAAAGGGATTGGACGTATTACTTACTTGAAAATATTCAAGGCAGTTAAAATTGTTAGTTTTAGCAAAAATGAACATCATACTAAAATTTCACTAAATTTCACTCCGCAGTTTACACAAGATTCTTTTAAAAAGGAAAATAGCGAAAACTATAAATGGTGGACTACACATTTGCATTTACAAGAAACTCATGAACAAACTGATTTAGATATAAATTTAGTCCGTAACGAAATTTATTATCATCTCCTTCCTTTACTTTTTTTACTGAAAGTAAAAAAATATTCAAATTAACTTTTATGTACATGATGTAAAAAATTTAGAAGATTTAAATAACTTAAAGGACATAGAAAATTTAGAGAAAAGAACAATAAATACGCAAGATTGACCTTACTTAGAAAATAAAATTTTTGTAAAGATTCCCTTCACCCTTTCTTATTATTTCGAACAGAACGTAAACTCTAAAGCTAAAATAGAAGCTTTCTATTGTGCTAATAATCGTACTGTCATGCCTTTTTCAAAGTTTATAAATATCAATCCAATAAACGATATGATTATGATATTTTTATTGGAATCTCCTGTTTTTGACAAATATGTTAACGATGAACGAAATGAGTTTGAGATTAATGAAACAAATCCTGACTTAGAAACGCAACTATCTTGGTATGATATTAATCAAAAACTAGAGAGTATTTTGGATGAAACAATTAATATAAGATTTCCAGAAATTAAAGAAAAAAAGAGCGCTCTTCTCAAAAAAATTTCTGAAGAATATCCTTATTTAGTAGATTTTCTAGACACAAAGTATGTAATTGGTGGTTTCTCAAAAGAAGATTCATTTATTGAAAAAGCAGAAAGAGAATATTCAAAAAGGAAGTTGACATTTAGAAAGATTCTTCGTGAAGGTAAAGGAACACCGAAAAAGAATTTACAAGAAGCACGAAATTTTGCTAGTCTGGAGTTAACTCAATATATTCAATTCCGAGATGATATTTTGAATGAGCTCTCTAAATTATTAAAACCTAATACCTTAGAGAAAGAAATTCATAATTTATTTATTCCACAACAATGCACTGCTGATAAAACCTTATCTTTACCATTAAAAGAGAATAATTTGTGGATACTTGATGACAACTTAATGAGCTACAGCTATTTACAAAGTGAAAAGGAAATAAAGTCCTTTATTACTAAGGTTAATTTGCTTTTATCGACTTCTGAGGAAAGTAATAAAAAATTACGGAGTCGACCTGATATAGCTGTGTATTTTGACTCTGAGAATGGGAACCGTGCTGTCTTAATAGAGTTTAAAGGTCCTACAGCAGATTACAAAAATTCAGGTGTTTTTCAATTAATGTATTATGCCGAAAAACTTCAAAGCACCGGTGTTAAAGAAATGTATCTCTATCTCATTGCTGAAGTAGATGATGCTTACGAAAAGGTATTACTTGTTACAAATAATTTCACTAAAATTTTTTCTCCAGAAGGAAAATATTATCGACGTTATTGGCCTACATTAAATGCTTACACGTTATCTCTCTACATACTATTTTAAGTAACGCAAAATCACGAAATAGCACTTTTATGAATATTATTAAACAGGATTTGTTATGCCATCGATCATAGAAAACCAGTGAAGCATTCTATTATTCGGCTTTTGATTATCCGCTTTTTTAAGTGTGAGAGGATATTATCTGTCGCATCCATAAAACAAGCAAAATTAATAATCCATTTGCTAAAAAATTTTGCACGTCCAGAGTGTATTTAGAGTTGGATATTTGATTTTTGTGTAAAAATATTTTCCAATGCCTCTATGAGATGCAAAAAATCAAGCGCTAATAAGAGTATAATGAATACAATCTGTTTGGTATAACGTGACATCATTTTTCTGCTTCTATAAGTTCTGTATCGTTTTGTGTTTTTTCTAGCCATCTTTCCAACCACATAAATGTTCTCCCTGCTTGTTATGCTTCAAAATATCTCTTGCAAGGTTGGAACTGATGACCTCAACATCCTGATTATCTAAATAAATGGGCAACCAGCCACCACA